>JBMOKS010000436.1:10770-12041 GCA_049324355.1 Bacteroidota bacterium
ACATCAAAAAAGTGCGCGACATCAACCCTAATT
Organism: Bacteroidota bacterium; assembly: GCA_049324355.1. Lineage (GTDB taxonomy): Bacteria > Bacteroidota > Bacteroidia > Cytophagales > Cyclobacteriaceae > Chryseosolibacter. The sequence goes on from JBMOKS010000436.1 coordinate 10,804, forward strand.
CCATACTGGTTATCAGCTTTTTCGATGCCAAGGGAAAAGAGTTGGCCAATATCTTTTCAGATGGCAATATTCAAACGCGCCGGGAGGCCTACGACATCATCACGGCCATCGATCCGTCTAACCGGAGCAGCTACGAGAAGATCTTACAGAATTAGCGTTAAAGCTTTAAAAATTAATTTTTCGGCATAGTCAGAATGCCGATAACGTTCTATCTTTAAACCTGATGAGCACCAGGCAAACCAGGCTTCAGGGAACTCACCTTCGCGAAAGGATAAGTGACATGGTCGGTAAAACGATCAACGTCGTACTCTTGGACAACGCAGTGCTGACGGGCAAATTGCAGGAAGTACATCCAACAGAAATTGTGATCCAGAACATGCGTTTGAAAAAAGTACCTGTGAGCCTGAATAACATTTACGAAATTTACTTTGACGTGAAAGAGTAATGCTGAAGCATCTTACGATAAAGAACTATGCCCTGATCAAACATCTGGAAATGAACCCGTCCGGTCACCTGAATGTCATCACCGGTGAAACCGGTGCCGGAAAATCCATCATGCTCGGCGCCATAGGTTTGTTACTGGGCAACCGTGCCGACACTAAAGTGATGTGGGACGAAAATGAGAAGTGCATCATAGAGGGGACATTCGACATTAAGACTTACAAATTAAAACCTGTTTTCAAGGCGGAAGATTTGGACTACGATGACCACACGGTTTTCAGAAGAGAGATCAGTACAGGCGGAAAGTCGCGGGCATTTATCAACGATACACCCGTAACTCTTGACGTGATGCGGAAGATCGGCAACCTGTTGCTGGATATCCATTCCCAGCACGAAACCCTTCAACTTGGCAATCAATCCTTTCAACTTCAGCTGGTTGATGCCTATGCCGAAAATCAATCCATTCGTGATGAATATCAGCAAGCCTGGGCAACCTACATAAAAGTTAAAAAAGAACTTGACACCCTGCGAGACGAAGCTGGCACTTTAAGGCAGGAAGCAGACTACATCCGTTTTCAGCTGGACGAGCTGGTGAAAGCTGATCTCGACGGCACCGATCAGGAGGCGATGGAGTCAGAACTCAAAATCATGGAGCATGCCGAAGAGATCAAAAACCGGTTCAACGCTGCGCTCGATTCACTAACTCGTTCGGAGTTTGCTTGTCAGAATTCGCTGGCAGAAGCCCGTGCGCACTTACAAAGCGTCGCAACTTACGCGCCTGCCTATGCCACCCTATT
>JBMOKS010000437.1:0-1535 GCA_049324355.1 Bacteroidota bacterium
TGAAATTGAGCAGGGGAGGTCGATAGGTCCGAATCGAGCCTCAAATGGTCTACTTGAACGAAACCATTCAGAAATTATGAAACTATCCCAGGGACACGTCGACAGGATCATAGCAAATAAATCGTTGATTACTCGTGTTGTATTTTCATACGATGGTGTGATCAAGCTTCGCCATTTAGGGGTACACCTTTATGTGGTCAAAGATGAAGTTATCCGTAAAATTGATGCTTTTAAATTGCGTGCAAAATTTCAGAATATCGATCCCTCACAAATCCATTTGTTCTTATTCGGTGACGATACATATGTGGAATCCTTAGTAGAAGTCACAGGTGATCGGATAAGCCTGATCGATCGTCGTGAGACTGCTGTTCTTCGCCATCAAAGAGCCAAAGAAGGCGTGCATGCAGCGCACAAGAAGACCACAATTTCCACATAGAAGAACTAACATGACATGTTCTAAGAGGACAATGACAGGTAGGATAAAGGATGCCAAATTATTGAATTTATACATTGCATTTCTAATCGATCGGAATTGTGCTCCTGAAACCTTGGCCACATATCGAAGGCATTTGCTTGAATATTTCAGCTATGCCGAAAAAGTAGGTGTTGCCATTAAGGCAATCAATACAGATTTCGTGAAACGCTATGTCATTTATTTAAAATCACTAAAACTGCATAACGTCACTATAAATAATAAGCTGGTATCCGTTCGCAACTTCTACGACTTTCTATTGCGAACGCAGATTGTCATCCATAACGCTTTTCGCAAAGTCAAAAAATTGAGAGAAAGGAAAGCGCTTCCCAGTTGCGTCAGCCCATCTGAGTTGGGAGTGGCATTCGAAGCTCTCGGGAAAAACAAATTGTTCGAGCTTCAGGATGTTGCAATCCTGGATTGCTTTTATGGAACTGGTGTGACGACATCCGAGCTATGCGACTTGCAATTGGATGATCTGTTGTTGGAGCAGGGCTTTCTAAAAGTGGTGTCTAATAAAGGAGGGAAGGAGAGATTAATTCCCTTGCCACAAGTCACATTGGTTACACTATCTAAATATCTTTCTTTCCGAAAAAGTCGATGGCCAAATTCGCAGTATCTGTTTCCCAATATACACGGTAATCGTTTTCAGAGAACCAACGTTTACAAGATCGTTAAGAACTTTCTCGATCAGACGAGTGCAAAAAAGAAGGGAGCGCACACGCTGCGACACTCGTATGCTATACACATGCTTTCAGGCGGGGCGGGGCTTCGTGAAACGCAGGTTTTACTCGGCCATGTAAAACCCGATACAACAGTAAAGTACGATAACATTGCTTTTGTCGAAGTTAATGACAAGGCTATGAACATGGATTAAACAAATGAACATGAAACCAAAGAAAAAGCTACAACAAATTGTCACCATGGAGATCTATATTCTCCTTTGGCTGGAAGATTTTCCTTTCATCGGCAAACTGGAAAGGCCGTTCGCTAATCCCGAAGACGCAATTAGTATCCTAAAAGAGATGCGCCTCGAAATTATAAAAGCCATCGAGCAAAGGTC
>JBMOKS010000437.1:1545-11985 GCA_049324355.1 Bacteroidota bacterium
AGGGATTGGCCAGGTGGGATACTCTATTATATAACGGATCGATCACGCAGCGGACTTACGATTATTCCATGACTAGTCCCGACCTCTTATGCATCATGCATTGGAATTGCACTGACCAGAAATTTGAATGCGCCTGTGCAGAGCTTGGGGTTAAATTCCACCGTTAGCCTGAACAGTCCTTCTTATTAATCCAGCCCTATATTCGGCCAAATCAGGCTGCTTTCACACGAAAAAAATTCACTGAGCCATCCCGCATATTTTCACTGAGCCACCGACAGATGTCATGGCGGTTAGTGACATAAACAGGCTGAAACGCCAATTCAAATTCATCCCATATGACCAGCATATAGTGATAACCGAGGTTGCGCCCTCGGCCGTCTGCCAACCAGCGGTTGAAAATTTCTTCGTCAAGTGACCTTTTGAAAGCAGGTGATTCAAACATAAGGTTAAAAATAGGATTTAATTGCTAATCGATCGATTGACCCAACATTGGCGTCTACCAACTGTTGATTGATCTCGGCCCATACATAAGCGCAGTGGTAGCGGGACTGAATTGTATGTATACAAGGTTTTAGAGATTATAAAGGGGATTGGTATCGGCTAACTCTATTTAACATAATATAAATTATATGACTATTGCTAGGCTAACTGGCTGACACGCAGTCATATAATTATATTATGCTAAATAACGTCTACCGGCCTGCGTCTGCATCGTGCGCTGAAAATTCCGTCCTCATTGACGCGTACACACAGTCATATAATTTGACGTGCCGCGCAAGTCCAGCCGCACATGAACGTGCAGCAGTCCAGCTGAACTTGCGTGGCTATTTAAGCGTGTCACAAAAGTTTTTTGCCAACGCATATAAATACAAAATGCAGTCAGACGCTCACGCATAAGTAATGCAGGCCGCGCAAATGCCTGGCGCTCCCGATAGCTATCGGGACCAAAGCCCGCATTACACATCCTTTTTCCAGCGCGCCCGACCCTTGAAACCAACCATTCAATGGACAGAAATTCGTAAATTTGGAGAGTGAAAAGAACCAGGACAAAAGGACTCGACTTTGTCATTGACAAGCTGACAAATTCCATTGAAAACACAACTACAGGTGATAATTTCACAACCAATGTGATCCACCTAACGAAGGATGATCTCAAGACAATCACTAAGAAAAATGGCTGGGTTTTCGACTGGAAATTTGAGTTGACTCAACCAGAGCGCGAAGTTTACAAACTCACAATTGTTGATAATGTTAATGTAATTCAAGGCTTGGTAAGTCTTGAAATTAAATCCGATCACATCTATATGCACCTTGTTGAGAGCGCTCCGTTCAATAAAGGTCAAAAAAAAATGTATTCAGGAGTTCCTGGAAATCTGGTGGCGTTTGCGTGTAGACTTTCTTTTCAAAGGGGATTTGACGGAAATGTATCCTTCGTTTCAAAGACACAATTGATTGATCATTACGAGGAAACGTTAGGAGCATTTCATGCGGGAGGAAGATTAATGATCATCGAAACAAAAGCGGCATTTAGGCTTATCAATAAGTATTTTAAAAACCTTGAGATATGAAAGCAAACAAGAACGAATTGGACGTAGACTTTATCGGAGGTACTAGGCCCTTAACCAAAGAAGAAGAAAAAAGAATCAGTGATTTGATACAGCGGCACAAATCCAAGCAACAAATAAATCCAAAAAAATCATTTAAAAAGTCCCCTGTCAAGAAACGCGTCAAAATATAGACCGAGAGGCTGACGAAATTTTCTGCTTGCCTGCCGAAGCGCCTCGCGTAGGTAGGGGCCTACCCTGCTCACCAGAACGCATGGTAGGGCCGTTGTGTCTCTTGTTCTTTTTGCCTTGATGCAAAAAGCACCAAAAAAATCAAGGCCCAGCTTCCACCCTCCTTGCCTGCCTGTCCGAAGTGTTTCACGTAGGCAGGCCAACGCACCCCCGCTTTTGGTTCGGGCCAGCGCACACTCCAACTAATGACTAATTTGGATCTTTGAAAATTTTCGGCTGGCTAATGTTCAGGTTCTTACCCTTGCCGTGGATTTCCTGATAATGTTGATTGCCGTCTTTATCCTCTATAATCAAACTAACGTGCGTGTTGACTTGTAACATTGTTAAACCAAATTGTTTCGCCTGAAAACTCAATCTGAGAATTCTACCGGTGTCAATAAATACATTTCGGCTTGCGTCGTTTGGCTTTGCATTATTGCCGTTCAGTTCTATAATCTCAACAACTTTTCCTTTTTCTCCTCTATTAACCAGTGGAAACGTTAAAGTTGTATCTCTGTCGATCAATTCTTTATCCGGAAGAAAAACCTCAAAGTTAGGTTGAATATCAATTGCCCTTTGTGCCTTTTTGATCTTTTCCTCCTTTCGTTTTGCATCTTCGACTTCGACCGTCATTTCCAACGACTTTCGAAAGATATCAACCTGCTCTTGAAGTAAAGAGGTTGACTTCCTGTGTTGCTCAACTTGGTAAATCAATTGACGCGTATGTTGTTCGCTTTGTTCAGCGATTTTTCCAAGGCTATCAATTTGCAGTTGTTTGTCTTTATCCTTTCGGAACAGGGTGATCACAGCCCAAAGCCCGCCTATTATGCCTATTAAAGATCCTATGCCTTGAAGCCAATCAGTTATCGTTATGCCATAAAAAACAAGTCTTTCGTCAGCCATATCTGCAGATTTAAATTCTTAAACATAACACAAAGTTACGGGCTTGCGGAATAGAAAGATGCAATCTCCACCCCCCCTATTCAGCTCCGAATCCATTGTGATGTAACGGAGCGCGCGGGCTTGTCCGACGAAGCTTTAGCTTAGTCGGGGTAGTATTTTTTTCCGGCAGCCCTTGCATCTTTCTATCCGATCCCGCCTGCCTGCCGAAGTGCCTCACGTAGGCAGGTGTGCCTGGCATTATGTTTAAAAATTTAGTTCGTATCCATCTCGGTGGCTGGTGGCTGCTGGTTGGCATTTGGCGCAAAGGCTCGCCCTTCGCAGTTAATGTTCGTCGTTGTGGTATACCGAAGCGCTTGCGTAGGCACGGCTTGCCCGCAAGAGTTTTATCTCAGGTTCTTCGCTTGCTGGCGTAATGAATGAAGGTTAGTGAGTCAATTTCAGAACTGCCTTTTTAGACAACTCTCTATTTTTTAAGATTATCATAGTCCAATGTTTTATTTATTGCTACCAAGAATCAGGTTCCAATCCAATTCGATATTTATTATCCCGGTGGGGCAAACTACGATCATTGTTTTTGTACTTGAGAACGAAAAGGATCGTAGGAGGCTTTCAGTATCAATTGTGTGCAGTAGCTGCAACCTCAACGACCAGAATTTGATCGTGCCGTCCGTGGATGCACTCACAATAATCGAATTCAACGGGTCAATTGCGTGAAACTTCAGGCAAGTCATGCTTCCGCGATGGGCGTTTGATATTTCAGCAGTATAGACATTGTTTATAACGTCCCGAACAGCAAGATCACCACCATCATTTCCCGTCACCACCAATGGTTGATTGCCGACTACTGTGCAGTCGATCATTCGGATATAATGATAATAATCCATTGCCCACCTTTTTTCTAAATCCAGTTCTATATCGAACTCTGTTTGCTTCAGATCACATAAGCGAACTTGGCCATTACCTCCAATCAACACAAGCCATTCATTACCACTATAATTCAGAAATCCCGGAGCATACATTGGCTTATTATCGTACCCGGAAATTCCAATGGTGCGATTTATTTTGACAAACGCGCCAGTATGAAGGTTTAGTAACCTGATTTCGTATCTTTGATCTTCATTCTTACCACTCAACGCCGCCAAATCCACTCCATCCTGCCTGAATACTGTCATTCCATTAAACGACGACATGATCGTATCTACCTTCAAAGTGTCGAAGCATGCAACTGGTTCAAGGTCGGGTTGAAAGACCCAAATTTTACTTCCGGTATCCATCCCAACTATTTTATAGTCACCATTATCTTCTGTAAAAAACGACAAATGAGTTAATACACTGCCTATCGGTGCACGCTTAAACAAAAGGTTTCCACGTGTATCCCATACGAATATTGTGTTTGATGCACCGACATATACTTTGTCCTTGACAGATACTGTAACAAAATATTCCTCTGATTGGCTGCTATTCGAATCGGCTATATTGCTATTATCAACAGAAAAGAATTGGTCAGCATCCCAGATTCTAAGGAACTTATCGGCACTGATCAGACGGTACCTGTTGTGGACATAAATAGGATCAAGCCACTTCGGCTCCCGTATTTCGAAACTTGTTATGGTTCTCGATACATTGGGCCTCGCAATGACAAAATCAATTTTATAAATGATAAGTGTGTTGAAACGAAACGAAATGATTTCCAGTATTGACTTGCTTAGGCGGTAACCAACGAATTTCGAGATCAAATCCGTGTGTGAAGACAAATTAATTTCTTCACCTGTAGTCGGGTTTACCATAATCAACCGATCGCTGTTAGTTGCCAAGACCCATAAAGTATTGGTAACCCAAATGGGAGTGACATCTTTGATGTACCCAGAGTCATAGGAAATGTCCGGGGAAAACAATATTTCAAGGGTATCAGCAGAGACACATCGTAGCATGCTTTTTTCCAGATGCATACCAGAATTATATGAGTCGCTTCCCGAAACAATTATGGCTTGGCCATTTATTTCAGTTGTCGCCAAAGAATAAATTGCCGCGTTACTAATTTCGTCATGTGTTTTTTCAAGAGTTAAATCAGGGAGCCTTCTTTTCACCAGGCATATTGCATCTACTTTTTTCTTGACAGAAATAGCTTTTTTTCCAGCTGAAGTAATCGATGTGTAAAGAAACGGCTGGCCATTTACGATAGCGGTAGTCATGGCTGTTACTCTTCCGTCACACCGCAGACTGTACAAAGGAACATTCTTATCCACGGAATAAACAGCGACTGTCTCACGCCAGGCAACCACTAAGATGAGACCATTGTCCGTTTTTAGTGTCGTGACAAGGTTCGGAGTTTCAGAAGTTCCAAATTGATCAACCACGAGTGTTGGAGGAGCAAAAGCCTTGAGCAGTTTTCCATCGTTTAGGCGCCAAATCCTTATAGGGTCGCTTCCACCATACAGGCATATTGCTAAAGGTCCAAACAATGGATCAAGGCATGTGATGCCCGTAATGATAACTTCACTGGTCTCTCCCACTACGTAATTAGAAAAGGGATTGCTCCAGTGGCACCATGTTGGCTTCCATGGAAGGGAATGATTTTGTTGAATGAGTGTGTCTTGCAACTCGGTTGATCCGTATTCGAAGGCCCTTAAAGATAGTTGAGCAATAAACTGTTTGGAGTCTGACTTTTGCCATCGCGACGCACGCATGTAGGCATTGGCAATTCTCTTAGCATTGGCAGACTGAACGAATGACATCACAGGCAACAAATTTTCTGACGGATAGTGAAGTAAAAAATCGAAGTCAGCAAGATCTTGATCCAATCGGTTACCAATTGCTGAATGCGCGGCATAGTGATTTAGTATATACGGAGATGTAGTGTGCTTCCATGACAGTTCCGTCGAACCGTTTTGACCACGCAATAAAAGTAATGCTAACGCTATCTGCTCTTGTACTCCCTCATGTTTTGTACGGTTCCTGAAATATTCTGCAAACAACCTCCCCATTGTCAACATCTTCTATCAGGTAGTAGCTGGCTTCCTCTTTTAATTTCCGAATGTCGGTGTTGCTATAGGTTCTGTTGGCTATTTTAGAAGCCACTGAACACCAAATGTTCTTCTGGGGCATGCCTTTACCTCTGGCATATGCAAGCGGCACAAGCAGATCTTCAACCAGATTCTGTTGCCCGTTTTTGAATCGACGCAAATCCTCACCAAAAGCCTCATTAATGTCTTCGGGTACTCTTAAATCTTCGAACGGCTCCCCGTGTTCTATAGCTTCAGGCGATAATTTGTCAATGAGGTAGCGGCTAACAACGCGGCCATAGAGAAATGAGTGATTTGCTTTAATGGTTATCCGTTCGGTAAGGCGTTTCAAATTAACTTCAGTTTCAGCGTTCATTTTTGCAAAGGCAGGCGCTGTTTTGAAACGGTTATAGATAAAATTCTGAATATCACGGTAGTCAAAATATTTTGTGTCGTCAAGGTCAATCGTTCGTGCACGCGTACCAAAGTGGTTCAGCAAAATATTTCGCCGAGAGCCAATGATCAATTTAACATTTGATATTGATGCAAGGAGTTCAAAAAGCTCCGCGAAATGAATAAAAGAATCGTTTGCCTCATCGAGTGAATCAAAAATGATCCCACTGATTTTATTAGTTAAACCTGCTAATGAGTTCACAAGCTCTTCTGCCGAATCAGCTTGTACATCGAACTGACTTGCCAATATTTTGATAACGTCTCTTACCTCTGATCCTTTCAGGTTAACGTAAGCTTTTATGGAGTCTGCCTCTGGCAATGTGTCATCGTCAATCTTAATTTTCAGACCCTCCATAATTGAATCGCGGGTGGATGGAATGGCACTTAAAAGAGTCCTGCCTAACAACGCCGATTTTCCAGAACCTGGATCGCCCGTGACAAATACAATTTTAGTCGGAGTTTCAGTTTTCAGCCAATTGCAAATTTCCTTTAAAGCGATAATGCGTCCTGAAAAAAACCAGTCTTTGAGTCCTGCATAGTCAATGCCGCGAGCTTTTATGTCCCAATGAGCAAAATCCTGAATACCAACCTGTCGTTTCAGTTCAGTGAAAATGAATTTATTGCGACCCCGCGCGCCAGTAATATTGCATGAAGCGCGTTGACCTTTTCTATTGATTTCAAACCAGCGATTCATTCCCTCGACAAGGTCGAGGATAGGAAAATTCCTTCCAGCAGGTCTCCACGCATCGTCTGAATATGTACCAAAAAAAGCCTCTAGGAAAACGCCGTCCTCTGCAACCGACTTTGCTGTAGATCCCATCGTGCAAAAACCCGAGTCAGCCTCAATTTCAGAAATGGCGTTAACAGCTTCACCAATCCCCTGGCCCGCGAATGCTCCCGCATAGCACACGTCTAGAATCAACAAAATGCTGCCAGGTCTTTCGTTTTCACCTCCATATATAATTGAGATGAGATCACGGCTTGTAATATAGGTTGAGGGAAGTTTTATTTTTGAATCGGAAAGTAGCAGGCACGCTGAATTAAACTTTCCCACATCAGGTTCTCCGTGCCCCGCAAAATAAATCACGACAGTATCAGAACGTTTCAGTGTATCACTGGCAAACCACTCCTCCAGCGCTTTCTTTACAACCGCTGAAGGTGCGCCGATCGGAATTTCTTCAGACAGTACATGCTCATAACCCTGCGATGCACTCTCAAAGAATTTTACAATTCTTTCTACGTCAGTGGGTACCTTTTTAAGATATGCACAACCAGGCGATTCCGGCGAACCAATGGCAATGATATAGCGCTTGGGTTTGTCCATTACATATGATAAAGGCAATTTGCGATTGCCTTGCCTGTGACTTCAGAAGAAAGATATCGCCTGATATCATGAGACTGCCAACCGTTATAGATCATATGGTCTTCAACACCCCGGAAGTAGACAGATAACTTTTTCTCGAGCGCAACGATATCTCCGCTGTCACAAATATTCGTCCATCGCTTCACGTTTCCGGGCCAAAATCCGATTTTTCCGTCCGGCTTTGGTGTGAGATTGTCAAAAATCAGATTGCGAATTCCCAGTGGAGAACCCAGTGTGACAAAGCCTTTAATTTGCCACGATGGATTTAAACAAAGAGCTTCATACGCAACAATAGAACCCAGCGAATGGCCTATTACGATTTGCGTATCGCCCGAAACATTCTCACGCACGCGATCAATGATTTTTCGTTTGTACTCTGCGTCATGCAGGAAAAGTTTCACCTGTCCGAGTGTTGAGATCAGCAATTTCTTTGGGCCAATCAGCTTGAAGAATTTCGTCTTCGAGAGTTGTAAAAGCGCAGATTGCAATATTTTTGGAGTTCGTGCACGGCCATCCATATTCGGTGGTTGTACCTCTGATGTGCCGAGTAATTTTTCCGCATTCTCATTCTGTGATAGCTGAGCCGCTTCCTTCCACCATTCCACCAATAAGTCTTCTTTCCAACCATCGTCCGACAATTCATCGGGTGTCTGCAGCTCAGCACCTCCTGACACATTCCGATAGTCAACATCAGGCCGAAACAAATTGCCAAAAAATACCAGCTGAACGTCTTCAGAGCTAACCTTTTGACTTCCAGCGATATTCAGTCCGTCATTTAAAGCATCAAGCCATCTATTCTTTAAAGTCTCTGGCCCTTCGAAGTCCTGACCAATACCATGAATACAAACAATCTTTGCCATTTTCAATTCTTATTGAAATCTATTCTCAATCGGCCCTTTTACGGTCGATATATCATAAAATTAAACAAGGACAGATTCGATTGATTCCAAGTGGGCTAGCGATCACTTCGGATCAGGTGGGGCGAGGAATCGATACTAAAATAAAAAAACCGGTGTAATTTCAAAACCAAACAATTCATTAATTCCTATGCAGCTAGAACGGCATCCAGTATGGACTGCATTATATGATGATATTTCCTTAAAGGATTTTATCGATCGAGTTGTCCCAAAAATCCAATTCAAAAGCGAGGTTCATGAAGATATTAAGAAAGCCTTCGCTACAGTTCAAAACCTACTTATTCAGTCTTATTATGATTATCAGTTTCTGGACGTAGCGTATGCAAAGGCACTGCATTATCTTGAAATGGCCTTGAAGTTACGTGCAAGAGACGTTGATTCAACATTGGATAAAGATAAGTCCGACGAAAGAACTCTCAGCCCCCTTGTCCAATGGTTTGCATCTCGGAATTATTTTGAAGTTCAAAACCCAGCATTCATAAAACGAATTTCGCAAGCTAGAAATCATTTTTCGCACCCAAAAAGGCACGGATTTGCTGGTACTGCCGGCTTGCATTGGATTGACACTGTTGTCGATCTCATAAACGACCTTTACGAAAATGTAGAATTAAGATTGGAGCGATTTGAAACACAAAAGCGGCTGCAAAAAGAAATCTCTCAGGTCATTAATCCTACTGCAAGCTTCACAACGCCTGGCTTTAGCGAACTTATATATTTAGCGCATGTCTTCTTTGTCGACAACAAAATGACTCCAAATCTAGTTTACGTCGCATTCTATCCAGTTTTCACAGACCCAGAAAATCAAAAAATTCCCTTTGCCATCCAACTGTTTGACACTTTTATCAAAGCATCGGAAAAAGAAATTGAATTCATTACTGCACCAAATTTCGAGTTGAAGCTCACTCAAACAACAGAATCTGATATAGTTGAGGAAAGTAAGGCATGGCTTCACTCATGGCAAAACCAAGACAACAATCAAGATTTGAAATTTAAGGGTCGTATGTACGCTAAGCAATCATTTATGATGTTGAAAGTAGACGAACTTTTCATCAAGACCCGTAAAGCTTTTCATCTTAAGTAATTTTAGCAATGCCTTCGGCCCAGGCTCTACGCTCCAATTCCGTCCACACACTTGCTAACGCACTTCGGGATTTCCGCTGCGATCCTTATTGCATTTTGCGCATTCATTGTTTCGAGGTCGAAAACTCTTTGCTGCACCTCCCTCCCATAATCATCGGCCACCAATTTGCCTTCTGTAAATTATCAAGTCCTTAAGACTGTGGAAGTCCTCAATTTTCAATCCATCTCTTGAGAATGAATTCGGCCTGAAAGTCTTGTCAACACCGATAAACGCATAATCTAGCTCGTCATTAAGATAGGGTTCGTCAAATAGTCTAGGAACGTTTAAAAAGTGCTGGGCTTCAACTGGAATTCTTATCGGTATATCCTTATAGTTCAAATTTATCCAATCGGCTAGTCTTTCCCATTCCCCGTGAGTCAAAGAGAATTTTGATTTTACTTTCATTGGTAGAAGGAGTAACTCACTTGCACCAACGTCTATAAACAGAGTTTTAAGATCATCAAGATACTTAATCGAAAGCTTGTTGACGACTGCATTCAGACCGAAAGGGATTTTACTTGACAATTTTTTTACCTTTGGGATCAACTCCGTGAGACTGTGGCCTCTGAGTTTCGAGTAAACTGGTTCCGGCCCGTCAACTGAAATTCTAATAATGGAAACATAGTCTTTCAACGCATTTACAACTTCTTCCGATAGACGATGTCCATGAGTCGTTACACTTATCCCTAATTGAGTTGTGTTCCAAATTTCTTTACAAAGTTCTGGTAGCTCAGGATACAAGGTCGGCTCCCCACCGCCTAGTGCTAGTTCTAACGTCCCAAGATCATCAAGCTGCCGCGCATAAGATAAAATGTCTTTTCTCGACAGATAGTTATTTTTTAAATTAACATAGCAATAGGCACACCTAAAATCGCATTCGTCCGTAATTGCCATACTAACAGTCCTT
>JBMOKS010000438.1:0-6896 GCA_049324355.1 Bacteroidota bacterium
AATAACGAGGTCTTCATTTTTCTCCATCTGTTGTACAGCCCATTCGCGTAGCAATTGTATAAATGGTATCAGTTCCCTACCCGACTCGGAGAGTGAGTACTCCACCCGAGGGGGCACTTCAAAGTAAACTTGCCTCGCTACGAGACCATCGGCCTCCAGCTCTTTCAAGGCCTGGGCAAGCATTTTATGCGTCACACCTACGATGGCGCGCTTGAGCTCGCCATAGCGCTTCCGGTCTTCGCGCAAGACCCATAGGATGCGGCCTTTATATTTTCCACCGATCCTTTGAAAGGCATAGTCTACTGCGCAATGTGCTTTGGTCGGTATTTTTTTCATGTCGCCCATAATTTAAACGTACTGATAATCACTATTACTATAGTATTTGTAAGTATCTAACCGCACCGTAAGTACTTGCCTCAAAACGAGGCAATCATCTTTATTTGCAAAGTACTAATAAAAAAAATCACGCTAATTCAATCCTATGCTGCGATATCTAAAATTGTTCACTCAATTTCCACCGATTAAGGCCATCATCGGATATTTCTTTTGTATGGGTTTGCTGGGCATCTCACAGCGTCTTGTGCTGAAACCTCTTATTTACATGATCATCGACGATGTGGCTATCGCCGACACATTGCGAATCTCTCTTGCAATCGTATGGTTGCTTGCATGCTATGGCATTTTCGTCAAGTACTTCGAGCGAAGAAAAGCTGCTGAAATAGATTTCGCGAATTGGAAAAAAGAAATCGTCGCAGGCGTCGCCCTGGGGTTCGGCTGCATTTCGCTCTCCATTTCGATACTCTATCTTTTAGGGAACTACCAATTTATTGGCATCTCGTTCGCTGGTTATAACGCCAAGGTTTTGGTAATCCTGTTGCTCGCCGCTCTCATTGAAGATCTGCTGCACCGGGGACTAATACTAAGGATACTAGAACAATGGCTTGGCACTTATCTTGCGCTTGCGCTGGCTGTATCCATTGAGATGCAGCACTTCGCCAATCCTAATATCGAATTCAGTTTTACAGAGCTGCTCCTCTTTGTGCTCTGGGGATTCACCCTGGGACTAATGTACGTCTACACCAAGAGAATTTGGTTGCCCTTTGCATTTCATATAGGCTGGAACTTCGCGCAGCCGTTCTATGGCTCGAACCTCACAGGCCTGGATGATATGGGAAAAATCATCGATGCCCGATTTGTGGGCAGTGAGTCTATTACGGGCGGGGCTGTCGGAATTGAAGGATCTGTTTTTACGATCCTCATTTTGTTCACGTTGAGCGCCACCTTCCTGTACCTATCGATTAAAGGGGGTAAAATTGTAAAAAGTAAAATCGCATGGCTTCCGTCAATTTGAACGCAACATTAGATCATGTTGTCGAGTATTTTTTTCCGAGAGTTATTGCCTCAGTCAACGATCATTATGTCAAAGTGGTAAAAATCAAAGGCGACGATGTGCCGTGGCACAACCATGAGGATAGTGATGAGTTGTTCTATGTTTTGAAAGGAAACCTTGACATGAAGGTCCGGGGTCAGCCACCAGTCGCGCTAACAGAGGGCGATGTTTTTGTTGTGCCCAAAGGCGCTTATCATCGCATATCGGCAGCAGAAGAATGCCACATCATGTTGATCGAACGCAAGGACACACTGCACACGGGAACGGAGATTTCTGCAATCACCAAGTCCATCCGCGAACAATTATAAAAATGCAGAAGAGGTTCTCCTTTGGTTTTGGCTCTTTCGAAATTTTTTATTGTAGCTTGACTGGCCCTGAACAAAATCAAGCTTGAGAAATTTCTCGCTACCTATCAGTAGTTCTTCTTCTCCTCAATGTCTTTGGGTATTCTGGATTATTGCTTAGATGGAAGTGCAGCAATGATTTTGTTGATGACGCAGAAGCTTGACGCGGAGAGCTATAGCATGAAGGAAGCGCCTCAGCACTCCGATCAAATTGAGCACGCTAACGGCGATGCCGTACAAAGTCCTCCTGATGTCAGGATTGTTAGGCTTTATTCTTCTGACCATTCATCTGCCGATCCCTTTGATATCTCCCGGTACTGGTTCATAAGTCTCAGGTACAGGCCCTCTTCATTTTTGTAGTTAAAGATCTTAATGGCCTCTTTATTGGAATTCTTATTGGTTACCGGCGGGAAGTCCCAGCTCACGTTCATTCCAGCTTTTTGCATCCTGCGAATACTATTTTCGAACGAATTGCTGTTCGACGTCTGGCCACAAACCTCAAAGGTCTTTTTAGCATCATCTTTTACTATCTGCCAGCATTTTGAATACATAGAATAAGGTGAAATTTGGTTCAGTCTCGTCTTTTCACCAAAGTAATAGAAATAGCAGGAGAACAAAGAGAATTGTGCGCCGAATAATTTATGGGATTGCCGGAGGAGGATCAAACAGAAGGTCGAAAAATTCGAAGAGCGATTTGCTTACGGAGATCTATGAGAGGGTCTCCGGCAAGTTAAAGAGTGAAATGAATGAACTTTCTAAACAAATTGCTGAGTCGTCATTTATTTTATCGAACCCGTTGAAAGTGATTAACAAAACTCTTGAAATCACTTCAATCTGGTCAATTTATGGCTTTCTGGCAGCTTGAAGCAGAAGCAGAACATCCAGGATCTGCTCTTTCCGAAGGGTATATCGTATGATCGCAAAAATTGATCATTATCGAACCGATGAAGTCAACCTGTGATTGTTTTAACTCGCTCATTTTCAGACGGGCTATCGGAAAATAAAAACGGACAGATAGAAAAATTTTCTCATCTGTCCGCTTGGGTAGCCCCGGCAGGGATTGTAAATCTTTTGCAACAACTTGATGTGCAATTGAAAACAGAAGCGAAGAAAATCAAACTCACCTAATCGTTCACCAGTAAGTCAATGAAGTAATCACGCACCTTGTGATTTTTGATTCAATTTAGTTAGTGCCGGGGGAATCACAAGCGAGGGATTGAATCTTTGATCTTCATCTTCACAAGTAAACAGTCTTCAAGACGTTATTACTGCATGCTGGTGAAAGAGAAAAATTGAAGAGGTGTTGAGAGGAGCAAGCAATGTTTTCGCTACACTCAACCTAATTGAAAGGGACACTTCGTTTGAGAATTTTAAAGTCCCAGAACCCCGACTCCGGAGGGTTTTTTGTGCACAGAAATACATCTTGCTGATGCGCTCACAAGCATCAGCGGCCTTTCATTTTTGCGGACAAAAATACATCTTCTTGTTTGCTTAGCTGAACCCCTAAATCGCAGGGTCTATTTCCAATATTCTTCCCCGGATTCCGAACATATATGACTGTAGAGTGTTCTATCCACTTTATCAATGAAGTCCGTTACGTTTTTGAAGTGACGGTCGACATCTGTAAAAGTTAATGAGGCTGATTCCTGGTGAGCTATCGTTTCTCTGATATCCAAGAATGATCTCAAAAGCAGCTCATAGTCTTTCTTGCCCCTCGCGTTCAATGCTGCAAACAGCTGCTTTATCCCTAAACGATTGAACAAAACTTTTAAATTTTTTGGCGATGGGTATTTTCTTTCTTTCAGTATCAGTTGTGGATCTATGTGATAAGTTAATACAGTCGTTGGATCGAGAATCGAATACATTGGATCTTCAATGTTGAGTTTCTCCAGTACTTTCGCTTCATCTCGACTTTGAACAAAGCCTTCATAGATAGTTCTCTGTTTTATGAAGAGTGAATATGTTCTTGGCCCGGTCGGTACATCTGATAGTGGAGCACTCTTTGTCTTGTAGTTAAATATAAGATCCTCTATGAACACTCGTAGGAATTCTTCGATTGACGAACATAGAAGCACGATTGAAGATTGGAAAATGAGATTTTTATGATCGTATGACAACGTCACTTTCTTGTAAGAGATTTGCCGAGCCAGCAATAGCAGCTGGTTGGCGGTATCTTCAAACTCCTTTCTTGCCTTGCTCTTCCTGTAAGGCATATTAGAATACTTTGCTTAAAAAATTCTTATAGTCGTTGACCCTTTGTATTACCGGATTCTTGTCGGTCGTAGCTTGTGAGATTAATTTATTGAACGGCTCTTTATTTATGAACTCAGCGTTTCTTTCGATGAATTTCTGACTTCCTACTTTCTGTATTTTGGATGCACTTGGGTTTGCCTCATAAAAGCCGACCATCTGCGCATCAAATAACGCGGCATTGAACTTCGGATTCTTTAGGGTTTTATCATATGTTTTGAACGCAAACCGATCAAGAGCTAAATGGACTTTCTCGAGGGTTCCAAGAAAATCTTTCTCTATTTCATCAAGCTTATCGTCTTCTGCATTGCGGTATTTCTCACTGTAATTATTTAGAAATCCGACAAGGGGTTTATTATATGCCCTCCAATTATCAGCTAAAGCAGCAAAGCGCAGCACCAGTTCGTCTGATTTCATGCGTTTATCATTTTTATTTAACGTTAATTCGCGGAATAATTTGTTTTCTCCCAGCTTTTCTAGCCGCGTCATTAATTGTCCGGAGTGTATTCCGTGTCTCAATTCGTGTGCATTGAGTTTTACGGAGCCAGTATTTAGTCTTTCAAAAACATCGAATTTAATTTGTGGATGGGTATCCTTTAAGATTACAATACAACGAATGGTTCTATTCAGAATATGCCGTTGAAATCTTGGGTCCAGATCCTCAAATTTATAGCCCTCAAGATCCGGATAGGCGGTTAATCCTCGAAGCTCAAATTCATTATTTAGAAAAAATTTAATGCTGTTTAGTCTTTGATTCCCGTCAATTACCGCAAGCGTTTCATCATTGTTTTGGCTTAAAAAAACAACCGGAATTGGACAATTAATAATAAGAGATTCTATTAATCTTGATGCCTGTGAGCGATTCCATACATAACCACGCTGAAACTGCGGTACGATGATATGGCCACCAGTGAGGTAGTCGTTCAATGTTGACACCGTAAAGTCATACGTCTCTGTATTCAGTCTACGCTTTTCCGGTGGAATGTTCAGGATATCTAAATCCGGCTCGATGATATCAGGAAAGAGCTTGTCAGCAAGTTTCGAGGATTTATTTCTTTCTGCCATTGTCGTTATGGTTTGGTGTTCTATGCAACTGATGTATTAAAACAATTCGGACGGGGACATAGCGAGAACGTCTTGCCATAATAGTCCGCTTTGCCCAATGAGCAACACCTTGTCGGGGTCATGCTGTTTCTTAAACGCACCGATTCCTTGGGCTTTTTGTGTTGCTCCACTTTTAACTTCAATACCGATTATTTTGCCTTTCTTTTCTAGTACAAAATCAATTTCATCATTTCGATGTCGCCAGTAGTTCACCGTGTACCCCTCACTTAGCTGATGATTGACAAAGTGCGCTCCGATTGCTGCTTCAACCCACCTTCCCCATACATCAGGTTGTACCTTCACCTCGTCTAAGCCTGCGGCTTGTTGCGCAGTCAGCAGGGCGGTATTATGCACTTGGAATTTCGGGCTGGAGGAGCGCTGCCTTAATTGTTCGCCAGTAAACTTTTCAATTCCTGCTAATAGTCCTGCCGTGTCGAGCAAATGAAGGTAATGTGCTAAAGTTGTTGTGTTTCCCGCATCTTGAAGCTGCCCAACAATTTTTGTATAAGAAAGAATCTGACCAGAATACAAGCAACCTAATTCAAACAATTTTCGAAGTAATGCTGGTTTGTCAACTCTCGTGAGCATTAAGATGTCCTTAGAAATGCTGGTTTCGATCAATGCATCATTTACATATTTTTTCCAACGATCCTCATCCCTGATTAATGTTGCCGCTCCTGGGTATCCGCCAAACCAAATGTATTGTTCAGGTGTGAAGCCAAATGCCTCCTGCATTTCTTTGAATGACCAATGACCAAGATAGGTAGTTTCAAAGCGGCCTCCCAATGATTCAGTTAGTCCTTGTTGGAGAAGCAGGCGTGAAGAACCTAACAGGAGGACTTTGATGTTCCTCTTCTTTCTCGTATCCTCATCCCAAAGTTTCTTGGTGATCTCACTCCAATTGCTGATTTTCTGGATCTCATCAATGGCAAAAATGAAATCCGATGAACCAGAATTCTGATGTTGAAGTCGTGCGGCTTCCCATTGTTGCTCTAACCAAACCTCACCTGAGTTTGGAACAGCGTCCGCTGATACCAACAAAAATGGCGCTTTGAGTTTTTGTAAAACCTGTTCAGCAAGTGTACTTTTGCCCACTTGACGAGGTCCCATTAGCACCTGAATGAACTTCCGTGGCTCCTTTAATCTCGTTGTAAGGGTCTGAAAATAAATCCGTTGAAACATGTCTTACAAATTACTCAGTATACTGAGTAAATATACTCAGTATATAGATAAAAGGAAATAGCGGCCTATAATAGAATGATGTTAGGATATTTCTCCTTCAAAGCCCTCATATCCTCACTAACCTTCTTATCCACAATCTTGGCATAGTGCTGAGTCGTCTTTAGGCTCTTATGGCCTAGCATCTTGCTTACCGTCTCGATCGGAACTCCATTCGTCAGGGTTACCGTAGTCGCGAAGGTGTGCCTGGCGCAGTGGAAGGTCAGTTCTTTGGCGATGCCGCAGAGGTCCGCAAGCTCTTTAAGGTAGCTGTTCATCCTTTGATTGCTCATGACAGGTAGGATCTTGCCTGACCGCGAGGTCACCGGATGGTCAGCGTACTTGTTGACGATGGAGTTGGTGATTGGTAGCAAGGGAATTTTGGATGCTGTGTTGGTCTTCGCGCGGTTGGTGAAGATCCATTTATCACCATCAACTCCGATCACAACATTTGCTTTCGTCAGTTTGGCAACATCACAGTAAGCAAGTCCAGTGTAGCAGCTGAAAAAGAAAAATGTCGCGCACTTGTTCGAGGCGTTTGATCGCAATCTGCTTTTCAGCAATCAGTAACAGTTCTTGTTCATTCAAGA
>JBMOKS010000438.1:6906-11887 GCA_049324355.1 Bacteroidota bacterium
AGAAAGTTTTATGCGTTTCATTTACCGACATCTTAAAGCCGATAAATGGACTACGTTCAATCCACTTCTTGGCGATGCACTGATTCAGGATCTTCTTAATTTTTTTCAGGTAGTCCATCGCTGTGTTGTGGCAACAATGCTTTACTGATTTGAGATAAATCTCAAGGTTCTTGATGAACTGGTAATCGATCTGATTCAATTCGATATCATTTAGTGCGTATTGGTACGTCAGGAATTCCGCTACGTACGCTTTGATGGTTTTGTATTTCTGCAGAGTTCGGTATGATAAACCTTTGCCGACAAGCGCTTCGAATTCTTTGTTATGTTCTTCGTAGACATCCAAGAACATGCGCGGCTTCTCAACATCGAAACCGAGGTAACGCGCTTTTATCTTTTCACCGTCAAAGTCAACTCCTGTTGAAATGAATGATTGGAAGATGTCATAGATCTTTAGCTGAACTGCATCCAGGTACGCGTTGAACGATTTAACTTCTTCAGTCTTGCCGCTCAACCTTCCTCTGTCGGAATCCCAGCGGTCAGGATCACACTCGCGTTGTAGTGACAGCTCGGTTCGTGCACCATCGACTGTAATTCTTAAGTACACCAAGGTCGTAGCCCTACTTTTCTGCTTAACCTTTCTGATAATGAAATTTTGATTGAATGTTTTCTTCATCGCTCACCTCCACGTGGTTTTAAGTTACGGTGAATGATTACTTCCAATCAAGATGTCCATTTAGTGGACAGGTTTGATTCTCATCGAGTTAGAGGATTTCCGGTGAATGAATTTTAAAATATTTTTTACTCACCTAATCACTCACCCATGAATTGACTTTTGATGAATATTTTGGGCAGGTCATAAAAACAAAAACCGCCCATCCTTTCAGATTAAGCGGTTTTGATTTCTTTTGTTTCTCTAATTGTAGACCTAAGGGGTCGAATATCGAACTTTTTTATACCAGACCTTATTAAAATGTCTGAATTCAAAAACTTGAGAAGCCTTTAAATAGTTAGACCGTCATAGTTGACCAATATTTGTTTCCCCTATTGCGGCTTAATTCCATTTGCAGTGGCCTGTGAGTAGATCATCAAACATCCGAGTGAAACAATAACAATTGGTTCTAAAAGACACCGTTGAGCATAAAAATAGAAAATAGAAGGGCCTTATAACAGCCCCTCATCAGCAAAGGAGTAATATCCTTCGCTGGTCAGTATGATGTGATCAAGCAACTGAATTTCGAGGAGCCTGCCAGCCTCTTTTATTTTTCTGGTAAGATCAATATCAGCTTGGCTTGGCTGTAAATTCCCAGATGGGTGATTATGACTTAGCACCAAGCCCGTAGCCATTGCTTTAATCGCTGCTGCGAAGATCAGTTTTGGATCTGCTACTGTGCCGCTGACTCCTCCGGTTGATACTTCAAAAATTCCGAGCACTTTGTGAGCGCGATTTGTAAACATCACTTTGAACTGTTCCAGAAGTTCAATTTTAGTGTCGTCCCAACTTTCCAGTAACAACTGATAAGCGTCTTTGGAGTGGTCGATCTTAGGACGCAGAGAAGGCTTCACATTTGACTTGTAGACGAGCTGAACTTCTGCTACCTGGTAGCGTTGTGTTTCTTTTGTGCTTTCCATAATCGTAAGAATTAATTATGGTGCACCCGCAGGCTTTGGACGGAATTTGCGCAAGGAGGAACGGAATAAATGGGGGCTCCTGGAAGGAGGCACGACTGAAAGGGGGAAACCGTTTATGCCGGAAATTCCTTGCAAGCATATTCCGGACAAAGTCTAAATTCGTACCAGTGATTAACGATTGATTGATACCATACCAAGCAACATAATCTTCATTACTGTCTTTCTATGCCAGAAACTTCAAATGCGATTCAAATTAAGGTTACCCTTGCCGGAACCTCTCCTGCTATTTGGCGCAGGATTGTCGTTCCTTCGGCCATTAATTTCTTTGATCTTCATCACATCCTACAGATTTCAATGGGCTGGAAGAATTCTCATTTATTCGAATTTCAAGTTGGTGACTACCGGATAGGATTTATTGATGAAGAGTTTGAGGATTCGGACGAACTTGCAGATGCCTTGGAAGTCCAAGTCGATTTACTACTTGGTAACGAAAAAGCGACTTGCGTTTATGTCTACGACTTTGGAGATCACTGGGAACACGTCCTCGAAGTTGAGAAGGTAGAGCCCTTGCTTGATCTTGTTTTGCCAGCGTGCATTGAAGGGGAGTTAAACTGTCCGCCAGAGGATTGTGGAGGAATTCCTGGGTTTATGAACCTTTTGGAAATCCTGAAGAATAAAAGCACCCGGAATATCGTGAGACCAAAACCTGGGTAGGCAGGGGTTACGATTCGGAAAAATTTGACCTTGATAAGATCAACAGAGAACTACCGAAATACAGGAGATACATGAAGCACTGGAAAAAATGAAGGCAGACGCAAATTACCTGATTTGGAATATGAACCCACCCGACCATTGCTTCCGACAAGCCGCCAAATGAGCATGTTGCGGGTTCTTTGTCAAGGGTGTCGATTCCAATGAATAAAAACAAAATCGACACTCGACACGGCCCTTGACAAAGGTTCCGCAACAGGCCTAACTTTGGCTTGGCGGTGAAATGGTCTTTTGTTGAAATTGATTTAAAGGATCAAGTGTCCTGTTCAAAGCTCTTGGTAAAAACAGGATACAACAACAGAGATAAAAATCAATCGTGTTTTTGCCAAGTGCTTTGAACCCTGATAATAGAATCTGCAGCAGTTGTATTGAAGAAGCTGTTCAAATAAGGGTTTACCACAAATAAAACTAACTATTTCGAACCATTATTTGATCTGCTTCGCACTTCTTTCTTAATTTGCCCTACCGGTTTTCCCAGTCATTGGATTTACCTGTTCATTCTTTGAACTCCTTTGGAAATTGTCCATACCGGGTATCCTTTTGATACAATATTTCCTGCAGGCTGCTTCGAAATTACGGTGTGCCTACCTGTTTTGACGACACCTTTAGAAATCGTCCATTCAGGAAAAGCAACTGTTGCGATCGTCAACGGTTTGAATTTACTTAGATACTTTGCGTTGTTTATTCTTTGAACATCCTTGGAGATGTACCAATCAGACTTGGTTTTTGGCCTGATATTCTGGGCATATGAATTCATTGAAATTATGGATAGCGTGATGGCTATGAAAAATATATTCGTTTTCATTGTTTTAAAATTTTGATTGTAGAAAATTAGATCGGACAGGATCTGGCCGGTGTGTTCCGAAACAGAAGCTCGGTGATTACCGGAAAATTCTAAATAATGAAAACCCTGTGCTGAATGTAGATGGGAAGTTTACTCGTGTGCTTTAATCGTTGAGCATTTATGGCAACACCCAGAATCTTATTGCTTGACAAGAACTGAAAGGGGAGGAGCTATCGTCAATTTTTAGAATTGAGATAACATCATGGCAGCACCGCTTGTCGAAATCAGTTCCTGAACAGCAACTTTTTGGTTCTTTAAAAACACTGATACTATAGAGGGTAGTATTGCAAAAATGACTGGAAATGACGACCCCGACACTGAGCGTGAGGTAGAAAAAGGCGTGCGATATGGCCAGTGTTCTTTTCATCTTGCCGATACTTAAATAAACGAATTCCAGATCGTGTCGGTTTTATGGTTTATAGGATAATTGTTATAGGATTGACATTTATTCGATCTTAGATAATTGAGGGTTAATCCGTGAAGCATGCACCGCATCGGGTACGATTACGCATCCCATAAAAATTGAAAAATCAAAGGAATCCAGGTAAAAATGGGTATTTTGGCTTGACCTATATTTAAGCATTTGCTTAAATAATTAATAGTTTATAGCTTGCACCGGATTAAATATAGTTTTGTGGAGAAAAATACCTGCATCCGTGTTTTTGCTGATGTTAATCAGATCAGAGAATGCAAGAAAAAAATTAGAGACAGTGACAGGGCGTTCAATAACCTGGCACGTGTTCTGGAACTATCCGGTAATGAAGTAAGATTGAAAATTCTCTATCTGCTGGAAGAAGAAGGCGAGCTGTGTCCATGTGACCTCAGCGACATTCTCGGGATGACGGTGCCCGCGATTTCACAACATCTTCGTAAACTGAAAGACGGCAACGTGATTCAATCCAAACGCGTAGGTCAGACTATCTTTTATTCCCTGACGGAGTATCATTTGAAAATTCTGAAGCCATTCTTCCGGCATATCAATCTAAGTGGAACAAGAACTGATAAAGTTAACTCTTAATAAAAGATGGATTCAGAGAAGACTGTGATAACCCGATCTACAATAACGTGCCCGAAATGTGGCTTCTCCAAGGACGAAGAAATGCCCAGGGACGCATGCCAGTATTTCTATGAATGTGAGAATTGCAAAACACTTCTAAAACCTAAAGCTGGCGATTGCTGTGTGTTTTGCTCTTACGGAAGCGTGAAATGTCCGCCTGTTCAACTGAGTGAGAAGTGTTGTTCTTAAATCCGGATGAAATGATCTCAAAAGATTTGACCAAAGATTTCAAAGATTCGATCAGGGGCTTATCAGGTCACCTGAAAGCAATCGAAAAAATGGTGGATGATGAATTTCCCGATCAAACTCTGCTGCAGCTCAAAGCTGTTCAGGCTGGTTTGCAAAAAGCTACCCTGATGCTGCTCGATGAAGTTTATCGCAAAGCACTAGCGGAGAAAATTTCTTTCTCATGGCAAAACTGTCCGGGCAATTGCGGGTATGAGCAAAGCATAGAGCAACTGCGAAACTTATTCCCTGAAATTCAATTGGAGGAGATCCCAAAAAAATTTAAAGAGGCTGCCGAAATCGAGAGTCACCTAAAAGAAAATTATTCAGGAAAAGGCTTGGAGACCCCCTCCATTTGAAATTTACATTTGATCGTATATTATAAAAAGCTACAATCATGATTAAAAAAGCAGTTTTTATTTCGGCCGTAGCCCTGGCAAGCCTGGGAGCAATGG
>JBMOKS010000439.1:0-11886 GCA_049324355.1 Bacteroidota bacterium
GATCTTGTCGAGCATCGAAGCCGGAATGATACGGCCACCGCCAGTGAAGGTTGGTGTAAAATGTTTTGAAGTTTTTGTAATGCGACCGGTTATTGTGTTGATCACTGTGATCTTGTCAAATTGAGCGCCTGGTGGCACTGTTACCACAATTTGTGTAACGCTGGCAGCGGTAACGACGGCGCTCGCGTTACCAAAAAAGACTTTATTGCCTGATAATGATGTGTCAAAGCCCGAGCCATTAAGGGTGACGCTCGTTCCAGCCGAACCCGACTCAGGTGAAAAAGTTGTAGCCACAGGAGGTGCTATGGTGGCCTTGATGGGAAGAACGACATTATCCAGTGAAGATGCCACCGGTTGTGAATTCGAATAATTTCCTAAAATGAAAAGGTCGGTGACATTTGTTAGTACGCTCATGATTTCATTCTTGGTTGCCAATTGCCCTCCGGTTGAATTCCACCGCCACGGTGTGGTATTGTCCAGTTTCACCGCGAACGATGTCCAGCCAGCACCTGGGTATGAAGGCAGCGTGTAAACGAGTCTGCTGTTTCCACCTTCTATGGTGACGTCGCCGTAGCTGGCGCCGTGAGCATTTGCTGTGCCTGAGAATTGCAAATCGAAGGTCAAAGTTTCGCCATAAGAGCGGTATGCCCAGTTGCCCAGAAATTTAGACGGAGCTTTCCAATACCGGTCCGACGTCACGGTGACGATACTGGAAACATATCCACCCGGATTTCCGCCACTGGAATTATGATTGACCGTCATGGGGCCAGAGTCGTCGACGTAAGTTACAGTCCAGCCCTCGGCGTCGGCGTCGAATGTGCTGCTGACCGTTGTTTGCGCGAAGACCGCGAAGCTGATTAAACAACACGCGGTGATCAGAAATAGAAAGGTTCCAGTTTTTGGCATACTCATTAATGTCACGAAGGTAGGATGGAGGGTGATCGAAGGAATCACACATTGATGTGAGATATGGGTACCGCCAGAAAAGTGAGGTAATGGAAATATTAACTACGAATGACGAAGTACGAATAAAAATGCAAAACATGAATTGATCTTCTGCCACTTCCTGGACTCACTCCTCGTCCCTCGTTCTCCCTTTCCCTCGTCCCTCGTTCTTCTAACTTCGTACTTTGTAAGTCGCTAAACCAATTTCTCATTGATAGCTTTTGAAACCGCTTCGGTCTGACTGCGCACCTGGAGTTTCTCATAGATGTGTTTGATGTGCGTGCGCACAGTGTCAATGCTGATGTTAAGTTGTGCTGCGATGAGTTTGTAGCTGTTGCCCTTGGAAAGACTGGCCAGGATTTCTTTTTCACGAGCCGTGAGCTGATAGGTATTCGCTGGCTCTGGCACGGTCTGCAATTTGGCAATGACGAGTTTGGCGATTCCCGGACTCATGGGGGCGCCACCATTTAACACTTCGCGGATGGCGTCTACTAATTTTTCTGGTAAATATTTCTTCAACAGGTAGCCGGAGGCACCGGCGCAAATGGCATCCAATACATGCTGATTGTCGTCGAAGACGGTAAGCATGATGATGTGAACATCTTTATTAAAAGAACGTATCTTTTTTACCGCTTCAATGCCATTAACGGCGGGCATGTCGATGTCCATCAAGATGACGTCGGGCGACAACGATTTCACTTGTGGCTCGACTTGTGTTACCTCACCAAAACTCCCGACAAGCTTGAAATCTTCAGTTAGCGAGATCAATGCTCCAACGCTTTCGCGAAGTTGTTGATTGTCTTCATATAACAGGACTTTGATGGGCATGGTGCGCAAGGTAAATGTTATAACTTTTACTCACATACCCTGATCATGTGAGGGGAGCTTCAGACGAATTTCAGTGCCAGCGCCCGGCTGAGACAAAATTTTCAGGTCAGCCTTGATATTAACTGATCGGTGTTTCATGTTTTTGAGTCCGTTGCCAGAGTGGTTATTCATGCCGTGGTCGAAACCTTTTCCATCGTCTTTCAGAATCAGTTGGATACCCTCTGTGGTGTGGCATAAATGAACGGTCACTTTTCTGCATTCGCTGTATTTGGCGGCGTTGTTGATGGCTTCTTTGAAGATCAGGTAAAAATCTTTCCTGGTATTGAGATCGATGCGTGAAAGATGAAGATCACCTTCTTCAAAGAACTCGTACTGGATATTTAATGGCTCCAGGATCTCGGCCGCGAATTCTTTCATCTTAATGATCACCTTTTCGATGGTGTCGTTATCAGGATTGATAGCCCAAACAATATCACTCATGCTTTCCTGCATTTGCGCGGCGTTCTGGCGGATAGACCTTAAGTAATTTTGTGCGGCTTCGGTTTCTTTTTTCTCCAGCGCGATGTTGCTCATGATCTTAATGCTGGAGAGCGTTGAGCCCATGTCGTCGTGCAGATCGCGAGCGACCTTGCTACGAATCTGTTCCTCTACAAAATAACGGCTGATCTTGGCGCTGCAGATGGTGGCCACTTCTTCAAGCATTTGCAAATGCCAGCGACTGTAGAATTTTCTTTGAGAATGCTCAGAGTCGATCACACCAAAGACTTTTCCCTCCACAATGATGGGGACGGCAATCTCCGAAAGCCTGGCGCGATCATCTACGATATAACGTGGGTCCTTTGAGGTGTCAGCAATGATCTCGGCTTTTCCCGTTTTCGCTACCGAGCCCACAATGCCCGCTCCGATGGGGATCTCAATAGGATTCTGGATTTGAAAATGGGCGCCGATCTTCGGGCCCGCGGCCGCCTTTTGAACTAATACGGGCCTGTCTTGCGCTTGCATGTATACTACACAATCTTCGAATTGTAGCAGGTGAATACAATTGCGGGCAATGTCCCAAAAAACTTCTTCGATCGTCGTTTTGTTATACAGCGAAGTTGCAAACTGGTTCAATGTCTTTTGAGAAAAAACTTTTTGCTGTAAATTATTGATCCAGGTATATAAGATGAAAGTGACAGAAAGAATGACGATCCCTATAAACCACCATTCTTTCCAAAAGGGCGGCGCGATCGAAAAGGTGACAGAAGCAATCGAAGCAGAGGCTTTACCGGTATGGTCAATAGCCTTTACTTGAAAGGTGTAGTGGCCGTTTCCGAGGTTGGTATATTTCGCCGTGTGATTGTTGCCTGCGTTCACCCAATCTTTATCATAGCCTTCCAGCTTATAAAAATAAGTCACAAGTCGTGGCAGACTGTACGTAAGGGCTGAAAATCTAAACGTGAACTCATTCTCGTTGAAAGGATAGGTGGTAGCTTGCGCTAGCTTTTCGCCTTGCAGTACCGCACTGATCACCACCGGAAAATCGGGAGAGTTTGTGCTAAGACTGTCAGGGTGGAATTTCAAAAATCCGTTTGCGATGCCAATCAGCAACTCACCTCGGTCGTTCATCGTAAATGGTGAGTTGAAGCTCGCGAAAGGTAAACCGTTATTCTTGCTGAAATGTTTAATGATATTACCGTCGGGCTGCATACAGGTGAGACCTTGATGAGAGGCAAGCCAGAGATTTCCGTTCTGATCGGCCTGCACGGCATTAATCGTACTCTCTGGCAAGCCCGTGTCGGTTGAAAACGTTTTGAAAGTTTTATCCTTGTAAGAATACCGGCTAACACCACCTGAATTGGTGGCGAGCCATACATGGCCCTCTTTGTCCAATGTCAATGCGGTGATCAGCGCCGACTTCAGAAAGTCCGGATTGTTGGCATCCATGCCATGATAGGTAAACCTTTGAGCGTCCATGTCGTGATGGAACGCCCCGAAGCTGTAGTCGCCGATCCACACTGACCGGTGTGCCGGGTCGCTGAGCAATGATGTTGGTCGTGAGGCAAACAGTCCGGTCTTTTCTTTTCGAAGCGTCCATGATTTTTTTTTCGGATTGAAATAGTATATGCCGTCGCGCATGGAAGCAAACCAGTAGTTCCCATCGGCATCCTCTATCATGTCGATGAAAAGATAGTCTCCATCGTCTTTAGGAAAAGGGAAAAGTGAAAAATGTTTGTGACTTTTGTCAGAAACAAAAATGTGATGGCTGGAAAGGACCCATAGCCGTTGCTGTGTGTCTTCATAAATTTTCGAACATTTTATAAGCGGTTTGCCGGCAATACTCGAAATATGCTGTTGCTCACCGGTTCGTTCATCCATGATGATCAGTTTGTTTTCGTTGTACGAAGCAATGTAGTAGCCATTGTCGCGTTCGAGAATTTGATAAACATTTCCGGCAGTCATGTGCAGCGTATCTGGAAATACAACTTGAAAATGAAAGAGGTTGAGATGGGTGTTGTATAGCCGAACACCTTCGGAAGTTCCCACCCACAAAGATTCACGGTCGCGATAAGCAACGTTAACGTCCTTGTGATGAAGCGTGAACAGGTCTTTATCAGAAACCGAAATGCGGCTGGCGGTCCCGGTTTCGGAATGAATGATCCACAGTCCGGAGAGGGCGCCCAGTACCAGTGGCAGCCGGTCCGGTCTGTTAACGGGTGCGCGATTAACCATTGACAGTTTTTTTGCCTGCTGGTCTCCTTCATTGTAAACGTAAAGATTTTCTTGCCCGAAAAATACGCGGTGATTCGAGCTGTCATAATATAGCGAAACACAGTCGTGCGGATCATCGCCGCCGTAATGCCGGAACTCACCGGTGACAATATTGTAACCGAATAAACCTGCGGTGGTGCCAAGCCATATCTCTTCGTCCGACTTTCTGATGATCTTGTGGATGGCCGTATAAAGTGATCCTCTCGACGGCATTATTTTTTTGACGAAGTCGCGCCAGGGCAGATAGGTGAATTCATCGGTTGATGGCCTGTAATAGCAGAGGTCGCGTGCATCCGGCGCAATCCATATTCGGCCTGCACGGTCTGCGTAAGTGTCCCAGATCAGCGAGCTGCTGAGTTTGTTTTTTTTTTGCCGATGGGGGTCTTCATCGGGCGAGAAAACTACGAGAGAGTCTTTTTCAACGTTGAGCAGGTTCAGACCGTTCCAGGTAGAGATCCATAGTCTTCCCTGCTGATCCTGTTCGATGTCATTGATTTGTTCGTGCGAAATCTTGTACCGCTTTTGCCCGGGTTTGTATATCTTGAATTCGTGACCGTCGTAGCGGTTGAGGCCATTGGCGGTGCCGATCCATAAAAATCCCGTTTTGTCTTTCAGGAAGGAAGTCACACGGTTGTCAGAAAGTCCGTCTTGCTCGGTGATCTTTTCGAAATAGTAATATTGCCCGCTTGCGGGAAGCTGAATAAGAAGGGTGACGAGACAGGTAAACAGGGTCTTCACAATCAATGAAGATACCCGTTATTTTAAAAATAACGGAACAACGCAAGGATAAAAAGTATTTTTATCCGATGTATCAATACCTTGTGTCCCTGGTGGCGATATGCCACCGAGAAGACACGCAGGATAATGTTTTGTTCAAGGTTCCGGTTCGGGGTTTTGACGTTTACCTCAGAACGGCCAAAAACCACTTGTTGATTTCACAACGGCGTTGGGTGTCCCTTGCTTTCCCTCCGTTAGTCTTACACTTGCAGGTTCAATTTTAATGTTTATTGACAAACAGAAAGTCGCTGGAGGCGTTGTTGTCGCCAAAGCCACCGAAGCGGGGTTCGGGTGTTAGTTTTTCCACATAAGCTTTGATCTCATCCAGGGTGAGTATCCGATCTGTGCCACCGCCTTCTTTCAACGCCAGTATCAACTTCGCGGCGAAGGGCGAGTGGTGTCCCGGTCGCCCGTCAGGCACATATTCTTTTCCACCCGAAGTGAGAAATCTACGGGTCTTGTAGGTCAGCTTTCTGGCGAGGTATTGTTTGTCGGTAACCGTGTTTTCGCCGCCGCGTGAGCGCGCTACCGTAGGATCAAAAGTGCCGCCGAAGCAAACATCCATCACCAGGAAAATATGTTCGCAAGGAATGTTATTGACAAGCGAACGCAAACGTTCATAAGAAACGTAAGATGATTTTCCTTTGTCGTTCTTCAGTGAATTTCGTGCCACGGCATAGCCTTCGTTCAGAGTCTCATCGAAATAACCATGGCCGGCGAAGAAAATGAAGAGCTGATCCTGTGGCTTGTACTTTTTCTGCGTGTAGTCTACAATTTTACCCCACACATCTTCCTGGTCCGGATTCTCCACAAGGTCAACGGCAAACCCATATTTTTCGCTTAGCTCTTTCTTGAGAGTTTGGGCATCGTTAACAGGATTCACGAGGTCGTCCCAGTTCTCATATTTGTCGACGGCAAACATCAGGGCATAATCTTTCCGGTCTATGGACATGGCGTCGGCGATAGCATCCATGCCCACCGTAACGATGCGGGTTGATGACACGATGCCGCCTTTGCTGTTTTCGACAATGATCTCGATGTTATTTTGACCGTCGAAGAGATGAATCTTTTTCTTGAATTTGGTTTGCACGATCTCTTCAGGCTTTATCACGGTTGTGCCCAGCAAATCGCCGCGCATGGTGGCGGAAACTTTGACGCGCACTT
This sequence comes from Bacteroidota bacterium, assembly GCA_049324355.1. Classification (GTDB taxonomy): domain Bacteria; phylum Bacteroidota; class Bacteroidia; order Cytophagales; family Cyclobacteriaceae; genus Chryseosolibacter. The sequence continues at coordinate 6,466 of JBMOKS010000439.1, forward strand.
CTTCGATAGGAAGTACGGAAGATACCAGCGCCTCAATCTCGATCTGGTTCTCCTGACTGTTGGTATATTCGATCGACGGTCGCAGCCAGGTGATGTTCGGCAGATTTTCTACCGTGGCTTTTGCATTGTTCTTGTTGTCGAGATAGATCTCATTCGTCTTGCCTGCAAAGCCTTGCGCCCATGCGGACAAGGAAGAGAGGATGAGAAGAATGGAAATTAGTGTTTTCATATCTTAGTGATTAGTCAATGGTCAATAGTCATGAGTCGTTATCGTTGGAGTACCACCCTCGCGAATCGATCGCATGAATTGCCTTCGATTCTGAATCTTACCAGGTAAACACCTTGTCTTAAGGAATGACCGTCGCGGTCGTTGCCATTCCATGTTACTTCATGGAAGCCCGGAGCAAAAGTCTCGTCGGCGATAGTGCCCACTTCCCTGCCGAGCAGGTCGGTTACTACGATCTTCGTTTTATATTCGGGCAGATCGTTGCCGAGTGTGAACGGTATAAATACCCGGTTGCTAAACGGGTTCGGATAAGCCTTGCCTATCGTTGCGCGGTCAGGGATTAGCGGAGAGCCCTCGCGTGAGAAGTAGAATTGTATTGTGCGTTTCTCTTTTAAAGGGAATTTGTACACGCCGACTTCCTTCATGTTTATTTTTAATCCCTGTTCCGGATCATAGAGGAACAAGGTCATGTTGTTTTGTCCGAGTTCGGTGGGGTTCCATTCCAATTGCGCTACTTCGCCTTCATGGTTCGATTCAACCACCATCTCCCATGTGTAAGTTTCTTGAGTGGGCACGATGTCGCGAGAGAAGCGGGGATAGAAGTATTCGCCGTGATAAAAATTGTTTTCCAGGTAGTCGAGGAACCGAGGCACAGTCATGGCATCGTAAGCGTCTTTTGATGCTGCTGCTTCCGGATGCATGCCGAAGCCTGTCACACTATTGATCGAATTGCCTTGACGCAGCGTTAGCGGGACGAGCCACTGCGGCCGGTCGAGTGAGCGTTCTTTGATGGCCCACGGACTTTCGTTTTGTTTACGACCACCGAGACCATCTTTGATGATGGCGGGAATAGTTAATTCGATCGCAGGATCGGCAAACACAAATGCACCCTCGAATGCCTGAAGATTATTATCTGTGACGTATTGGCCACCAGTGTAAGCTGAGAGATCCCCCACCGCTGTGGTGTTGCCATTGAACTGACGAACATCGAGCCAGTTCACGGTGAAGTTGTATGGATTGCCGATCTGGTTCCAACCTTTTTTCAGATCCATTTTAAATTCGGAGCCCTTGTAGGCCGTTCCGCCGTTCGTTGAAATGGTTGCGGCACTCTTCGAATTGAACCAGTATCCTTCGCCGATTTTTATTTTTTGCAAGCCAGCCTCATATTCAATGTAGCGCGTTGTTGCAGGGTCCCAATGAAACAAACGCCATTTTGTTTTGTCGTAGGCGCCCATTTCGTCAAAGATATCTGCGATGTCGTCGTCAGGAGAGAGGTCAGCTGGTATAGAGAACATTTGATAGTTTGTGACTCCGCCACCGGCGGTGAAATTCAGACTAAGTGCCCCTTCGCCGTATAACCGAAATACAAAGAAATTTTTACCGCTGTTGCCGTTTTTATTGTCGACGATCGTGCCATCGTCATTGGCTTCGATGTAGAACTCGAGGCCAACAGGGTCTGACGCGATTTCGGCGCTTACGTCAGTGGAGAAAGTGCCGGTAGTGCCGGTCATATTCTTTGGCGCGAATGATGAGGATTGTGAAGTGATGCCCTTGTACATTATTTTAACGTAGGTGAAGGGCGGATCTCCGTTGGTGATGCCGACAGAGACATTGTGGCCCGTGACGGTTACGGCACCCAGGTTTATGGGTGTGAAACTCGGCGTTTGTGTGGTCACTGATTTTTCTATCGAGTTCGGAGATTTTCCCGATGCGTTAGTGGATCTGACCCGGAATTTGAATGACGTAGATGGCGTTAATGGGCTGACGGCTTCTTGTGTTGAGGCGCTGGAAATTACTTTTGGACCATAACCTGCCACGAATGTGGCAAAATTATCGGCAGATACTTCTATTTCGTAGCCGTCGATGACCGGGCTTCCTGAAACTGACCACGATGCCAGGAATGATGTGCTTTGAATGGCAGAGGCATCATTCAGCGTTGGCGTTGGCGGTAGCGTGAGTTTGGTAATCGAAGTATTGCCCGAAGCTCCGGCGGCGTTGACCGCTCTAACTCTGATGAAATAATTTACACCAGCGTTTAAAGTAGAAACCACAAGCGCAGCATTCGTCACCGGGGTCGAGTTGAAATTGATGCTGCTGAAGTCATTATTGTCGTCGACTTCAACCTGGTAACTCGTGGCGCCGGCTACTGCGTCCCAGTTCAATGTGAAACCTGTTAGAGTTGGCACTGTGGCAATAAGGTTGCCCGGATCCGCAGGTTTGGTGATCTGAGTAATGGTGCTGGAATTGGCCGAGGTGCCCACCCCGCTGACTGCCCGCACTCTATATTGATGCGTTGTTCCAGCAGAGAGTCCGGTCACGTTATCAGATGTGCCGCTCACGGTCTTATTGTTGAAACCGGTTACAAATGAACTGAAGTTGTCGGTAGAAACATCAAGGCGATAGGAGGTAGCGCCGATGGATGCATTCCAGGTAGCCGTGAAAGAGGTTTGTGTTACACTTGTCGCGGCGGTTGCGACAGGGGCAGCCGGTAAGGTTCCCTGGCTGTTCTCCAGCGGTGAAGTGGTGAGATAGTTAATGGCCTGTCCGCTGCCATTGAAAGAAAATACATCGTAATGATAGGTTGTTCCTGCCGACAATGTTGTTTCATTGAAAGTCACTGCACTTCCGGAGTACGCTACTGTTCCGTCGCCGAGCGCATTGCCGGCAGAATAAGCTGTTCCGTCCGTTGGTGTTCCTGTAGGCGATGTACCTGACCTACGCACTACAAGATATCCGGAAGGCGCTCCCGTTGCGGCTGTCCAGCTCACGCTGAAGCCCGTCGTTGTAATGCTGCCGAACACAAGACCGGTAGCTTGTGCTGTAGGTTGTGATGCCAGCGTCGTGCGACTCCCTTCCAGTGGCGCTGCTGATGTGAGGTAGTTAATGAGTGTACTGGTAGAAGAAGAGCCATTGTAAGAATAGATATCGTAAGCATAAGTAGTGTTGGAGGAGAGCGATGTTTCATTGAAAGTTGTGCCGGTGCCAACATAGGCCACCGTACCATCGCCAATAGCATTGCCTGCCGAATAAACTGTTCCGTCTACCGGGATGCCGGTGGGCGAACTTGAAAGCTTGCGAATAACGAGATAACCGGTCGGTGCGCCTGCTGCTGCAGTCCACGAAACCGTAAAGCCTGTCGTCGTCGGACTGGTGAAGTTCAGCGAGGTAGGTTGTGCAGATGGGTCGGCAGCATGTACCGTGAGTGTTGCTGCATTAGAAAGCACGGTGCCGCAAGTTCCATCAACTTGAACCGTGTACGAAGCGGCATCCGAAGATGTGACGGAAGCTATCGTGTAGGTGGAATTTGTCTGCCCTGAAATATCGACGGTGTTCTTCTTCCATTGATAGGTGAGATTCGTGCCGTTGGCCGTGACGCTGAAAGGTGCCGAGTTGGTAAGGTATCGAGTGATCGACGCAGGATGTGCGGAGATAGAAGTGTTTACCGGCAAGCTTACCAGTGCCGGATCGACCACAAAAGGCTCGCGGTCGTAACCCTGCGCAACCATGGAGAAATATAGTTTACTTCCGCCCGCGACGAGATAATAAGGGCTGGCTGTTTCTATGCCGGGATACGGAGTGACCATGATCGTGGCGCATTCGCGACCATCGGTTACCCACACATTGTTACCGGTGCCGTCGTTGGCGATGAAGTACAAACGACCACTATTTACTACCATGTAACTGGGGCTGCTGGCGGCGAAACTGTTGATATCTTTTGCCATCACCGTGCCGCCCGAAGTACCATCACTCTTCCAGAATTCGCTTCCGTTGGTTCCGTCGTTGGCAGCGAAATAGAGCGTGCCTCCGAAATTGATGAGATTATTGGGACTGCTGCTGCTGGTGCCCGCGCGGATTTCCTTTACCATTACTGTGCCTGCCAGTGTGCCATCACTTTTCCAAAGCTCGTAACCACTGCTTACGGTGTAAGCTTGAAAATACAATATTGAGCCCACAACCGTCAGCTGATCGGGATATGAATCGGCAGTTCCCGGGTTAATATCCTTGACCACTACGGAGCCTGCCGAAGTGCCATCGCTCTTCCAGAGTTCGCCTCCGTTGGTAGCATCGTACGCCTGATAGAAAAGTGTGGAGCCTATCACGGTCAAATTAAACGGATAAGAGGAACCCGAACCACCATCGACGTTCTTGACCATGGTGGTGCCCGCAAACGTTCCGTCACTTCTCCACAGCTCGGTACCGTTTACGCCATCGGTGGCTGTAAAGTAGGCGTATGAGCCCATGGCCTTCATTCCAAAAGGATTAGAACTGGCGCCCGCCGTTGTATTGATGTTTCTCACAAGGACAGTGTTGATCGAGGTGCCATCTGTTTTCCACAGTTCGGCACCATTCACGCCATCGTTGGCACGAAACAAGATCGTAGATCCAACGACACCAAAGCTATACGGGCTCGATGACGCACCCGCCGTAGTGTTAATATCTTTTACCATGACCGTTCCGCCATTGGTGCCGTCGCTCTTCCACAATTCAACACCATTCGTTCCGTCGTTGGCGCTGAAATATAACGTGGATCCATAGGCAAATAAGTTCGCGGGACTACTGCTCGAACTTCCCGGGCGGATGTCTTTCACCAGCGCTGTGCCACCGGTGGTGCCATCACTTTTCCAGAGCTCAACGCCATTCACACCGTCGTCGGCAGTGAAAAACATGGTGCTGCCAACGTAGGTGAAGTTGGCCGGACCGCTTCCAGAGTTCCCACTCCAGATGTCTTTTACAATGAGTGTAGTGCCAGCGGTTCCATTGCTTTTCCAGAGCTCGTACCCCGAACCATCGTTGGCGCGAAAGTAACAAGTTGTGGAAATGGCTGTGAGGTAGGCAGGTGAACTGGAAGTGGCACCGGGATAGAGGTCAACAACCATAGTTGTGGTGCCAGAAGTGCCACTGCTTTTCCAGAGCTCAGTTCCATTGACACCATCGCTTGCCGTGAAGTAAAGTGTGCCGCCCACATTCGTAAGATTAGCCGGCGATGACGAAGCGGTGCCCGAGGTAGTGTTGATATCTTTCACCTGAACCGTGCCGGCAAAGGTGCCATCGCTTTTCCAGAGCTCATATCCGGTGCCGTCATTGGCCTGAAAGTAAACTGTGCTACCTACCGCCGTCAAGTAAGCAGGAATGGACCCGGTTCCCGCTGTGGTATGAATGTCCTTAATCATCACGGTGTTGGCCGGGGTTCCGTC
>JBMOKS010000440.1:0-11859 GCA_049324355.1 Bacteroidota bacterium
TGGCAACCGCCAATGACGGAAAAGCAATTTTCAATAGCAAAACGATGCCTTTCGCGGTAGTTGCCCGAAACGGGGCGCAGCGTGGCTATATGCGTTTGATCGATGGCGAGTCACTCTCGCTGAGTGGATTTGATGTTTCAGGTGAAGCGATCAGTCGCGGATTAAAGGGTTTTATCTATGGTGAGCGTGGTGTGTGGAGACCCGGCGACTCCCTGTATCTAAGCTTTATTCTCGAAGACAAAAATAAAGTGCTGCCTGCTGCGCATCCCGTGGTTTTTGAATTGCAAAACCCACAAGGTATTGTTACAAACCGCCAGGTGAAGTCAGGCTCGGAGAATGGATTCTATCGTTTTGCATCGGCCACCTCTCATGATGCGCCTACAGGTAATTGGACTGCCCGCGTAAAAGTTGGAGGTACGGAATTTTATCAGAATGTAAAGATCGAAACCGTAAAACCGAATCGATTGAAGATCGATCTGAATTTTGGGGGAGAGCGGATAACCAGCCCTGATGTTGTTGGTAACCTTGACGTGAAATGGCTGCACGGCGCTCCGGGTCGTAACCTTAAAGCCGAGTTCGATGTTACGATCTTGCCATCCCGCACGTCATTTCCGAAATACGATGCTTATAATTTCGAGGATCCTTCAAGGAGCTTTTCCTCAGAAAAGCAAAATGTATTTGAAGGATATACCAATGCTGAAGGTAAAGCGTCATTCAATGCCACGCTTACTTCTTCCTATTATTTCCCTGGCTTTATGACTGCCGTGTTTAGCGGAAAGGTTTACGAAGAAAGTGGCAATTTCAGCATCGATCGTTTCAGCCAACCTTATTATCCGTATCAATCTTATGTGGGATTGAAGCTAAACCCCAATGAGCGTTACTCCGGCATGTTGTATACCGACACCACCCAACATGTAGATGTTGTCTTTCTTGACGTAGACGGAAAACCTGTGGCTCGCAACAACGCCGAGATCAGTTTATATAGACTTGAACGGTATTGGTGGTGGGATAACTCATCCAGCTCTATCGCCAACTACATCGAACAAAACAGTTCGCTGCTTAAAATGTCAGGCAAAATAAATGCTCCTAACGGAAAAGGGAGCTGGACCTTCAACGTGCCAGCCGCCGAATGGGGAACTTATTATTTAAGAGCATGCGATCCGGTGTCAGGCCACTGTACAGGTCAAACCTTTTACATGGATCAACGCGGATATTATGGACGATACAGTCGTGAATCGAAGAGCGGTGGCGCCACTCAGCTGCAATTTACATCAGACAAAACGAAGTATAACGTTGGGGAAAAGATCAACCTTTCCATTCCAGGAAGCGGCCAGGGACGTGCGTTGGTATCTGTGGAGAACGGCAGTAAAATACTATCTACGTTTTGGTTGGAGACACAAAAAGGAGATAACAAATTTTCAATCGACGTCACCGCCGATATGGCGCCGAACATTTTTGTTCATATCAGTTTGCTGCAACCTCATTCGCAAACCGTAAACGATCTTCCCATCAGACTTTACGGCGTAATTCCTGTAGGTGTTGAAGATCCGGCAACACACCTCGAACCAGTGATCACCATGCCAGACGAACTTGAGCCGGGAGAAGAAGTTACCATCAGGGTGTCTGAAAAATCAAAACGTAAAATGACCTTCACCCTTGCCATGGTCGACGAAGGATTGTTGGACATCACCAAATTCAAGACGCCGCAACCATGGAATCGCTTTTATGCACGTGAAGCACTGGGTGTGAAAACATGGGATTTATATGACGCCGTAATGGGCGCATTTGGCGCAAAAGTGGAAAGGCTTTTGTCTGTAGGCGGTGATGGCGACATGGAAGCCAAGGACGAAGATCCGAGGGCGAACAGGTTCAAAGCCGTGGTGAAATTTTTCGGCCCCATTACCATTGATGCAGGTGATAGTGAGGAGTTCAAATTTATTATGCCTCAGTATATCGGTTCGGTGAAGACTATGGTTGTGGCGGGCTACGAAGGTGCGTATGGAAATGCGGAGAAAACCACGCCAGTGAGAAAACCTTTGATGGTTCTGGCTACATTACCGCGAGTACTTGGGCCCGAAGAACGCCTGCGATTGCCCATCACCTTGTTCACCCAAGAGAAAAAGATCAAAAATGTAAAAGTTGAAATACAGGCGTCGGGTCCGCTAAGCTTGCCTGGTGGTGGTAGCAGAACAGTAGAAATGCCGGCATCAGGAGACCTTACTGTTGATTTTGACCTCGCGGTAAAATCTGAGGCCGGAATTGGGAAAATTATTGTGAAAGCCTCTTCGGGGTCATTCCAGTCGTCAGACGAAATTGAGATTGAAGTGCGAAATCCCAATCCGCCGGTAAGTCAATCTTCTGATATGTTCCTGGAAGCAGGTAAGGCCTGGAACGGATCGGTGGTTCCTATTGGCGTCAGTGGCACTAACTCGGCAGTGCTGGAAGTATCGTCAATTCCTCCGATCAATTTGGGCTATCGCCTGACTCACCTGATGGAATATCCGCACGGATGCATCGAGCAGACAACGTCGGCAGCATTTCCGCAGCTTTACCTCGATGTCGTGAAAGAATTGAATGAGGCCGAAAAGAACAGAACCAAATACAATATCACACAAGCGATTGAACGACTGAAGATGTTCATTACCCGCGACGGCGGCTTCGCCTACTGGCCCGGGGGTGGAGATTCTGACAGTTGGGGCACCACGTATGCCGGCCATTTCCTCATCGAAGCAGAGAGTAAAGGTTATTACGTTCCCGCGGACATGCTGAAGCGATGGAAAAAATATCAACGCAACAAAGCGCTGGAGTGGCGTATGACCGACCACAAATATTATTACAATCCCGAGATCATTCAGGCCTATCGCTTATACACCCTGGCGCTGGCCGGCTCACCTGAACTCAGCGCGATGAACAGACTTCGCGAAACCAAAGACATTTCGCTGCAATCTCGATGGTTGCTGGCTGCCGCCTACGTGAAAGCAGGCCAACCCGAGGCAGGCAAGAAAGTGGTTGAGAAACTTACCACGTTGGTGAAACCTTATCAGGAAATGTCCTACTCTTATGGAAGCGATCATCGCGACAGAGCCATCATTCTTGAAACACTGGTGATGCTGAATGAGAAAACAAAAGCATTTGAACTGGTAAAAGAAATTTCAGCCTCACTAAGCAATCAAGGTTACTGGATGAGCACACAAACTATCGCATTCTGTTTGAAGGCTGTGGGCATGTTCGTGACGACGGAAAAACGGGGTGATCTCCGGTTTTCTTATAGCTACGGGGGAAAGAGCGTCAACGCGAGTACCGAACTGCCGATCGCCCAGGTTCAGCTGCCGATCGTCGGCGCGCAGAAGGCAGCAATCAAGGTGACGAACGAAAGCAAAGGCAGCCTGTTTGTCCGTGTCATCACCACTGGAATTCCAGCGCGTGGACAAGAGCAGGAAGAAGAGAACAATCTTGAAATAGGTGTATCGTATACCGACACGAAAAATAACCCGGTAGACCCTTCACGCCTTGAACAGGGGACTGAGTTTATCGCAAGCGTAACCGTAAAAAATCCGGGGATCAGAGGCTTATATCAGAACATAGCGCTGACACAGATATTTCCTTCCGGATGGGAGATCAATAACCTGAGATTAACAAATGATCAAAATACTTTCAATACCGATCGCGGCGACTATCAGGATATCCGAGACGACCGGGTTTATACTTACTTTGGACTCGGACAAGGCAGTGTGCGAACATTCAAAGTGTTGCTAACAGCTACCTACGCCGGCACTTACTATCTCCCGGCAGTGAGTTGTGAGGCAATGTACGATCACAGCGTATATGCGCGCACGAAGGGACAGGTTGTGGAAGTGGTTAGACCGATTAACCCTTGAGCAAGTGAATATCAGAAGCAATTGGTATTTTCCGTGGCCGATCAAGTTGGTTGGTATTTTTCTGGTGTTGATCGCCATCGGTAAGTTTGCATCCTCACCGGTGTTGTCGGGCATCATGGTACTGATAGCAGTCATCGTTTTTACTACGCACTATGGTGTAAGCATTCAGGCGTCGAATCAAACATACCTGGAGTATGTGTGGTTTATGGGATTCAAAAGTGGAACAAGAAAGAAGTATAACATTATTGAATATCTGTTCGTCAAGCCTAACAAGGTAAGTCGTAGTTATAATTCTAAGGTTCAACGCAGCACGATGGTGGAGACTGAGTACGATGGGTTTATAAAATTTTCAGACTCCGAAAAAATACACCTTTTCAACTCTGGCGACCGGCAAGAGGTTGTTGAAAAACTGGTAAAGCTCTCAAAAGCATTTAATGTGCGGATTGTGGATTATACCCGTGAGGTTCCTGACGAAATTTGATTGCACATATCTGCGACAATCGTGATTCAGTGGGAAAATTTTTATCTCCCGCAGTTTTCGCAGATGGGCTCAGATAAATTTGATGCCATGTTTTCAATATTTAAAAAGAACAATCAACCAAAATTCCGGGATAAAGTCTGGAAGACACGCGACATTGCGTGGAAACAAATTGTGATGGAGGCGATGCAGGCGATCATGGCCTCTGAAACACCGGTGATCTGTATTTTTTTTCCGGAAACCTTTCGTCAATTCAACGCCTACCTGGCTTCATTGAATGTGCCATTCCAGCTGTTGGAGCCGGGCGCGAGAATGGAGTTTTCCGATAAGGTAGTGTTTATTGCGTCTGCATCGTTTCTGGAAAATGGCGAATTGCCGGAACTGGTTCAGCGCCACAGCACACACAAGATGCGTTTTCTGTTCTTGGGCCATTACCCATTGCCACTGAGAGAAAATAATTTAACATCAAAACTCATATCTAAATTCGGAGCTGAAAGGTCCATCACGTTCTGGGTTTCGCTGGAAGACCCACTGATGAAAACCTTTGGTTCCGATCGGATTCTTCCGTTGCTGGAAACATTGGGTGTGAAGGAAGATGAATGTATTGAGCACGACATCGTGAGCAAATCCATCAAAAACGCCCGCGAGAAGATCGGTAAGTCTGTAATATCCGAGGTGGAAGCTGACACCGAGCAAGCATGGTTTGATAAGAATTTTAAGAAGGTGTAAATCAGTTTAGAGCGTGAAGAAGTGGGTGGTTAAATATCGCAAGATCCTGGTCCTGATTTTTTTGCTGGTATCCATAGCTTATTATTTTGCGTTGCCCGAAGAGCTCTTCACCGATCCATACTCGACCGTTCTTGAATCGCACCGGCATGAATTGTTGGGAGCCTCTATAGCTGCCGACGGGCAATGGCGCTTTCCGCTCAATGACTCGGTGCCTTCAAAATTCGCAGAGGCGTTGATTGCATTCGAAGACAAAAGATTTTGGAATCATCCGGGTGTAGACATTTTTTCGATGGGGCGGGCGATGCAGCAAAATATCAAGGCCCTCAAAGTTGTGAGCGGAGGAAGCACCATTACCATGCAGGTGATCCGCTTGTCGCGCAAGAATAGATCGAGAACATTGTTTGAAAAAGGTATTGAACTGGTACTCGCCACGCGGCTTGAATTTCGTTACTCCAAAAAAGAAATCCTTGCGTTATATGCTGCGCACGCACCCTTCGGTGGCAACGTGGTGGGCCTGCAAGCAGCATGTTGGCGTTACTTCGGACGCGACCCGCAATCACTTTCCTGGGCAGAAGCAGCCATGCTTGCCGTGCTGCCCAATGCGCCTGCGTTGATTCACCCCGGCAAAAACAGGGAGAGGCTAAAGGCCAAGCGCGACAAACTTCTAGACAAGCTTCTGAAAAATGGAGTGTTAGACGAACTAACATGTCAGTTGGCCAAGGAGGAACCCGTACCCGAAGAACCAAAGATTTTGCCGAGATACGCTCGCCATTTGCTCATGCGTGCGGCGCAGGAAGGCTTCCGGGGGAAGAGGGTGGTGTCGACGATACGATTGCCATTGCAGATCAGGGTCGAACAGATCATCAACGATCATCATCAGCGACTGAAGAATAATCAGATTTTCAATGCCGCTGCGATCATCCTCGACGTTCAATCGGGCGATGTGCTGGCCTATGCCGGAAATACAAACACACAGCAGCAAGAACACGGCGACGATGTGGATATTATCACCTCTCCACGCAGCACCGGCAGCACCTTAAAGCCCTTTTTGTATGCAGCCATGCTCGACGAGGGAAAGATGCTTCCTCGCACCTTGCAGCCCGATGTGCCAATACTTGTCTCCGGTTTTGCGCCGCAAAATTTTTCTAAGGAATATGACGGGGCCGTCGCCGCAGACAAAGCGCTGATTCGCTCTCTCAATGTGCCGGCGGTGTATATGCTGCGGAAATATCGATATGAAAAATTTCATTCATTGTTGCACAACATGGGCATGACGACATTAACGGAACCTCCGGATCATTATGGACTTTCCATGATTCTGGGAGGGGCCGATGGCACCCTGTGGGATCTGGCGGGAATGTATGCGTCAATGGCCAGAACGCTGAACAATTATTTTGAACACCCTGGAATAGATCGATACAACCGAAAAGATTTTCATGCTGCCAATTATTTGGCAAATTCGGTTCAGCAACCTGGAATTCCATCGCTGGAGGAGAGTGGCGTGCTGAGTGCGTCGTCGATCTACCTGACGTTTCAGGCATTGAAAGAAGTTTATCGTCCGGGAGAAGAAACCGGATGGCGATACTTCAGTGGCTCAAAGCCAATAGCATGGAAGACGGGAACGAGTTTTGGCTTTCGCGATGGGTGGGCAATTGGGGTGACACCAAACCATGTCGTGGGTGTTTGGGTTGGTAATGCCGACGGCGAAGGACGACCCGGGCTCACAGGAACAGAAGCGGCATCGCCCGTGATGTTTGACATCTTTTCGCAACTTCCTGGAGACGGCTGGTTCCAGCGTCCGGAACTGGAGATGCAGAAAATCACCGTATGCGCCAAGAGTGGCCAACGCAACACGTCAATGTGCGACGTCGTTGATACCACGTGGGTGTCGAAAACAGGATTGCAAAGCCTTCCCTGCGCTTATCATAAAAAGATACATCTGTCGCCCGATAAAAAAAATCAGGTGACCAGCGAATGTGAGCGAATAGATAAAATGGTTACAACAAATTGGTTCGTGCTGCCTCCCGTTCAAGAGTATTATTTCCGCACCAAAAATTTATCGTATAAAACTTTGCCTCCATTCAAGCCTGGCTGCCTGCAAGAATCCCATTTTTCATCCATGGACCTTATCTATCCGAAGTCCGGTTCGCGCATCTACATACCACGCGAGTTAGATGGTGCGGCCGGTAATGTGATCTTTGAATTGGCTCATCGAAATCCCGGTACGACCGTGTATTGGCATCTGGACGGACAGTACATTGGCAGTACAAAAAAAGTCCATCACATGGCCCTGAATCCTGGCAGGGGCAAGCATATCATAGCGCTGGTTGATGAGCAAGGCGCCGCGCTGGAACGCGATTTTGAAGTCATTTCGGGGTTGTAAACGGCTGGCAAGTAACATTTTAATTGTACTTTATTAATTCTTTACTATATTAGAGTATAGTTTGGAGCCTGTAAACTAAATCCTAGTGCTATGAAACCTTTCATATTTTTTGCACGGGTAGGTTTTCTTCTGTTGCTTATTTTACGACCTGCCGCGGGCGCTCATGTGAAACAGATCAATTTCGACGAATTTCCCAATTACGTTGTGATAGGTGCCTTTGCCATTCACCAAAACGCGGTCAAGTTTGCCACGCTGGCAAGTCGTCAGCATTTGAATGCCAAATTCGAAATGAATCCCAACCGCAACCTGTACTACGTTTACGTGTTGCATACTGATGATCATCTGGAGGCTGTGGGTGAAGCGATACGTCTGAGAAATGAAACTGACTACGAGGATACCTGGGTGTATCATGGCTTACTCGGCAAAATGGCTCGCTCTAATCAAGCACGCGGCATTAAAGGTGTTGATATCAACCCGGTAACGACCAAAAAGATCCAGCATGTAGAAGCCGAAGATCAGGACCAGGTAAAGACAAACGTTTTTGAAGGATCGGTAACCACTGAAAAAAAATCCAGCGCCAAAGAGACGCGCCCAACCGAAGATGCGCAGAAAACTGATGTGTTGACGGAAACCAAGACCGACAACGTGCAAAAAATCGATGCAACGGCGGAGTCAAAAAAACTTTCTACTGCCGACGAGATCAACGGAAAAAATTTCTTCTTTAAAATTTTTCGGGCCATCGATAACGAAAGCATTCAGGGCGAAGTGGATGTTATAGATACCGAAAAGTCGCGTAAGGTCGGAACCTACCAAGGCAATGCTTCAGTGAAAGTATCGAGTCCGGGTAATAAGACCGGCGACGTGTCGCTGGTATGCGAAGTCTTTGGGTATCGAAAGGCTCAGCAAAGTTTGAATTACAATGATCCCGCGGGTGCGAATTTTCCTGCGGACGAGAACGGAAATATTACCGTGCCGTTTGAGTTGGTGCGGTTGCAAAAAGGAGATATCGCGGTGATGTACAACGTTTATTTCTTTAAAGATGCGGCCGTGATGAGACCCGAGTCTCGCTTTGAAGTAAATAGTTTGTTGGAGATGTTGAAAGAGAACGAGAAGTACAAGATCAAAATACATGGTCATACCAATGGAGGTGCACATGGTAAGATCATTTCTATAGGAAAAAACAGTGAAAACTTTTTCTCGCTCACCGATACTAAAGAGGGATTTGGATCTGCTAAAAAATTGTCTGAGGAACGCGCCAGCGTTATCCGCGATTACCTGCTGAGTAACGGCATACCACACCATCGCATGCATATCAAGGCTTGGGGTGGTAAACGACCCATTCACGACAAGCACAGTACGCGGGCCCAGGAAAACGTACGCGTGGAGATAGAAATTCTCGAAGACAAGTAAATCAAGACCTTTTTTCATAATTTAGCTTCATACCAAACCTTATGAAGCCAAGACTCCTATTGTTCATTTTTGTCATATGTTCTTATCACCTGTTGGCTCAGGAATCTTACTATGTGGTCGTTGGAGGATTCAGCATTGAAAAGAACGCACAGCGATACGTCGAGACGCTGAACCAAAATCAATTCAATGCGCATTATGCCCTCAATCCTGCGCGAAATCTGTTTTACGTCTACGTTCTTTCATCCAACAGCCGTCCAGAGGCTTTCGCAGAAGCAAAAAGATTGCAAGGCGCATCGCCCGCTGTAGATGCGTGGGTTTTTGCCGGAAAATTGAGTGAAGGTGAAGGGGGCGTAACGGCAACCGGGACTAAAACGGTAGAACAAGCGAAACCCGTGGAAAAAGTTACCAAAGTTGAACAAGAGCCTGTCGTTGAAGACAAGCCCATTGTTGAAGAAAAAACTGTCGTTGATCAGCCGGTTGTTGAACAACCTGCGGATGACAATACTGTGGCTGCCGTTGATTCAACCGCTAAGACGGAGGCTGATACAAAACCAGTGACAGAGATCAAGTCTACGCCGGAGGGAAGACCATTATTGTTTAAACTGATGAGCAGCGTTACAGGCAATGTAGTGGAAGGCACCGTGCACCTGCAGGAAGCGGAAAAGGCTAATCAATTTCGAGGCTATGAAGGGAACGAGATCGTTTACGTTGTGCCGCCGAATAATCGTGCCGGTCGGTGGGTGATTGTTTGCCAGGTAGTTGGGTATAAAGAATACAAGAAGGCTTTTGATTATAAGAATCCAGAAAAATTTGAAGGCGCCACCATCGGGTCATCGCAAGAAGTGATCATACCTGTGCAACTGACCAGGGTGAGGAAAGGTGATTATATTGAAATGGATAAAATCACCTTCTTTAAGAACTCCAGCATTTTCACGCCCGAATCGGAACCGGAATTAAAAGAACTGGTGGCCATGATGAATGAGAACCCTGACTATCACATTCGAATCCACGGTCATACCAATGGAAGTGAATCGCGCGAGATCACCAGTTTGGGAGAAAGCACTAATTTTTTTGCACTCGACCCTGGCAATAAAAAGGAAGAAGGATCTGCCAAGAAATTGTCAGAATTAAGAGCCGCGATCGTGCGCGATTACCTCGTAGCCAATGGAATTGAGTCGTCGCGCATCAGGGTGCGGGGTGAAGGGGGTTCGCAGATGATCGTGGGGAAGGGAAGTACTTTATCGTCGATCAACGATCGTGTGGAGATGGAGATCACCAAACACTAGAATTCGTTACCGGTTCATCATTTTACACCAAGCCTGTAATTGCAGTTTCAAAATCAAGTTGTCTCTATCATCAGGCGAGGGTTGCTCCGCCCCGAATGAACCGTCATGTTGAGTTGAGCCCGGGTAGGCGTAGCGGGGGCGCGAAACATCCCCGCCGGTAGAGCCGTGAACTAAGATCACATACCGACTGAGTTAACTTAATTCCATCCGAGTCACTCGTCAGAGGACGCTGATGCTTCGAAGCCTCAGCGTTCTGAAAGGCCGGTGATTACATGAAGTCCGCAGGCATTCTTAGTGACAAAACGAACAATCTAGTTTCTTTTGCCCACATAAAAATCTCCTGTAAGGGAAGTTGACTCCCACAGTTTCTATGTTTCTATTCAGTCAATATGACCATCAGTTCAATGATTGTCAAGAGATCATTGTTTTTCATACAATACGCAACTTTTATATTGAGCCGAGGCGATGACGTACAAAAAGATCTTTTCAAGGTCCAGCAGAGTCTCCTGAAGGAAACTGTTAAATCGATGACTGCTAAAACCGTTCGCAGCAAGCTCGGCTGGGCTGCCTAACGCCCAATGGGTTTGAAGGGTAACAACTCATCCAAGTGCTATTTTCATCCTGGATTGATAGCAAATATTTCAAATTTTCCAGGAATGTTCTTTATATCGGTTAGCGTGTCAACAAGTTCTACCGAAAAATGCCCATCGATTCGAGCCCTAGTGCTACTAGATATTCTAATTTGACCTTTTTCCGATTTGCTTTCAATTCTGGAAGCGAAATTAACATGCGGGCCAACCGCTGTGAAGTGGTCTCTTATTTCGGTGCCCATATTCCCAACAAGGACTTCTCCAGTATGTATTCCACACCCAATACCTATGTCAATTGCTTGGGGAGTATACAAGGTCCATTGGGCAAACCATTTTTTGTAAATCTTTTCAAACTCTAATCGCAATTTCAAAGCGGCATTTATTGCGTTAACCGCGTCTTGTTTTCCTTCTTTATCTTTTCCATTTAAAGCTCCAAAAAGTGCCATTACTCCGTCCCCGATAAACTTATCGAGAACGCCGTTGTACTCAAAAATTACATCTGATGCAACTTCAAAATATTCCTTTAGGAATCCAGCCACGAGATCTGGATGTGCTTTCAAAATTTCACTCAGCAATGAAAATCCCCTAATATCCCAAAAGACAATGGATACTATTCGCATTTTTGGAGTCAGCAAATCAGGGTTGCCTTCAATTGTAGTAAATACACGGGGGTCAAAGTACTTTCGTAAAAAATCAATTTTCTTGTTCGATTCAATTAGATTTAAAGTTGCTTCCCTGAATCGAAGCGCATTTTTTGTTTTAACTACAATTTCTTGCTCGGTTTTAACTCCCGGAGTTCCTTTCTCCAAACATTCGAATGCACCTAAGTCGAAGGCCTTATAACGGTCTAACTTTTTTTCATATGCTGTTACTATTATTACCATAAGCAGCGGGTCTTTTTCCTTCGCGGCAATCAAAACCTCCATACCTCCAGTCTCATTTACCATCATTAAGTCGGTAATGATAACGTCAATTGGGTTACTACTGCATAGTATTTGTTTGGCTTCATTTTCATTATTTGCCAAATGAATTTTAGAGGCAATTGCTGCATCTTCAAGGGCTAGCTTATATCCTTTTAAATTATATTCCTTATCATCTACAATTA
>JBMOKS010000441.1:0-788 GCA_049324355.1 Bacteroidota bacterium
AAGGCGTTTTATCGGGCAGGATACTGTTATTTTTTTTAAAACGCCCCACGTGGTTTGTTGGCACCACGCTAGTGGGGAATGTTACGGCTTTGCTGCTATTTGGCATCCTCGCCACCAAACTTATTGCACCCTGGTTGCTGCAATTGCTGCCCGCCTCAGGCATCATGTTTTTGATATCGATTGTGTTGACCTTCGCCCTCACAGTTATTGTACTCTATACCGTTGAATTTTTTTCGAAGAGCCTCTTTATCATCAATGCCAACAAGCTGCTCATCGCGTTGGCCGTACCGTTTGTCATCCTGTACGGCCTGTTGTTCCCTTTAGTGTTCAGCCTCGTGGCACTGTCAAGACTTTTTATTGTTCATGTATTACGAATAGATTATTCCGAAGAAAAGCCGCTGTTTGGCATAACCGATATTGACAATTACCTGAAAAGTATACATCACCTGGAGCCCGAAGAGGAAGACATCGAACTCGATAGAAAGATATTTAACAACGCGCTTGAGTTTAAATCGGTGCGGGTACGCGACTGTATGATCCCCCGCACTGAGATCACGGCAGTGGGGCTGGAGTCGGGCATTAAAAAATTGCAGGAAGCCTTCATTGAAAGCGGACATTCCAAGATCATCATCTTCAAAGAAAGTATTGACGATATTATCGGATATTGCCACTCGTCAGCGCTGTTTAATAAACCATCGCGGATTGAAGAAATTCTCACGCCCATCATCATTGTGCCTGAAACCACACTGGCCAATGAACTCATGGTAAGGTTTATTAATGAACGCAAA
>JBMOKS010000441.1:798-11779 GCA_049324355.1 Bacteroidota bacterium
CCGTGGTAGTCGATGAGTTTGGCGGAACGTCGGGGCTGGTGAGCATGGAAGATGTTATCGAAGAGATTTTCGGTGAGATCGAAGACGAACATGATGAAGACACTTTCATTGAACAAAAACTGGATGAACGCACTTATTTACTCAGTGCTCGCCTGGAAGTGGATTATTTGAATGAAGCGTATGGCTGGCAATTGCCTGTAGGTGACTACGAGACCCTTGGCGGCCTTATCCTGTCGTATACCGAAGACATACCGCAGGCGGGTGAAGTAATTGCTGTTCCCCCCTATACTTTCCATATCCAGCATACCGAAGGAAACCGTATCGGAACCGTCAAAATGACCGTCGATGAATTCGATTCAGAAGGTTGATTACCAGCTGATTATGAGGCAAGAGTCGGCGTCTATCCTTTTCCCCTTTTACCCTATAAAATTTCGCTTGGTAAGCCTCTACTTTTTTAAGAGGTATGTTTTTCTAATACAGATATCGGGTTAAATTTGCGGGCTATTTTAGCCTGATTTATCCCTTTAAGCCAGGCTTTCAAATCAAGTTTAAGACACCAATAACAATTCAAGTATCGATATGGCATTGATAGGCACTTTGCGCAACAAGATGGGCACCTGGGTGGTGATTTTTGTGTTTGTTGCTATTACAGCGTTCATTCTAAACGACCTGTTGGGAAACAACTCTGTTCTTTTTAGAGAAGATGAAGTAGGCGAGATCGCCGGTCATTCAGTTTCTTATGAAGAATTTCAGCAAGTAATTGATGAAAGACGCGCTAATTACATTCTGAACTTCGGGCGCGAACCCGGTGACCGCGAATTGCCAACCCTGCGCCAGCAAGCCTGGGAACTGCTCATCCTTCGTTATGCCATCCAAGAGCAAATGGGTAGAGTTGGCGTAAACGTAACCAGCGACGAAGTATGGGATATGATCCAGGGCAAGAACGTCGATGAAAACGTTAAACAAGCTTTCACCAATCCCCAGACCGGCCAGTTCGACAGAGACCGAGTCGTTAGCTATCTGAAAGAGTTTAATTCACCTCCGCCCAATGCCGACCCACAGATGACGGCTATGTGGCAGGAACAGAAGACGCGCTGGGAGATGTTCCAAAAAGACCTTGCCCCTGCCCGTCAGCGTATCAAATATGAAAATTTGCTGATCAAGACCAACTACATCACCAAGGCCGAGGCCGAGCGTGAATACCAGTTACAATCTGATGTTGCCGAAGTGAAGTTTGTGTATGTACCATACTACGCTGATACCACAACACAAGTGGCCGACAACGATCTGAGGGATTACTACAACAAGAACATCGAAAAGTTCAAGACTGAGGAGACGCGCGATCTAAAATACGTAAGTATCCCCGTGGTAGCTTCTTCCAACGACACACTGGCGATTCTTGACGAATTGAAGCGCGTGGCTACAGAGCTTGAAAAGGCCAGCGACGATTCGATTTATGCCGCCAGTGTTTCCGATTCGCAAAATGCTTTCGGCAAATACAACATCTCTTCCCTTCCTGAGTTTGTCAGCAAAGATAATCTGCAAGTGGGAAATGTTATCGGCCCTTTCATCGACGGCAACGTTTATAAAGTTGTGAAGGTTTCTAAAATTGAAAAGGACACAGTATTCAGCGCACGCGCAAGCCACATCCTTATCAAGTGGAAAGATCCTAGCGACGCCTCCAAAAAAGAAGCCAAAGAAAAGGCCCGCAATATTCTGAAAGACATTAAGGGCGGTGCCGATTTCGCCGCGATGGCCCTTCAACACGGCACCGATGGTACAGCCACTCGCGGTGGTGACCTCGGATGGTTTAGCAGCGGCGCCATGGTGAAACCTTTCCAGGACGCAGTGTTTGGCGCCACCAAAACCGGTATCCTGAATGATGTTGTGGAGACGCAGTTCGGCTATCACATCATCAGTGTTACCAACGTAAAAGATAACGCAGCATACAAACTTGCAATCGTTGAACGTCAGATCACACCGAGCGACGCTACGACAAACGAAGCCTATCGCAAAGCCGAGACTTTCGCCGCCGATCTTTCCGGCGAAAAGGAATTCACCGAAAGAGCCAAAACAGAAGGCTTCAATGTAATGGATGCAAAAGGTCTGCAAACCGGCGATCGAAGAGTCGGAACCCTGGGCGACGCCCGCCAGATTGTGCAGTGGGCATTCCGCGACGCGTCTGAAGGCAAAGTTTCTGAGGTTTTCGACCTTCAGGATACTTATGCGGTGGCTATCATGACCGCTGAAACCAGCAAGGGGCACAAACCATTTGAAGCCGTAAAAGAGGAGATCAAACCCCAGGTGCTCAACATCGTAAAGGGAAAAAAGATTGTTGAAAAACTGAGCGGTCTGAATGGCACGCTTGAAGAGATTGCCAAAGCTTACGGGCCTGAGGCAAATGTGTACACCAGCGCCGATCTGAAATTGAACAGCAACACACTGCCCACCGCCGGATTCGATCCCGAGGCCGTAGGTCGCGTGTTCTCGATGGAGAATGGAAAACGGTCAAAGGCATTTGCCGGTGAAAGTGGAGTATTTATTGTTGAGTTGCAGAATAAAACTGCTGCTCCCGCCATTGCCGACTATACCGCATACAAAACTCAATTGGAACAGAACTCACAAAACCGCAGCAGCTTCTCCATTGCCGAGGCCATCAAAGAAGATGCAGGCATCGTAGACAAGCGCTACAAGTTCTTTTAATACGTGAACTATAAAGAAGCCGTCCTGCGTTTGGCGTAGGGCGGCTCTTTTATTATGGACAAAGATTGGGTCATCTCCTTCCGTGAAAAACTCGACCAGCACTATGCATGGCCCGCCCTATATATTTTTAAGTTCATCGTTCCTACAGGCACGGAAGATGAAGTAAAAAAGCTTTTCCCCTTACATCATACCACCGAGAAGCTCTCCAAACAGGGCAACTACACCAGCGTTACCGTAGAAATGATGATGCCCTCAAGCGATGCCGTCATTAACATCTATCAACGCGCCTCATCCATACCGGGACTGATTGCTTTATAAGATCTCTTAGACTTCTTTCTAAAAAAGTCGTAAATCGTACAGTAATCATTTCTAAAACCATTTGGGCTTATGTGGAAAGAAGAAAATAACCGTCTCAAAAAGACCTTCACCTTCAAAGATTTCAACCAGGCTTTTGGCTTCATGGCCAGAGTTGCGCTGATTGCCGAAAAGATGGACCATCATCCTACATGGACCAACACATGGAATAAAGTGAGTATTGAACTTTCTACCCACGATGCCGGTGACATAGTGACTGAAAAGGATAAAAAACTTGCGGAGGCCATTGATAACGTGTCATGAATCAGGCCAGAAAAGCCGCATTATATCTTGTACCTACGCCTATCGGTAACTTAGCAGACATCACGCTGCGGGCACTGGAGATTCTGAAATCGGTTGACCTGATCCTCGCTGAAGATACTCGAACTTCGGGCGTGCTGCTCAAGCACTATGCCATCACCAAACCCTTGCAGAGCTTTCACAATTTTAATGAACATAAAATAGTGAACAGTATCATTCAACGCATGGAGAAGGGTGAAGTGATGGCGCTGATCTCGGACGCCGGCACACCTGGCATTTCCGATCCCGGATTCCTGTTGGTACGTGCCTGTTTGCAAGCCGGCCTCGAAGTGGAATGCCTACCCGGCCCAACCGCCTTCGTACCCGCGCTGGTGAAATCCGGATTGCCTTCGGAACGTTTTGTATTCGAAGGATTTCTGCCCCACAAGAAAGGCCGGCAAACAGTACTCAAAATGCTGACTGCCGAAATACGTACCATGATCTTTTACGAATCTCCGCACCGCTTATTGAAAACATTGGAACAATTCAAAGAATATTTTGGCAGTCAACGTAAGGCGTCTGTGTCGCGCGAGCTCACCAAAATGTTTGAGGAGACATTTACCGGAACTCTGGAAGAAGTGCTGAACCACTTTTCAGCCAAAGAAGTTAAGGGAGAGATAGTGATTGTTGTGGAAGGAAAAAGAGACCAAAAGTCGGCTGAACAAGCCGCCAATCCCAATCCCGATGACGATTTGGATTAGGATGATTATATTCACTTGTCATGCAAAAGAATATCTGGCTTTAATAATTACTGATGAATTTACGGATCATTGAAAAAGGTGTCATGGATGTTTGCCGGGAAGTAGGTGAATTCATCCGCAAAGAAGGTGCAGCATTCGATCGCACCCGGATAGAACAAAAAACCGGCTTCAATAACCTGGTGTCATATGTGGACAAAGAGGCTGAGCAAAGACTGGTCACCGTGCTCAACCAAATCGTGCCCGAAGCAGGTTTTATCACTGAAGAAGGAACTGTAACACAATCTACGCAACACGAATACAACTGGATCATCGATCCCCTGGATGGAACAACTAACTTCCTTCATGGACTTCCAATTTATGGCATTAGCGTAGCACTTACCCGAAATCAAACGCCCATAGTGGGCGCCGTATACCATGTTGTGCGCGAAGAATGTTTTCACGCCATTGAAGGAGAGCCTGCCCATTGCAACGAACGGCCGATCAAAGTGTCGGCTATTTCAACGCTGAGCGAAAGTCTCTTGGCCACGGGATTCCCGTATTATCACACGGAAAAAAAAGACGTTTATCTCGACATCATTAAAGAGTTTCTGTTAAAAACACATGGCATTCGCAGACTGGGTAGTGCGGCTATCGATCTCGCGTACGTTGCCTGTGGACGACTGGAAGGATTCTTCGAGTACAACCTCAATCCCTGGGATGTTGCAGCCGGCCTCTTTATCGTGCAACAGGCCGGAGGTAAAGTAACAGACTTTAGTGGTGGCGATAACGCGCTGTTTGGGGGAGAACTTTGCGCTGCCAACTCCCTCGTTCATGCAGAAATGCTCAAGGTCATTAAAACAAGCTGGGGTTATTAGCGTTAATAACCGGTAAATGTGTTCTAAAATCTTTTTCGTAGTTTAACTTTCTGAATCAATTCATCAATCCTTTTTCTATGAATAGCAAGAAATTCAATGGGGTCATTGGGCTCAGTTTCTTATTGGCTTTTATACTCTGTCCGGACCTGCAAGGCCAAGACAAGCTCGCCGAAAAATTACCTGTGGACCCTCATGTGAAGATGGGCAAGCTAGCCAATGGACTCACTTACTATATTCGCAAAAATACCAGACCTGAAAAAAAAGTAGAGCTCCGACTCGTGGTCAATGCCGGTTCCATTCTCGAAGATGATGACCAGCAGGGCCTCGCGCACTTTACCGAACACATGGCCTTCAATGGCACAAAAAATTTCAAGAAAAATGATCTCGTTTCCTTTCTTCAATCAATCGGTGTAGAATTCGGTGCCGATCTTAATGCCTACACATCATTTGACGAAACGGTTTATATACTCCCCATCCCCACAGAGAAAAAAGAAAATGTAGAAAAAGCATTTCAGATACTGCAAGACTGGGCCAGCACCGTATCGTTTGACAACGCCGAGATCGATAAAGAACGTGGCGTGGTGCTCGAAGAATCACGACTAGGCAAAGGGGCCGACGACCGAATGTTTCGTGTTACGTATCCAAAAATGTTTGAAGGATCGAAATATGCCACACGCCTCCCCATCGGCAAAGATGACATCCTGAAGACCTTTAAGTACGACGCGATCAAGCGATTTTACAAAGATTGGTACAGACCCGATCTGATGGCCGTAGTGGTTGTTGGCGATATTGATCCGGAAGAAGCAGAAAAGCTTATCAAAACCCATTTCGAAAAACTAAAGAACCCCGCCCAACCCAAACCACGCTTGCTGGCAGAGGTGCCGCCCAGAAAAAAATCAGAGGGAATCGTAGCTACCGACAAAGAGGCAACCAATCATGCGGTGGAGATATACTATTCTTATCAGAAATCAAAAGAAGAGGTCACCCTTGGCGACTATCGTGAATACCTGGTGCGCCGACTATTCACGTCCATGCTGGGCCAGCGCATGCAAGAACTCACACAACGTGCCGAGCCGCCATTCATCTTCGGAGGAAGCAACATCTCGGGGTGGGCACGCGGCTATGAAGGTTACAACTCCTTCGCCTATTTGAGCAAGGCTGGTGTCGAACCGGCGATCAAGGCGTTAGTTCAGGAAAATGAGCGCGCGAGAAAGTTCGGATTTACAGCGCCGGAGCTTGGACGCACCAAGAAGATGTTGATGAAAAGTATCGACCGAAGCTACAACGAGCGCGAAAAAACAGAATCGTTTGCGTTGGCTGACGAGTACATCAGACATTTCCTTGAAAGGGAATCAATTCCGGGAATTGAAAACGAATACAACTACTATAAAGCGTTTCTCGACGGCATATCGCTAGACGAAGTAAATAAATACGTTGCGAAAACCATTCCGCCGGTAACAGATAACAAACTTGTGGTGTTCACCGGACCGGACAAAGCCGAATTTAAAATTCCGTCCAATGAGGAACTTGTGACCAACGCTGAACAGGCCGCGCAAAGTGAGATCAAACCCTACGAAGAAAAAGCTATCGCCTCGTCGCTCATGGAAAAAACACCGGCACCGGGCAAGGTCCTTTCTGAAACAGAAAACAGAGTATTGGGCACCACCGAAATAACGTTGAACAACGGTGTTAAAGTAATTTTGAAATCGACCGATTTTAAAAACGACCAGGTGGTGATGGTGGCATCAAGATTCGGTGGGCAATACCTGATTGACAGTAAAGAAAAAGCGAACGCTGAGTTTGCTTCTACCGTTGTGGCGCAAATGGGCGTGGGCCAGTTCTCGCCCGTTGATCTTCGAAAAGTTCTGGCCGGAAAGAATGCCACCGCTACGCCGCGCCTCACGTCAATTTCAGAAACATTCAATGGCCAGTGTAGCGCCACTGATGTGGAGACCATGCTTCAGCTTACACATCTTTACTTTACTAACCCCCGGATTGACACCGAACTGTTCAACTCTTTTGTCACGAAACAACAGGCCTTATACCAGAACATGGCGTCTGATCCGCAATACACTTTCCAGGATTCTGTTTTCAGAATTTTGTACAAGGATCACCCCTGGGCTCCGCGTGTGCCCAAGGCCGAAGATTTTACGAAGATCGATCTTCAGCGCGCCGTCAGCATCTATAAGGACCGCTACGGAAATGCCAATGGATTTACGTTCGTAATTGTTGGAAAATTCGATCTCAATGCCATCAAGCCTCTACTGGAAACGTATCTGGGCAGCTTGCCCACAACCGGGAAAACCTCGACTTACAAAGATGTCGGGCTGAGACCGATAAAAGGACCTCTGAAAAAAGAAGTGAAGAAGGGAACCGAACCCAAGAGTCTGATCAGAATGTTTTGGAACGGCGAAACAACTTACTCCGAAACTGAACAATTTAAATTGCAGGCGCTGGCCGAATTGCTGAACATCAAGATCATTGAAACGTTGCGCGAAGATCTCAGCGGAATTTATGGCGGAGGCATGTATGCCAATATGGGTAAATACCCTTATGCAAGTTACTCCATCGGTTTGTCTTTGCCCTGCGGCCCCGAGAATGTTGACAAGCTGATCAAGGCAGCGTTGGATGAAATAGAAAAAGTAAGGAAGGACGGTCCTTCGGAAGTCGATCTCAACAAAGTGAAAGAAACCTGGAAACAACAATACCTGGTGAACGTCAAGGACAATAATTTCTGGGCGCGTCAACTTTTGCAGAACCATGAATTTGGCACGGATCCTTCTGGCATTCTGAGTTACGAAAAAAGAGTGGACGCCCTTGTGCCAAAAGATCTGAAAGATACCGCCAACAAATACATCGACACCAAGAATTACGTTCAGGTAGTGTTGAATCCCGAATAGGTCAATGGGTGATCAGGACCTGGCGGCGAAGAATAGTTTCGTGGGTTGCAACGTCGATGATGTAAACGCCTTCGGGCAGATCAGTCACCGGGATGCTCACACTCGAGTCGGTGGTTGTGGTCTCGAAGACCTTCTCCTGCACGGGGCTGTATAGGCTGACGGCATAAAGCTCCGGCGTACCCGTGGATATATCCACATCGGTGGTGCTATTAGTGACTGAAACGATCAGTTCGCTGCTGGCCGGATTGGGGTGTGATACGATCGACCATTGGCAAAAATCAACTCTGTATTTCGCATAATCGCCCGACTGCACGCCACCGCAGGCATTGGCCACTCTGACGCTGATCAGGGGCTTGCCGCATCCGGATAATGGAATGCTGGTCGTGCCGGTATGATCTATAGCAGCCAACCTGTAGCCAACATACCAGTGGTATGGCGGCGACGCTTCGGTTATCACCTGCACGTCTGCAAATGGACTCGCGTAAAAATGCGAGATATTGATGACCGGTTCGGGAAGCGGTCTGTTGATCCGAAATTTTTTTTGAAGCACATACGGCTTGCATCCTTTCATGGAGCTTGTAAACGTAAAGGCCACCTCCGCTTCGCTGTTGGGGGCTACGTGCTGAAGAGGCTGAAGTGGTGCCGAAGAGCCGGTGCCTGCGTTTGTCCTAAAATAATCCGCTGGCGTTGCCTGCCATGCGATGTTGTCTTCCTCTGAGGGCAACCCAGTCAGCACAAAAGGAAGGGGGTTGTCTGCACAAATATTATTTGGTCCGGCTACGGCAGGTTTCGCCTCGTCGCACACATACCGGCAGTAGGCGGTTACCGGTTTCATCTCTATTTCCTGGAAAAGCCAGGTGGCATTTTTTTGAGTGAGTTGCGTGTGAATTTCATTGGTCACAGTTCCAGCCGATGGATTGGCGAAGAAATTGTTGGCCACAACCTGCTTCGGCGCTGATGGCGGATTGGCCGGTAAATAGACGTTGTTCATGTCGCTGAGGCCGATGGGTTTGAGGCCGCCGCCGATGTCGAGGGCGCTGTAGGTGGGCACGAAACAAAATCGTGTGATGTTAGGCTTGACTGGCAGCTCGCCTGCAGTGCTGGTGATGTCAGACACGCCGCCAGCGGCATTGTCGAGCGGCAGAAAGGTAGGTTGTGAGTTGAACTGCTTGTCGATGAGCTCAATATTCTGATTGATCACAAAAAGGATCTTCTTCCTGTAGGTGAGCTTAAACTTGTATACAAGGTTTGTGCTGGGCGATACGGGCAACACGAAAGCATCGAGCTTGAGATCGGCCCAGGTGACGAGCCCTGTAGCTGCCGGTATATACGGATGATAGCTGCCCCCCATCATTGGCCCGGCTATATGTGTCAGCGCTGTAAGAAGCAACCCCGCTGCCGTGCCCTGTATTTTCAGAAAAGGATCGGTGAGTGAAAAACCCTGGCCGGTGCCGCACTCCGAGCCATTGGCCAGCACGATGTTGCGTATACCCTCTTGCTGAGCATAACCCATGGCGCTGTATTCGTTCATAAATGCTTCGTGTGCCGAATTATCATAGTAGATATTCTCGCCTGCACCCGCCACACTGTAGATCAACATTTGCCTCGCGGCCGGAGCATTCAGCATAAGATAGGCACGTTCGAGGTCTGTAGACAAAGAGCCGAAGGTTATGTGAGCAACCTGGTAAACGCCGCCTACTGCGAAGCTGACGCCGGAGCCATAGAGGTGGCTTACCGCCGCCTGAAAACCTACAGGCACGTTGGCACCCTGGTGCGGGCTGTCGATGGAAGCATAGAGGCGCGTATCGTGTGTTTTACCGCTCAGCTCCATATCGCGCAATGCATACCGCGCCACCAGGCCACCCATGCTGAAGCCTATCACCACATTTTTTTCAATTACCCCATGGTGTGGTTGCTTCACTGAGTTTACCCATTCAATTACGTTCTCTACCAGGTACGCATTGCGCTGGATATGGTCTGTGCCGTCGTCGAAATCGATGAAGATGAGGTCGTAGTTGGCATTGGATAACAACTCACTTAAATTGTGACCGTTAGAATTATCCGTTAGGCCGACTCTTAAACCTTGCGGGCCATCATCATTAATCGCATCAGAAAAACTGAAATTTGTTTTGTTATCATCAGGTGTAAGAATTCTCCAAGGGTCAAATCCTTCAATTACAATCAAAGGCTTACGTATCTCACGTTCCGAGTTGGTGTATTCCACAGTAACCAGAGCTCCTGCAGTTCTCCCCTGGTAAGGTTTAGGCGATTGAAAGCCCGCCAGGGGAAACTGAAGCTCGGCGATGTTGCGGCCTCCGTATCTAGCCTGCGGATTGGACCTGTCAACCACGCCGCTCACCAATATCTTGCTATGACTTTCTTTCACCGAGCCATCGGTGTAAGTGACCCTGAATGCCACTGTCTTTTCGCCATCGCTAGAATAGGCGGCGTATACCGGGCTGCCCGGCACCACCACGCGCCAGCCCGCTCCATCGCCGAAGTCGGCTTCTATCGTGCCAATGGTCTTGCCGGTGTTGGTGGCAAACAACTCGGGTTTGAATATAAACCTGTGATGAGGGCCTGTAAGGTGCGACCGGTGCGGAACCAGGGCAAAGGTTTCGCCGGTAACATAGGGCGATGGGCGGCCCTGGATCTCGCGCAGCCTGTTGTATTTGTCAACCACAATATAGCCGCTGTCGATCGCGTGGTGCCGGAATCGTTCATACTTATAATGCAGGCCAACAAGCAACGTGGTGTTCTTTTCAACCATCGACGTCGAACTTATGAGCTGATCGCCAAGCAGCGCACGGTTCTTTTCCTCTATCGCTGCCGCCTCTATGCGTTTGAAGGCTACCGCGGGTGGCAGCATAAAGGCTTTGTCGTTGAATTTACAGGAATAGACCGAAGCATACAGCAATTTGCACTCATCATAACTGAGATAGTTGCTGTCGCTGCGTATGCCATCATATTTTTCGATATTGGTGAAATGAAATCCGTAGTCAAACAGCAAGCCGGTCTTCACTTTGTATCGATAAATATTATAGAAGGTGGCGAGTCGCTGCTTGTCAAATGAATCGGAAATTTGTGCGTGCGTAAAAAATGTCCACAGTAAGAAAAGGATTAGTAGTAGTTTTTTCATGGGGGTTTCTTTTTTTGAAGTGTGAATTTC
>JBMOKS010000442.1:0-11745 GCA_049324355.1 Bacteroidota bacterium
GCTGTATGAAATACCGCAGCATCAGGTCGTTCAGTATCCCAGTTAATCTGGTCATAGAGTTCAATCTCGTTCACGTCAAGAGCTGCAGGGCAGTCACGAACTGGTGAAATACCTGGGATTCCAGAAAGGATCAATAACAAGTGAACAATAATGGAGTTCAAGTGGAAGTTTTGCACTATTACACAGCTTGAATGAGAAAAGTTCCCGATCAGTATTTACCATTTCACATCATAGATCCAGCGCCTTTTCTGAATGCCATATTAGTTGATACAACTCCCGATCACGGTTATAAACATCGTCATATCTAAAAAAAACTTTGTTCTTAAATTCGCAGGTAAGGTATCGTATGTGAATCGGGGTCGGGTTCGCTAAATCAACCCTATGCTGGCTTTTCTCTTTTAAAAATTTACGAACATACTTCGATTCGAGGCCGGGCACACCGGTTACAAGCAGATGAGCAAGTTCAACCGCTTTCTCCATACGGATACAACCGTGACTGAATGCGCGTGTTTTATTCTTGAATAGTTTTTTCGCGTTGGTATCATGCAGAAAAACAGCATGAGGGTTGTCAAAAACAAACTTGATGATTCCCAATGAATTTTCAGGGCCCTCCCGTTGTCGCAAGGATACAGGAAAATATTTCTCATGGAACGCATTCCATTCCACACTATCCGGATTCAGAATATTTCCTCTTCGATCAAGCACGTCAAAATTATTTCTTGTCAGGAACGTAGTATCTATTTTGATGATCGGAAGATATTCTTCCACCGCTATCTTTCTGGGAACATGCCAATAAGGATAAATGCTGATGCACTCTACCCGGCTCGAAAGAACCGGTGTTTGCTTTTCAGGTGTACCAACAATCACCTTCGAAGTCAATATCACAGAATCATTTTCTACAACCTCAAGTTGAAATGAGGGTATATTGATAAAAATATAACGTCCGCTGATATTTTCTTTTTCCGTGCGCCATCGCTCAAGATTTATCGAGATCAACCTAATATTTTGCTGCAATGAGGCTGAATCAACGGTTGTTCTTTTAGAAGAGTCCAACATAACACGTAAACCATTTTTAAGAGAAGTATAGCCGTTCAACACGGGCTCTTGAGCCTCCAGGGTTTGTTTAATGCCGCTTCCGGTCAACGCAGCATTCAACACGTGGACCCAAACCGAATCTTCTTCACTGCCCGGCGAATACCCGATGCCATACTTTAGATTTTGGGCAAACGCGATAAATGCATCGGTTAACAAAATGTCCTTTCTGATCAAGCCATCACGACTTTTGTTCGGTGCCAGATCCAGCAGTTCTGTCAAGTGGTAACTCCCGATTGGAAATCCGTAGTATTGGACATGCTCAAGCATGAAGATCATCGAGTCTGCCAGGGGAGTGTATTGGCCATCTTGAATCCAGATGGATTTCCCCCCATTAAGCTGATAATATCTTGTCACAGATTTCTTTCTCTTCAATCCTCCAAAAGCAGAATTGGAGGAATCTTCCGGAATGATCAACGGTTCTGGTCGTATAATTATAGGTCGGATCTGAGCGATCGCAACTTGGCTGGTGGTGTTCTTACATCCCGGCAGAACCAACACAAGAATGAAGATATAGAGCAATGAAGCAAGGCTTAATTTCATATTGGCAAAAAGACTGATTTCCTGCGCTTTTAATATGATGCAGGTCACGATTGGTGATGACACAAATCATATCGGAACAATAGTCTGATGATTAGCTTGGAAGAAAATTCTTCATACTGTGGATGCTCATTACTATAATGTAAATGTTACCTGGAATAAAGATCGTAAGGGAATGATGTGTTCCCCGGAATTAAAGCCGGATGGTTCTACCGAAGCCTGTATCGAAGTGGCCACACCACCACAGTTCCCAAAAGGAGTTAAAGGTGTTTGGTCACCGGAACACCTCTTTACCGCAGCCGTGGCAAGCTGTTTTATGACCACCTTTCTCGCAATAGCAGAAAACTCCAAACTTAACTTCAAATCTTTTAAATGCGAGTCCAAAGGAAAACTTGACCAGTTAGAGAATAAACTTGCCATGACAGAAATAAAACTCTATCCCACCGTTGTATTATATGGCAACGAAGACCGGGAGCGGGCCTTGCGGGTATTGACCAAAACCGAAACGGCTTGCCTGATCACAAATTCAATCAAGACGAAGGTAAGCCTTTACCCATCAATTGAAACAATTGCAAACCCAGTGAAGTCATGAAAAGAATTCTTGTGCCCACCGACTTTTCTGCGCCTTCAAAAGCATCATTGAAGTTTGCGATCGATCTTGCTTCGAGAGCAGGGGCCGAAATTCACGTCATGCATGCGAGCGAAGTGCCGTTTTTGCCGGAAACAACATTTGGTGTCCAGCCTTTTTTTGCTGATGATGAAGCGTTGCAGAAGGTAGCTGAAGCCGCAAACAACGCATTTGAAGTCATGAGGAGAGGACTTCCTTCGAATGTTCCTATCTGCTTCAAATCGATTAACGACTCTGTTGTGTCAGCTATCCGTGGGTACATTGATGATAACGACATCGATCTTGTGGTCATGAGTACGCATGGCGCCAGCGACATTCAGGATTTTTTTGCCGGATCCACGGCCGAGAAAATTGCGAGATTCGCTTCCGTTCCTGTCATCTCTGTCCCAAAACAAATAGAACTTGCGAAAATTAAGAACATCATATTTCCTTCTGACCTCCGCCTGGACCAAAATGATCTGGTGAATGACCTGAAAGAACTACAGCAACTGCTTCAAGCAAAACTGCACGTGCTCGTGATCAACACACCTCAGAACTTTTATAGCGATCAACAAGCGAAGAACAGTCTTGAAAAATTTGCCAGTCACTACGCATTACAAAATTATACCTTGAATTTTCGTTGTCATCAATTCGAACGCGGCGGCATCCTTGAATTCATGAACGAGCTAGGTGGAGATATGATTGCTATGGGAACCCACGGCCGCACTGGCCTGGCACATTTTGTTAAGGGCAGCATTGCCGAATCAATATTAAACCGGATTGATCACCCAATATGGACATGGAAACTAGGAAAAAAGAAATGGGCGTAGCTTTTACGATGGATAGCGCCAGGCAGTCGCTACTGCGTAAGCTGCACAATGAGACTCCGAAAAAGCCAACTGAAATTCCCTATCCAGGAAAAAACCCGGAGACAATACCCACCGAAGAACCTCAGCCTGGCGTGTGGCCAAAGAAGGAGCCAGAAATACAACCGGAACACGAACCGTTGACTGTTCCGCCAACAGCTCCTCCGGAAATACCCACTTCACCTCAAAATTTAAGGAGTCGTCGTATGGATTTATGAGTATTTTTTTTGGATGAGAATTGAATGACGGGACGTTAGCTGGTTCTATCAGGTATCTGAGCTGTTTCCCAGGATCATCGAAGCCGTTTTCCATTTCGGATTATGGTTGGCAATCAACTTTGCTATCCCCACAAATGGCACAAAAAGTATCATTCCAGCCATTCCCCACAAAATTCCACCGGTAAAAATGGCGATAAGCATGATCAAAGTGTTTACATTAAGGCGACTGCTGACGGCCATAGGAAAAATCACGTTTGCCTCCAGGTATTGAACAAAAGTGAAGATGGCGATGATACCCACCGGATACCAGATAGAATCATACGTTATCCAGGCCATGGCAATAGGAAGCAAAGATCCAACGATGATGCCCACATATGGAATGAATGTCAAAATTGAAGCAATGAATCCAAACAGAATGGCGTGAGGCACCCCGAGAAGGAGAAGGCCAACGCTGTTAAGACTTCCGACAATGATATAAACAAGCGCCATACCTTTGATAAAATTGTAATAAGCCTTTATCGTCAGCGTCATCATTTCCCGTAAGCTTTCATTCTTTTCTGACGGAAAGAGTCTGGCCAGGATCTTCATCCAGTATTGACGATAATACAATATCAACACGGCATATACAGGGACCAATACCAACAGTACGATCGACAGCGCCGAAGCAGAAATTGTATCGCGCAGAATGGCGAAAACATTTCCACCAGATTGCAATTTTGACATAAGGTTCGATTGGTCCGCTTCAGAAATTCCCAATGCCGCGATAAAATCCTGCAGGTCTGCAAATGCCTGGCCTAACTTTATCTGAATCGCGGGCCATTCTTCCAAAAAGCCAACAAACTGATAGATCAATAAGGCTACTATCAACAAGCCCAAAAGCATGAGAAATGTCATTGATAAAATTACCGCCATCAATCTCCCCATCCCCTTGTTTTCGAGCCATGCGCATATTGGATAGAGAACAAAACTGATCAGTAGCGCAAAACTAATGGGAATAAAAATATTGCGTCCGAAATAAAGGATGAGCGACCCATAAACTGCATACTGCAGCCATCGCAGCGATATGGATTCAGAAATCATCAACTCCTTATAATTCCGCATAGCCAAAACTTAAATTGACAAAACAATTTCGGATTTCGCTTTTGGGTGAGAATCAATATCGACTCTTAATTCGTTTGCGCATGGCTGCCCATTTTGCCAACAATTCAAATTGCTGATCGTGGTGGCAGCGATTTGCCCGATGGCATCCGAAGTCAAAAACGCCTGGTGGCTGGTGATAAGAACATTTTTAAAACTGCGAAGGCGCGCAAAGGTCGCATCATGAAGAATGTCGTTGCTATGGTCTTCAAAGAAGAGTCCTTTTTCAAATTCATAAACGTCAAGGCATGCGGCACCAAGTCGTCCGGAGTCCAATGCTGCTATTAAATCATTTGTGTTGACAACCGCTCCTCGTGATGTGTTGATCAAAATTGCGCCGGATTTCATCCAGCTAAACTGAGTATTCGAGATCAGGTGCTTCGTCTTGGATGTGAGTGGGCAATGCAATGATACCACATTGCTCTTGCTCAACAATTCTTCCAGTGAAACATACTCAATACCCAGATCGATCGCCTGCTGGTTTTTTAACGGGTCAAATGCCAGCACCCCGGCGCCAAATCCAAGCATTATCCTTGAGAAGGCCATTCCAATTTTCCCCGTCCCTATGACACCAATTGTTTTTCCGTGAACATCAAATCCTTTTAGCGAATCAATTCGAAAGTCCTGAAGTTGCATCAATTGCTGGCCTCTGACAAGGTTACGGTTTACTGCCATTAGCATGGCGACCGCATGCTCGGCCACTGAATAGGGGGAATATTCAGGAACATTGGCAACGCGCATCC
This sequence comes from Bacteroidota bacterium, assembly GCA_049324355.1. Classification (GTDB taxonomy): domain Bacteria; phylum Bacteroidota; class Bacteroidia; order Cytophagales; family Cyclobacteriaceae; genus Chryseosolibacter. The sequence goes on from JBMOKS010000442.1 coordinate 5,204, forward strand.
CCAGCCTGGCAGCCTCATCCAGATCAACATGATCAAACCCAACAGACCTTAATGACACATACTTTATTCCACGGGAATGCAAACTCTTTAGCACTGGCGCTGATGCGTCATCAGCAGTAAACAGCGACACGGCTGTACAGCCGTCGGCGTAGTGAACTGTATCGCGACTCAATCTCTTTTCCGTGAATAACAATTCGTGATGGCCCGCAACCGCCTGCAGCGCAGATTGGTCGTATGGTCGGGCACTATAAACAAATACCTTCATTTTCTTTATTTAAGTTGTTATGCTTTTACTTCGTCAAAGTCAACAAGGCTCTTCAAGGCGTGAAGTTGTCGATTTTCAAAACGATTATCGATTTTGAATATCTTTGCAATTTCCACCGCAGTATCAAGTATTCTTTGTTTCAGCTCACTCGAAAAAACCTCTGGGTGAAGTGTGTAGAATTTTGAAAACATCCAAAAAGCCTCTTTCGCCGGCGTACTATTACCTTCACAGGAATCTATCGCGATAAGAATGAAATGAGTGTCGTCAGGGACTACCGATTCGTTGAGGTTTCGCGGAAGCCAATCTTTACTGATCAAAGCTTTCAATTCTGTCACCTCCAGCGGCATAATATGCTGGTCGGCTGCAACCGCATAAAACAGGTTCCCAAGCTGTTCAAAAATGTCTCTGTTGTCTATTTTCATACCCCTCTCACTTATACTTTTGAAAAATACTATACCGCTTCAAATTTCTCAGCCTCAGCATGTTCCGCAGCGGCAATATTTTGAATTCCGCGAATGAGCGCATCGGGATTAAACGATACCGAATCTATTCCACAGGAAACCAAAAAACCCGCAAACGCAGGATAATCACTAGGCGCCTGCCCACATAAGCCAACGCTCACCTCATGCTCGTGAGCTACTTCAACGAGATTTCTGATGAGCATTTTAACGGATTCATCATTCTCATCGAACAGATGACTTACTATTGCCGAATCTCTATCAAGTCCAAGTGTCAGTTGCGTAAGGTCGTTAGAGCCTATCGAAAAGCCATCAAACAACCGGGCAAATTTCCTGGCCAGTAGAATATTGCTGGGAATTTCTGCCATAACATACACCTCCAACCCGTTCTCCTTCCTTTTCAGTTTATAACCAGCCATTACTTCCAGTACCTTATTGGCTTCATCGATGGTACGGCAAAACGGGATCATAACTTTTACATTTGTCAGCATCATCTCTTCCCGAACTTTTTTAATTGCTGCGCACTCCAAACCAAAACCTTCCGCATACCGCTCATGGTAATATCGACTTGCACCGCGGAAGCCAAGCATTGGGTTTTCTTCTTCCGGCTCAAAGAGTTTTCCTCCCAGCAGCTTTGCGTACTCATTTGTTTTGAAATCGCTCATGCGCACGATGACCTCGCGCGGATAGAATGCGGCGGCCACCAACCCCACAGACTCCGAAAGCTTTTCTATAAAGAATTGTTTCTTGTCTGAATAATGTCTCGTCAACGCATCGATTTGTTTCTTTTCAGAACTTTCAGGCAGCGTGTTGTATTTAACAAGTGCCATGGGGTGAACCTGAAGTGTGTTGCTGATCATGAATTCCATTCGCAAAAGGCCAACACCCTGGTTCGGGTAAGTGGCATACAACAGGGCTTTTTCCGGATCGGCCAGTATCAGCATAGGTTTTGTTCTGGTGGCAACAAGCTCATCTAATGGTGTGTTCCTTTCTTCCCAATGAAGTTTCCCTTGGTAAACTTCACCCTCACCGCCTGTCGCGCAGGAAACGGTGACTTCCTGTCCATCGACAAGTTTTTCAGTGGCCGATATTGTTCCGACAACCGCAGGTATTCCCAACTCACGAGCAATGATAGAAGCATGGCTGGTTCTCCCCCCTTTATTGGTGACAATGCACACGGCTTTTTTCAACAGCGCATTCCAATCAGGGTTGGTAATATCGGCTACGATGATATCTCCAGCGTTCACCCTTCCACCATCCGCCAGTGATTTTACAATACTCACCTTTCCGCTTACGATCGACCGCCCAACAGCCTTTCCAATCAGCAACGGCTTTTCTTTGGTGACTAAAGAAAACTCCTTCAAGGTCACTGTTCTATTTTGCGAATGAACTGTCTCGGGCCGGGCTTGCACGATGAACAGTTTTTCTAAAAGGGCATCCTTTGCCCACTCGATGTCCATGGGCATTTTATAATGTTTCTCAATCGCAAGACACCATTTTCCCAACTTTTCAACTTCAGTGTCGGACAGAACAAACTGATCACGTTCGGCTGGAGAGGTTTGAGCCCACTCGATATTTCTTCTTGAAGTGTCTGAATAGATGAGCTTCTGTTCTTTTCTTCCCATTTTACGATAAACAATCGACCGCTTGTCCTTTTCGATAGCTGGTTTGAATAGGTAAAATTCGTCTGTATTGACAGCACCTTGAACTACGCTTTCGCCCAGACCCCAGGCGCCTGTGATGTAGATCAGATTCTGATTTCCATTTTCGGGTTCAATGGTAAAGATCACACCCGCGCTGGCCCTGTCAGATCTCACCATTAACTGAACTCCGACAGAAAGGGAAACCTGCATATCTTTAAACCCGTTGTCTTGTCTGTACTTGATTGCGCGGTCATTGAACAACGAAGCGTAGCATTTCTGCACCGCCTCGATGACGCTCTCAGCGCCAGTCACATTTAGATAAGATTCGTGCTGTCCCGCAAAACTTGCCGTTGGTGAGTCCTCAGCTGTGGCACTGCTCCTGACCGCTACCGAGTGAATCAATCCGTGCGACATCAGTTTAGCGTGGGCCTTTTTTATCGCTTCAGCGATCGGTTCGGGAAATTTAGAATTCAAAATAAAAGACCGGCAGCGCTCGCCTATGTCAGCTAAGTTGTTAAGTGATTGACGATCCAGTTGGCTAAGCAAATTTTCCAAAACGGGAGTCAACGCATTGGCAGACAAAAATTCAGCATACGCATCTACGGTGATCGCAAAACCGTCCGGAACTTCTACCCCAAGGGGACTGAGATTATTGATCATCTCCCCGAGCGACGCATTCTTGCCACCCACCTTCGCAACGTCTTTGGAAGATATCTGTTTGAAAGTTCTAATGTATTTGTTCATGGCACTCCCGCAGTGATTTTAAAACGGCGGTAAACAAACCTAGAGTGAAATTCGCGTGGTTGCGATGATTGGCATCATTACCGACACTGATTATTGTCAGAAAAAATTTTAAAGGGGCTCCTCAGTTCCGGACGCAAACAATTGAATAATCGGAATGGAACGATGAAAATCAAGCTCCCATTTCAATAGCAAAACGTTGGACATCATTGTCAAAAACAGCATCAACGATAGGCAGTATCTGAATTTTGAACGACTGAGCAATCCTATTAAAGCGAGAAAAAGCGGTATGGAAACAAGTAAAGCTGGATAAACAGGAAAAATAAATAATACAATTGCTCCGATCACAAACGTGATCAAGTGTGCAGCCATAAACGCTTTCCGTTGCCAGGCGTCTGAACGAATCAATCCCACCAATCCAAAAAGAATACAAAAGCTTAATGGGATCAAAATCGGGAACCCAATGATGCCAAATCCCCACGGACCGCCTTTATCAAGATAGACCTTGATCGTCAGCGGTATCGCAACAGCAAGTGACAACAGGATCACCACCATCCCCAATATCCCGTTTATCAGTTTAATGTTCTGCTCCATACTCCTGGCTTTCGGGTAACAACCTATGCGCCTTGAAGGCAGCTTGTTCATCGCCTGTCACGTATGCAAAAATTTTTATCACACCTTCTTTGCATTGCACCAAATACACCACTTCGAATGGAATTTCTCCAGAAGTATTCTCGTTTCCATAAAATGAACTCCAGAATATCTTAGCGATGGCATGGAAGTCATCGAGCATAGTTATCTCTTTTGATATGATGTTCATTGAAACAATGCCAATTCTTTTGTAATAATCAATTCCCTGATGGATAGCTTTGGCAAGCTGATCATCATTTTTTCCTCCAGCCACACCCATAGGATTAGCACTTACAACAAAATCCGAGAACGATTGCATGATCGATTTGATATCATAGGCGTCTCCGAAAAGAGCATTGTTCATTGTCGAGGCATATCGATTAAAAAAGTCGTCAATGTCTTCCCTGAAAATCATATCACGAAGCAATCCAATTCTTACTCAAAGTATCATGACAATTGTCACCCTGAACGTAGACTATTGTCATAACTATTGGGGACTATGAATGCTACTTTAGAGAAAAAAAATAAAACTATGATCTCCGTAACATCAGTAACCGACAACTATATACTTCAGCCTACTTTGCTGAGTAAGCATAAAAAAACATTGGAGTGGCTTTCAACGGCGATGCTCTGGAAATGGGAGCTTGCTTTCTTTCAAAAGCTTTTAGATCGATATGTGTCGAAATTTTCGAGCGTAGACGACAAAAAGAAAATTGACCATTTTCAGAATGTAATCACTTATTACAGGTATGAACTCATAGATGCACTGACGGCACGTTTAAGATCTCACGAAAAGAAACTGGCGGAGATGCTGGAGACCAAGGACGAGACAAAAACGGATTGCCTCAAAGAACATGAAGGATTGATGAACGACATCGAAGCCGCCAATGTGCAGTTTCTTCAAAACAAAGAAGAGCTATTTGAGTTCATTGAAAAAGCTATATAACAACTGCTCACCAAATTTTCACATCGATGGCAAAGAAAGTAATAAAAAAAGCAGGTAAAAAGCCTGGTCCAAGCGATTGGCACCATAAAAACAAAAGCGAAAAATACGAACTGGCTTACAAAAGAAAGTCGAAGCCTTACGGCTGGGGAAACGGGCCAGGTAAATAACAAGCTATTGGTTATTCTCAGCAACCCGCCTTAACGCACATGACGGAATAGGGCCAGACGGTCGTCAAACAACTCTGCGTTCCTGGACACTGGCATGAACACTCTCGTTGCCGATGGATCATGACATAATCCTTCGGTTTTTTGCCTGCGTTTTTTTTGACCATTTATTTCATCTTTGTCTGCAAGCTATGCCAGCCACCTCCATTGTGTGCATCATAGCCCTTGTCCCTCAGCAAACTCTTTGCCGAAGCACTACGCATTCCTGATGCGCAGCAAACAATAACCGGCTTGCTCCTGCTGATCTTACCAAGCGATGTCTGCAGTTCATGCAGCGGAATATTTATACTGCCTTTTACGTGTCCGGAGGCATACTCTTCCCTTGAACGAACATCGACAACCTGTGCACCATTTTTTACCAGTTCCTTAAAATCCACACCAGGCTTCATGCCTAACCATTCTCCAATTTTCTTAAACATCATTATTTTTTTTTTAAACATATTTTCTACAAAAACTGCTGCGACAGGTCGCGAAGTAATAGGGGAACTTACCCCGATGCCACGGTTCAATTTCCAAAGTATTTGACCACGGCCACCTCAAATAAAGCGTGCTTTGATGGTCATAGCATTGTTGTCGGGCATACATACTCCGAAAGCTCGAAATTCGCCATTTCTTTTATAGCAGCAAAGCCTCCCTCAACATCAACAAGATTTTCATAACCCTTAGATTTAAGAATGGAAGCGAAAATCATCGACCGGTAACCACCGGCACAATGGACGTAATACGTATCAATTTTGTTGATCGCTTTTAAACTCTCGTCTATATAATCCAACGGGGCATTCAAGGCACCAACGATATGTTCCGAATCAAATTCACTCTTCTTCCTCACATCAAGTATGTTGACCGCCTTACTCTTCATAAGAGCCGAGAGTTCGTTTACATTTATATATGGAATGTGATCGACTTCAAGCCCCCTCATTTGCCAGGCTTCAAATCCACCTTCCAGGTATCCGATGCAGTTATCATATCCTACACGTGCAAGCCTTGTGACGGCTTCTTTCTCTTTACCGGGCTCAGCAACGAGCAATATCCTCTGGCGTATATCTTGAATCAATGTGCCCACCCAGACGGCAAAATTTCCATCGAGTCCGATATTCCACGCACCGGGAATAAAACCATTCTTGAATTTTCCTGGCGGCCGGGTATCGAGTATGAGTACATCAGTTTCGTGGATCAAGGCATCGAATTTGTTAACCGAAATGGCCCTCGTGCCACGGGCAACGACATCGTCGATACTTTCATAACCTTTAATGTTCATGAAGACATTTTTAGGGAAATACGCCGGGGGTGGAGTAAGACCGGTTAATATTTCTTTGATAAAATCAGATCTTGTCAATCCAGAACGCAACGCATAATTGGTCTTCAATTGATTGCCGAGCGTATCGGAAGTTTCTTTGCTCATATTTTTGCCACAAGCAGATCCGGCTCCGTGACCCGGGTATACAATGATGTCATGACTCAGGCACATGATTTTACTTCTTAGTGAATCGTAAAGCAACCCCGCTAATTTTTCTTCAGTAAGTTCCGCGGCAATGTGCTGGGCAAGGTCAGGTCTTCCTACATCTCCGATAAACAATGTGTCGCCCGTAAACAACGCTTGTTCCTTTCCATTTTCGTCAATGAGCAAAAAACAGC
>JBMOKS010000443.1:0-11707 GCA_049324355.1 Bacteroidota bacterium
GCGGTAGGGTTTGAACCGGTTGCCGTCGATCAGCAACAACTCAGGCACCATAGCCAGTCTATCCAACGCAAGATGCATAGCCTTGAAGGATGCATTTAAAATATTGATCTTGTCGATCTCTTCATGATCCACCTCGGCCACTGCCCAGGCCAGAGCGTCTCTTTCAATATCCAAACGTAATTTTTCCCGCTCTTCACGGTTCAGCTGTTTAGAATCATTGAGCAACTTATGTCTATACTTTTTGGGAAAGATAACAGCGGCCGCCACCACAGGCCCGGCAAGGCAACCGCGACCTGCTTCGTCACACCCGGCTTCCACCATGTCTTTTGTAAATGACGACTTGAGCATTGAATTGTTCTGGTTGTAAAAATAACCTAAAACTGTGTTTCGAAAACAACTTGTCTATGGTTTATAAAACTTACTCCTCCTCTAAAGGGCTGGCAAGGTTCAAGCGATAGGTTGCAAGTCTTTGGGCGTAAGGAGCTTAAGAATATCGAGCAAGCAAATCGAATTTCGAAGTAGATTTACAGGTAGAAACGCGTAACGATGAATAAAGAAAAAATAGAAAATCCATGGAAGACGATTTCCGGTGACGAAAAATATGAAAACCGATGGATCAAGGTTACCGAATATCAGGTTCTTAATCCGTCGGGTGGGAAAGGGATTTACGGAAAGGTGCATTTTAAAAACAAAGCCATCGGTATCATTCCGCTCGACCATGAATTGAACACCTGGCTGGTTGGGCAATTTCGTTACACTTTGAATGAATTTCATTGGGAAATCCCAGAAGGCGGCGGGCCTATTGGCGAAGACCCGCTTGCAGCAGCCCAACGTGAACTTCAGGAAGAAACGGGACTTATTGCCCGCTCATGGAAAAAGTTGCTGCGCATTCATACGTCAAATTCGGTGACCGATGAAGAGGGCTTTGTATTCCTGGCCGAGGACCTCGAGCACGGTCAGAGTTCGCCTGAAGAAACCGAGGGCGATCTCAAGGTCTGGAAACTCCCCCTGCGGGAGGCGGTTGGGATGGTGATGCGCGGAGAGATTACGGACAGCATGAGCATGGCAGGCCTGCTGATGGCATCGAAAATAAAACTTGATGCCCCAAGGCAGTAAACTGGACAACAAATGCCCGCGTTGGCAAAGACAAAAGTGCTTTGACGAAGCAAAAATTTCCCATATAATGGTCCATCCGGCAATTTGTCAACAATGAAAAGAGTGGGGGTAATAACACTATCCATCGTTGTCTGTGTGGAAAAATATTCGAAACGTAGGTTCTTATATTTTTCTTTTTTAGTTCTATTTCTGTTTGGTAAGGCCGCACAGGCACAAAACCCAACACTTGACAGTTTGAAGCAGCAATTGACCAGCCTTCCGGATGACACCACAAAGGTCAGGCTCCTCCACCGGTTAAGTCATGAGCATTGGTATATAGATGGGCTGCAAGCGGAGGCATACGCCCGGCAAGGAATTGCGCTGGCGCAAAAACTTGATGATGCTCTGGGGTTGGCAAAGCTTTACAACGTTCTGGGTGTCACTTACATGCTGCGTGGTGATAACCTCAATGCACTAAAATTCTATGACGAAAGCGAACGCATCTATCTCGAAATCGGACTTAAAGAAGAAGATCTGGATGGTGTCTTAAATAACAAGAGCATCGCTTATGGAAACGTGGGTTTATATAACGAATCGATCAAGATACTGTTACGAACGCTTAAGATCAACGAACAAGAGCATCGAAAGAAGTATTTAATATACAATTTAGTCAATCTTGGAGTGCAGTATATGCACATTAACAAAGACTCCCTGGCGCTGGAGTATTTTCAGCGACCCAATAAAATTATCCATGAAATTGATCTTACCGTCGCGGAACGAGAAACGCTGCTCACCAATATTTATGAAAATATCGGCAGTGTGTACATTGAATTGAATGCCTTCGATAGCGCTTTGCATTATTTAAATAAGTCGCTGGCCATCTCCACCAAAAACGGTGAAAAGGGCAGGGCGGCCTCCTGTTATGCTCATTTTGCGAACATAGCGATGAAAGAAAAAAAATACACGGATGCTATTCAATTTCTTCAAAAAGGAATTGCACTGTATGAAGAATCGAAAAACGAACCTGGCGCTAACAAATTGAGAATATCGGTGGGCATTGCATTACAGCATCTGCGGAGGTATGATGAAGCCATAGCGATTATTAAGCAAAGTTATCAAAAAGCAAAAGCCATGGATTTTCAGCCCGATGTCAGTGTTGCATCTTTCGGCTTATCTGAAAATTTTGCTGCGATCGGGCGTTTCGACTCCGCGTATAAATATTTATCCATTCACGGGAAGGTGAGTTCAGATCTCTTCAATCAGGCCAAGGAACGAGAGATTATGTCGATGCAAGCCGGTTATGATCTTTCGAAACAAAAAGATCTAAATGAATTGCTACAAAAAGCCAACAGCAACCAACGCATTATTCTTATACTCCTGCTGGTCATTACAGTGATAATTTTAGTATGGCTATACTTTTTCCGACGTAGCTACCTTCGTGAAAAAAGAATACGCCTTTTGCTGAACAGCAAAAATGAAGAGATCACCACTGCCTTGCACGACCTGCGTCGTTTGCAGTCGCAGCTTGTTCATAACGAAAAAATGGCTTCGCTCGGTTTGCTAGTAGCCGGCGTAGCCCATGAGATCAACAATCCGATAAACTTCATCTCGGGGGGCGTGCAAGCACTCGAGAACGAGATCCATTGGCTGGAACACGACAAGCCAGCATCAGAAGGCAGAGATCTAAAAAACATCAAAGAGCTGCTGGAAGCCATGAAAAAAGGCGTTGTGCGCACCACCGACATCATTTCTGCGCTGCAGATATTCGGATCGTCAGACACCCGCTCGCAAAACCTTATCAACATTAACGAATGCATCCAATCTACGCTTGCCATTCTTCAGAGTAAATTCAAAGATAAAATAAAACTAACCACGGATCTTCAAAACCCCTTGTATGTGAAAGGCAATGCCACCCAGATCAACCAAGTGCTCTTGAATATCATCGACAATGCCATATATGCAGCGGAAGCTAAAGAACATGCGGGAGAAATTTTTATTCGCACATTCTCAGAAAACGCCAATATCAACGTGCTCATCAAAGACAACGGTCAGGGCATCCCACCTGAGATAAGTCAAAAAATATTCGACCCTTTTTTCACCACGAAACCGGTTGGAAAAGGTACTGGCCTTGGCCTCTCGATCAGTCACAATATCATCCAGGAACATCGAGGCTCGATTAACGTTAAATCGAAAGTCGGCCAGGGAACTGAGTTCACCATCGTCTTGCCAGCCGCAAACGACCAGGTATGACCCACCATTCCACTCCGTAAAACCAATTGTCACACCTGCTCATCGATGAATTACAGGCAACATATTCGCGAAAACCTCAGACTTGCATTACCGGTCATGCTCAGTAACCTGGGGCACGTGCTCATGGGTGTCACCGACAACGTTATGGTGGGCCATATTAATGCCGTGTCGCTGGCCGCCGCAGGACTCGCCACGGTAGTGTTCAACGTGTTATTGCTCTTTGGTATCGGCGTTTCTTACGCCATCACACCACTGGTGGCCACGGCACATGGCGAACAGAACGACGGGAAGATCGTGGATGTGGTACGGCATGGACTGGTGATCAATTTTCTCAACAGTCTCGTACTCATTGCCTGTGTTTTTGTCGCACAAAATCTGCTGTACAAGATCAATCAGCCGGCAGAAGTAGTGTCGCTCGCAATTCCCTTTCTGAATATCATATGTTATTCGCTGATCCCGGTTATGATCTTTCAGACTTTCAAACAATATACAGAAGGTCTGTCGCACACCGATGTGGCCATGATCATCATGATCGGTGCCAATGTGGTAAACGTTTTGCTCAACTATTTATTGGTGTTTGGCCATTTAGGCTTTCCGGCCATGGGGCTGGAAGGATCAGGTTGGGCAACATTTTATTCGCGGGTGTTTATGGCCATCGCGATCATCGTCTATGTTTATTATAACAAAAGATTTAAGAAATACAGGGCTGCCTTTTCTTTTGTCAATTACTCCAGAGACCTGTTTAAGAAATTGCTCAACCTGGGTATTCCAAGCGGTGTCCAATTCATTTTTGAAGTGGCGGCCTTCGACTTCTCGCTGGTGATGATGGGCTGGCTGGGTGTGTATACACAAGCTGCACACCAGATCGCCATTAACCTGGCCACCATCAGCTACATGACAACCGCGGGATTAGCTTCTGCGGCTACGATCAGAGTAGGCTATTTTTTGGGCCGCAGGGATTTTCGCAACATGCATATGGCGGCGCACAGCCTGCTGGGTATGGCCCTTGCCGTGATGTGTGTATGGGCTGTGCTTTTTATCTTTGGTAGATATTGGCTACCCTCCCTGTATGTGAATGACCCCGGTGTGATCTCGATTGCTTCGTCGCTGCTGGTCATTGCAGGTCTGTTCCAGTTGTCGGATGGAACGCAAGTAGTTTGTATAGCAGCCTTGCGCGGATTACTGGATGTCAAAATCCCTTCTGCACTGATCTTTATTTCTTATTGGATCATCGGTTTGCCTTTGGGATATTACCTCGCATTCGTATTGGACTTTGGTGGCAATGGTGTGTGGTGGGGATTGTTCATCGGGTTGACCCTTACTGCCACGGCGATGTTTGCCCGGCTTCGTATGCTCATGTCGAAGCTGCAACTTCAGCCGCAGCCGATGGCTATTCAGCAGCGCGACATCCACTGACGACCCCGGCATTCATACTTAACTTCAGGTAAAATTTCTTATCTTTTGGAAAAGTATTTATGTCATCTTCCCGTGCGGTGCGGCATTCGCAGACCACCATTACTGAATTGATGATCCCATCGTACGCCAATTTTGGCGGAAAAATCCATGGCGGCATTTTGCTTTCGTTGATGGATAAAGTGGCTTACGCCTGTGCCAGCAAGCACGCCGGCACATATTGTGTTACGGTTTCGGTAGACAAAGTTGAATTCCTTCAACCCGTAGAGGTTGGCGAACTGGTGTCGCTCCATGCGTCAGTCAACTATGTGGGGCGCTCCTCGCTGATCGTGGGCATCCGTGTGGAAGCTCAGAACGTAAAACTGGGCACTGTTAAGCATACCAATTCATCATATTTCACCATGGTGGCCAAAGGTGATGACGACAAGCCAACCGAAGTTCCCGCCCTGATCCTCGAATCGAAAGAGGAGATCAAGCGGTTTATCGAGGCCATGCGCATGAAAGAGATCAAACAATCGGTAAAAGAAAAAATGGACGATGCCAAATCCCATATCGAAGTCGAGCGGGCCGATGCGATATTAAAGAAAGAACGGTGTGTTATTCAGATCCCGGTAAACGAGATTAAATCTTAAGACCTTCATGAAATATTTTTTTGTCGTCGTATCGTTATTTCTTGTTGAATTTTCTTTTGCACAATACCCGGCTATTCTGTCGCAACGAGAGCAAGCAAAGGTTGTGGATGAAATACTTGACGACCGTCTGCGGAGCATCCTGCCGCCGATCATGCGTCGCGAGGGTATCGACATGTGGGTTGTGATATCACGTGAGTACAATGAAGACCCGGTCGTCGAAACCTTGTTGCCCGCCACCTGGATGGCCGCCAGAAGAACCACGATGTTGATCGTTTTTGATCGGGGCGCCGATAAAGAAGTTGAGTACCTGGCGGTATCGCGCTATGATGTTGGCAAAACATTTAAACGTGCGTGGGACCCCGACCATCAACCGGATCAATGGGCACAGCTGGCGAAGATCATCGAGGAGAGAAATCCAAAAAAAATAGGTGTTAATAAATCAGAACACTTCGGTCTCGCCGATGGCATTAGCGCCAATGACCTGGAAAATCTGCGGCGCGTTCTACACAAAAAATATCATGAACACATTGTGTCGGCCGAGCGGCTGGCAATCGGCTGGCTCGAAACGCGCAGCGAACGTGAGATGGCGCTTTATCCACAGATCTGCCGCATCGCACACGAGATCATCCAGGAAGGATTTTCAGAAAACGTGATCCATCCCGGCGTCACCACAACCGATGATGTGGTGTGGTGGTATCGCGAGAAGATCAAAGAGTTGAAACTCGACACATGGTTTCAGCCTTCTGTTTCTATTCAACGAAACGAACCCGATGTGATTTTCACCAAACGAATTCAGCCGGTGGTGATTCTTCCCGGCGATCTCCTGCATGTAGACTTTGGCATTACCTACCTTCGCCTGAACACGGACACACAGCAACATGCATATGTATTGAAACCCGGCGAAACGGACGCCCCTGACTTTTTGAAAAAAGCGCTCGCCCGGGGCAACAAGTTGCAGGATATCCTGGTAAAGAACTTTGCGCAAGGAAAAACCGGCAACCAAATACTCTCAGACTCGCGGAAGCAGGCTATCGATCAGGGGCTGACGCCTTCGATTTACACCCATCCCATTGGATATCATGGTCATGCTGCCGGGCCAACCATCGGCTTGTGGGATATGCAAAACGGCGTACCTCACAATGGCGACTATCCGCTGTATTACCGTACGGCATACTCGATCGAACTCAATGTCACACAATTCCTGATTGAGTGGAAAAAAGAGATCCAGATCAAACTGGAGGAGGATGGATATTTTGAGGAAACCGGTTTCCGGTATATCGACGGTCGCCAAACGGAGCTGATCATTATTCCCAAGCCCGGAAAAATCAATAAGCCGTGATGGTTTGCCAAAATCTGGTTTCGGGTATTATTTTGACGCCATGAAAATTCTCCGGAAGGTGTATACTTTTTATGGCCTGCTTGTTTTTACGATACTCTTCATCATCTTTTTTATTCCGCTGCTTATACCCATCATATTTCCGAGTCAATATAAACTTACGGGTATATTGAACCGGTGGTGGGCCCGACTGATCTTCATTTTTGTGGGAATTCCTTTTTCGGTTAAATGCGAGTCGAAGCCTGATCCCAAGAAGCAATACATTTTTTGTCCGAATCATTTTTCTTACCTCGATATTCCGGTGCTCGGACTCAATCCGAATAATTCGATTTTCGTGGGAAAAAACGACATGGAGAATATTCCGCTGTTCGGGTTTATGTACCGGAAGCTGCATATCACAGTGGATCGTGCGAAACTAAAAAGCCGGTACTCTACGATGTTACGAACGTTGGAAGCATTGGAAAAAGGCAAAAGCCTGGTCATATTCCCCGAAGGCGGCATCATGACAGACAAGGAGCCAGTTATGGCACCTTTCAAGGACGGCGCTTTCAGGGCTTCTATTGAGAAACAAATTCCCATTGTGCCTGTCACCATTCCATATAATTGGATAATTTTGCCCCCTGATCAATTCCTGCTCCATTGGCGGCCACTGTCGGTGATCTTTCACGAGCCCATTGACCCCGCCGAATACACATTAAAAGATGTTGATCTGTTGAAAGATCGCGTACGTCGTGTTATCGAGGAGGAATTAAAAAGACATTTAGCGCATGAAGATCACCCGCGAACTGTTGGATAAAATCGCCCATCTCGCTCGCCTCGAGTTCGATGAAAAGGACGCCGAGAAGATGATGGCGGACATGACCGCTATTGTAGAATGGGTGGAGAAATTAAAAGAGGTGAACACCGACGGCGTCGAACCACTCACCACGATGTCGTATGAGGTCAATTCATTGCGCGAAGATGAAGTGAAACAACATCTGGGTCGCGAAAGTGCCTTAAAGAATGCCCCCAAAAAAGATTCGGAATATTTCCGCGTTCCCAAAGTACTTGAATAATTAGCCTCCCTCTCCCTTGAAGATCATACAAACAATTTTCAGCACGCTGTACAAAGTATGGGTATTTCTGGTGTTTACCGTATTTATGCTCATCTTCCTTCCAGGCATCGTACTCCCCTTTTTCTTCGGATCACGTTTCGGCTCCATAGGTTATACTTTTCTCTATTTGTGGAGCTGGGTGTTCAGCATGCTCACCTTTATCCGTTATGAATTTTACGGCAGAGAAAATATTAAGAAAGGCCGGTCTTACATCTTCGTAAGCAATCACACATCTTTTCTCGATCTGCCTGGCATTCGCATGACAATTCCAGGTCAGTTCCGGCCACTCGCCAAAAAAGAACTTTTAAAGATCCCGGTGTTCGGATGGATTGCGAGCGCGGCCACCATCATCGTAGACCGTTCGAGTCACGAAAGCAGAAAGAAAAGCCTCGACGCTCTGAAAAAAGTTTTAAAAGAAGGCATCTCCATTCTGATCTTCGCCGAAGGTACCCAGAACCGTACGAAAGAGATTCTTCAACCCTTTCACGATGGCGCCTTCAGAATCGCCATGGATACGCAACAACCCATACTTCCCATGGTTGTGGTGGGTGCAGGCAGGCTCATGCCCCCGGGAACCATTAACTTGAAACCTGGCAAGATCAGGATCTATGTAGGCGAGCAAATCGAGACGGCGGGCCTCACCTTGCAAGACGTTGGTCCACTGAAGCAAAAAACTTTTGAAGTGATGAAGCAAATGATCGTGAATGCTTCTTAACTTCAGGTATGAAAAAAGGTATCACGTCTAAGACCTACTTCTTCACGCTTACCATTATTTACTTCGCACAAGCTATGATGTTGGTTTTTGTGGCCGGCGCCATACTGTTTCTGACCATGACCAACCGGGTAGAAAATACATCGAATGAATTGGAAACCATATTTCAATTCATTGTGCCGCTGGCGACAATTGCCGGACTTTCTGCCGCGCAATTTATTTACAAGATGCAGATCGGGCAGTTGGGAAGTTCAGCAGATTTGAAAGAAAAAGTCAGGAAATTTCAGAGCATTGTCATCATCCGTTCTGCGTGCCTGGAGATACCTGGCATATTGAGTGGTGTGGCAACCCTTCTTACCGGGCAGATCTATTTTCTAGCGGGCACTTTTCTGATGGTTATTATCCTGATCATTCTTAGACCTACAGCTTCGTCGCTGTCGGAAGATCTGAACCTATCGCCGTCCGAACGATCTTTGATACAGGATCCGAATTCGGTGATCATGGAAGCGCCTAACCCCGAATAAGCAAAGCGCAAACGTTAGCATTATCCGAATTTCGGTCTCCCAACAATTTATCTCACGTCATTCGCTATTCCCTGGCGAAAGTCTTATTTTTCTTTCTTCACCAACTGCTGCTAACGTGAAAAAATTTATAGCCGGTTTTTTCCTCGTCATCGGTTCCGTCAGTTTTGCCGCACAACTCCCGACAGGTTTTACCGAACAACTCGTCGCGCAAGGACTTGACCCGACCGACATGGTGCTTACCCCCGACGGGCGAATCTTCATCACCATCAAAAGTGGAAAAGTTTTGATCGTGGAAGATGGCGTGCTTCGCGGCACACCCCTGATCAGCATCGAAACGCTCGTTGATAATTACAACGAAAGGGGGCTCGGTCACATCGTGCTCGATCCCTCCTTCGAAAACAACGGCTATTTCTACCTCTACTACACAGCCAAAGGAAACAACTATAATCGCGTAAGCCGTTTCAAAGCAATTGGAAACTTCACTTCCCCATCAGATGAAACGCAGATCATCAATCTCGATGTGATGGCGGGCACTATACACAACGGGGGCGATATGATCTTTGGCGCCGACGGAAAACTATTCATTGCCGTTGGGGACGGTGGTGATGGAAATACTTCTCAGTCGCTGAATACGGTGTTAGGAAAAATGCTCAGAATAAACTCCGACGGCACAATCCCGGCCGACAATCCGTTTGCAGCACAGACCAGCGGAAAAAATAAAGCGATCTGGGCGCTGGGTTTCAGAAATCCATTTTCTATTGACGTTCAACCTGGCACGGGAAAAATTTTCGCATGCGATGTGGGTGGCGGCGCGTGGGAAGAGGTCAACGAGGTCCAGGCAGGAAAAAACTACGGATGGCCCGGCATCGAAGGCAAACGTGTGGCACAACCTGCTCCTCCGAATTATAAAGATCCGCTTTATGCATATGCTCACGGCGGAGGCGCCGATCAGGGTTGTTCTATTGTAGGGGCGTCGTTTTATAATCCTGCTACCTCACAATTCCCTTCTTTCTACAACGGGCGTTTCTTCTTTGCAGACTATTGCAATGGATACATTAAGTCGATCGACACATCGACCGGAACGGTACAAACCTTTGCCACCAACATCAATCGTCCGTTGGCCATGATCATCGCGCCCGACGGATCGATGTTCTATTTGGCGCGCGCAGGCATCGGCGGCGGTTCAGATGAGGATAATACCAGCACTAATGACGGTACGCTATGGAAAATTACTTACACGGGGTCTGGCGCACCTTCCATCTCCGTCCCTCCCCAGTCGACTTTAGTTGTGGTCGGAGAATCGGCAACATTTAATGTTTTTGCCACGGGCACAGCTCCCCTCGCATATCAATGGCAAATGGATGGTGTTGACATCAACGGCGCGACTCAATCCGCCTATACATTTGCTGATGCTCAGATCACCGATCATGGTAAACAATTCAGATGTAAAGTGGCGAACAGCTTTGGTGATGTGATCAGTGCGGCAGCAAGTTTATCGGTGACCAACACCTCACGACCAGTGCCTGTGCTTACGGCCACTTTGCCCGGCGGCGCTGCGCAATACAAAGCAGGTCAAACCATTTCCTTCAGTGGCTCGGCCACCGATGCCGAAAACGGAACATTGCCAGCATCGGCGCTCACATGGAAAATAAATTTTCACCACGACGCCCATGTGCATCCGGCGCTTGGGGCGACAACCGGAATTGCGTCAGGCGTTTACATCATACCTCAGGTGGGAGAAACAAGCGACAACGTCTGGTATCGTGTGTCACTCACCGCTATAGATCTCGACGGTCTTTCTAAAACAGTATACCAGGATATTTTCCCCCAGAAGACCGCCATCACCTTAACCACCGTCCCTGCCGGACTTCAATTGTTGCTCGACGGTCAACCATTGGAAACGCCTCATACTTTCAACAGCGTCGTGAACGCTACACGAACACTCGAAGCGCCCATCTCACAGGTGAAGGATAACAATCTCTACACATTTGATCATTGGTCAGAAAACAGCGCTCCACGTTTGTTCACGTTTGATACACCCGAAACAGCCAAGACCTTCACAGCTTTTTTCAACACCGTGCCTGTGGGCAGCGGCACGGGACTCACCGGTTTTTATTACGGCAATCAAGACAAAACATTTACCGGTCAACCCGATCTTGTACGTCTTGATGCTACGGTGAATTTTAATTGGGGCGATGGTGCGCCAGCTTCCGGTATTACACCAGATCACTTTACTGTGCGGTGGCTGGGCGAAGTACTTCCTCAATTCACTGAAGAATATACTTTTTCGGTCACGGCCGACGATGGCATTCGTCTTTGGGTGAACAATGTTTTGCTCATCGACAAGTGGATCGATCAGCCACCCACACAATGGTCGGGCACGATGTTGCTGATGGCGGGACAAAAGTATCCGGTGAAAATTGAGTATTATGAAAACGGTGGTGGCGCCGTGGCACAACTTCACTGGAGTTGCAGCAAATTTGCCAAGCAAATCATTCCTGCCAGTCAACTCTCCAACGACGTGGTAACGGCAATCGAATCAACACATGATCGGCAGATCAGGATCTACCCAACCCTGATCGAAAGTAATTTCATTATTGAAAATAACTCCGCCGCATACGGAGCGTGGACGATCATCGACTGCCTCGGTA
>JBMOKS010000444.1:0-11551 GCA_049324355.1 Bacteroidota bacterium
TTGCGAATGACGAAGATCAGCGAAAAATTGATCATGACAAAAAACACAAAGACATAGTACACAAGGTAAGCGATGACAACCAGCACCGGTGCAATGGTGATAAAAAGGGTGATGATCAACGCCACAGGAAATATCAGGATGATGGCTGCAATAACAGTGAAGACTGAATAGAGCACCATGGTGCCGAAATTCATCCAGAACGACTTCCTCACTCTTTCCCAAACTTCTTTTATCTCCGGTGTTTTCCCATTTTTCTCCTGGTACAGAATAAGGTAAGAGTAGGTCGTACAAACTGTAAACACGCCACCAAGCAGAAGAAACAGAATGATGGCCAGCACCTGTAAGACAAAATTCGTGGTGTTGAACTGATTGAGGACGTTAAACGGGCCCGGCGCTTCGCCACCGGTTGTAGACCCGACCAGTCGTTGAAAAACTTCAATAAAAAAGATCCCCCCTACCAGCACCGGAGGCCCGGCGATGATCAGCAGTGACTTGGAAAACGGTTTAAAATTCTGCCGGAAGAATGCGTACGTGGCATTCATCTTCAGACTAAAATTCCGGGGTTTGTTAAAATCAATCGTACCTGAATTTGCCATGCTTATGCAAACGATAAGGATAAACGATAAAATAATAGAGCATAATAAAGGCAGACGCGCCGATCATCAGCACTTTGATGCTCCAATGCATAAAGGTATATCGCGTAATAAAAGATTCAATAAAACCGGCCACAATAAAAAAAGGCACCAGACCGATCACGATCTTTAATCCTCTTACCGCACCTATTTTAAATGACTCCAGTCGGGAGTAAGTTCCTGGAAAAAGAATGCTATTGCCCATAATAAATCCGGCAGCGCCGGCAATAACGATGGAAGAAAGTTCGATGGTGCCATGAAGCATGACCACGGGTGCTCCTAAAGCAAACTGACCCTCTGCATAAAAGAAAGTAAAAAACGTTCCTACCATCAGGCCATTGTAAAATAAAAAGAATCCGGTAATGAGCGACGAAATGGCACCGAACACAAAAACCCTAAACGAAACCATAACATTGTTGAAGGTAATGGCAAAGAAGGAATCCGCTTCGCTGTCGCGGCCGTAGACTGCAGTCGGATTTCCGCTTTTAATATTTTCGAGGGTCATATTCACGTAGTCGTCGCCCAGGATGAGTCTCACAAAGGTATCGTCATGCAAGGTTGATACCACCCCGATGAGCGTAGCCACCATAAAAACAATAAACGAATACAATAGTTGTTTTCGCGCTTGCCACATGATGAGCGGAAGCTCGTCTTTCCAAAAATAAATGAACCGGTTTTTCTCTTCCTTCTTATTCTTGTATATCTCGAGGTGGATCTTGGACGTGAGGTTGTTCAGGTATTGTGCCGTGCGACTATCCGGAAATTGTGTGCGGGCGAATGAAAGGTCGTCGGTAAGCTGAATAAAGATCTCAGCCATTTTATCGGGCGAAATTGCCTCTCCCTGAAGGGTTTGCTCAAAAGACTGCCAACGCTTCTGATTGATCTTAATGAAAGTAGCTTCGCGCATAAAACAGCTGAGATTGTAATTTATTTTTCAGCCACCTCGATCACCTTGTTCCAGACCCTGAAAACATTTTTACTGCAGATCTTTTCAATATCCTCCGGCGAATAGCCGCGTTTGAGCAATACATAGATCAGGTTCGGATACTGCGATACATCTTTAAGCCCGAGTGGCAAACTGTCGCCCACGCCATCGTAGTCGGAGCCAATGCCTACGTGGTCTACGCCGGCTAACTGCACCACGTGATCAATGTGGTCGGCCACTCTTTCAACATCCGAAAACAGCTCCTTGTGCTGTTTCCCGAATTCTTCGATAATGGGTTGTGCGGCTTCGTCCTTTGAAGTTAGGTTTTTCTCCGATAATATTCTTTCCAAAGAATCTCTTAATGCGTCGTTCTTACGGGCTACCGAGTCAATAAAGTTAGCGCCAAAATTGATCTGGATCACGCCATCGTTTTTTGCCAGTAGTTTGATCATGTCGTCCGACATGTTTCGTTGAAAGCCGGGTGTGTAATAACGGGCTGAAGAGTGCGAAGCGATACAGGGTGCCTTGGCGATTTTCATCACATCATAAAATGCGCTGTCGGAAACGTGTGAGATGTCGACCATGATACCCAGCCGGTTCATCTCGGCCACAACTTTTTCACCGAATGGGCTCAATCCTTTCCAGGTGCCTAGCGTGTCATAAGACGAGTCGCAGATCTGGTTATCTTTTGCATGTGTAAGCGTGATATAGCGGATACCGCGATCGAAAAAATATTTGACGTTTTCAAGGTTGTCGCCCACGGGCGCACCGTTTTCCATACCCAGTGGAAGGGATATCTTACCGGCTTCGGCATTCTGCACTATATCTTGCGGCGTGCGGGCCAGTGCAAATTTATCGGGGTGCGTTTGCACGATGCCCTCGATCATGTTGATCAGCGAATCGGCCAAGGCCTTGCCCTTGTCTGGTTGTTGCTGATACGAAGAGGGTATGTAGATCGACATAAAGGGCGCGTCGAGCCCTCCTTTTTTTGCGCGCTCATAATCAAAATCGCCTTCTGTTGTACTCACTGGAATGCCGAGGTACTCGCGTTCGAGGCGGAAGCGCTGCACTTTTAGTCGGAACGGAAGATCAACGTGCCCATCGGTGATGATAAAAGTTTGCGCCAGCGAGTCGGCTATTTTTTTCAATTGATCGTCGGGTAGTGAAGCGTAGTCTTTTTTACGTTCCACGGTGGAACAGGCCCCTGCGGCAAAAGTTAAAAGCAAGAGTAGAGCTCTATTCAGAAATAAGTTTCGTAAATTCATTGACATTTAATTTTATTGCAGAATATTGCTCAAGTATAAGTAAAAAACGGAGTTGCCACTAGGGAATTTATGTCGCACCTCATTAACATTCGCACCACTCAAAATGTATTCATCCAATATCCGTTGGCCAGTCTTGGCGACAGGATGTTGGCCTACCTCGTCGATGGTCTGATCCTGACGGCCTACCTGCTGGCGTGCTTTTTTATGTTTGATTACTTCGACATTTACGCCACTTGGTTATCCATTTCAATCGTTACCATTCCCTATCTCAGCTACCATTTGGTATTCGAGGTTTTGATGAACGGTCAGAGTCCGGGAAAAAAGATCATGAAGATCCGGGTGATCAGGCTTGATGGTGGTTCTCCGACCCTGGGAAATTACCTGATGCGGTGGATGTTCAGGTTGATCGAAGTGTTGCTGCTCGGCGGCGCGTTGGCGATCGTCAGCATTGCACTGAGCAGCAAGGGACAACGTCTGGGCGATGTCGTGGCTGGCACTACGGTGGTCAAGTTGGTAAGGCAAGAAGAAGTGACCTCGCAGATGATCTTCGCCAATTCGGTGGAGGCAGGATACGAGCCCGTGTTCAGGCAGGTAACACTACTGCGCGACCAGGATGTTGAAGTGATTCGGCAGGTACTGGAGGTGAATCGTTCGACGGGAAACTTCAGGCCCGTGCTTGCGGCCACGGAAAAACTAAAAAACTTATTGGGTATCGACAGCGATCTTCCTCCCGTACAATTTCTGAACACGGTTGTTAAAGACTTCAATCATCTGGCGTCACAGTGAGTGAACTTGAAAATTTGCCAGTCATCACCCGTGCACAGCTTTCGCTACGCAACGGCCAGGACAAGCCCGAAATTTGGGTAGCCTACAAGAGCCTGGTATACGATGTGAGTCGTTCTCGCCTATGGAGAAACGGTACACACTACACACACTGGGCAGGTCAAGACCTCACCGAAGAATTAAAAGAAGCTCCACATAACGAAAAGGTATTCGATAAATTCAAAGTTGTTGGGAAACTGAAAGAATAAAATCTTAATTCGCATTTTATTGTCTGGTTGAGATTAAATTCGCAGTTGGAAAGTGTTGAGCGACCAGGCACGAGACACACGGCACACACTTTGAATTTAAATCGTTTGTTTAAAAAAATAGATTCCGCAATGATCCTGATTGCTGACAGTGGAGGCTCTAAAACAGACTGGCGGTTGGTGCACACCGACGGCACCATAGCGCAAGCCAGTGCGCCTGGTTTTAATCCATACTATCAACCCATCGATGACCTGAAAAAAAACGTTCAGGAGATTCTCATGCCAAAGATCAACGATCACGTAGGTCAGATTTTCTTCTATGGTGCGGGTGTCTCTTCTGTTAAAAATCAGCTCACGATCAAAAGCGCCTTCCTCGAATTTTTTCCGGAAGCGCAGATCGAAATCGGTTGGGATCTTTTGGCCGCCGCCCGCGCCCTCTGCGGCCATGAACCTGGCATTGCCTGCATCATGGGAACCGGCTCCAACTCGTGTCTCTACGACGGTGATAAGATCATCGACAATGTTGCCAACCTGGGATGGATCCTTGCCGACGAGGGTTCAGGCGCCAACATCGGAAGAAAATTCCTCGTCGATTATCTCCGTAAAGAAATGCCCATCGAACTGGCCCATCAATTCCACAGCCGCTTCCCCCTCACACGCGAAGAATTTCTTGAAAAAGTTTATCAGCAGGAAAAACCCAGTGCATTCCTGGCCAGCTTTGCCAAGTTTATTTTTCAACACCTGAAAGAACCGTATTGCTACAAACTGATCTACGATAGCTTTGCAGAGTTTTATGAGAATAATGTGATGAAGTATAATAATTACCAGAGCCTTAAAGTGCATTTTACCGGCTCAATAGCATTTTACTTCAGTGACATCCTGCGCCAGGTGGCAAACGACAGAGGCATCACCGTAAAGAATATTCTGGAGGGGCCCATTGCCGGACTAACTTTGTATCATACTCAGAACAAATAGAGGGAATACTTTTTTTCCGTTGCCGTGAAAAGTAACGATCTTTGCTCATCAAACATGAGCAAAACCTGGAGTCACCCAACCATGTCAATAACGGAATCATCATCGCACTACAATGATCTCGATAAAATGAGTGTTCGCCATTTGTTGGAGAACATCAACAAAGAGGACAAGAGTGTGCCTCTTGCTGTTGAAAAGATCATTCCGCAGATGGAGCCGCTGGTAAACGCTATTGTTGAAAAGATGAAAACCGGTGGCCGGCTGTTTTATATTGGAGCCGGCACAAGTGGCAGGCTCGGCATTTTGGATGCCTCTGAGATCCCCCCCACCTACGGTATGCCACATGGAAAAGTGATCGGCATCATTGCCGGAGGCGACACCGCCATTCGAAAAGCCGTAGAACATGCCGAAGATGATCCGGCCCAGGCCTGGAGAGATCTGCAGGTCTACCACATCTCCAGCCAGGATGTTTTGATCGGCATTGCTGCGTCAGGAAGAACACCGTACGTACTCGGTGGCCTCAAAGACGCCCGGGCACATGGCATTATCACGGGTTCCATATCGTGTAACGCTGACACCGAAATTGCCAAGCTAGCCGACCATCCTATCGAGATCATTGTGGGGCCTGAGTTTGTTACCGGAAGCACACGCATGAAATCGGGAACAGCTCAGAAGCTGGCCCTGAACATGATCTCTACTACCGTCATGATCAAGCTGGGGCGTGTGAAAGGCAACAAGATGGTAGACATGCAGCTTACCAACAATAAGCTTATCGATCGTGGCACCCGAATGATCATGGAAGAATTGGGTGTTGGGCAAGACGAAGCAGAACGTCTGCTGAAAGAATTCGGATCCGTGCGGAAAGCCGTTGAAAGCCGCCGGGACCATGCATGAGATCGAACCCTATTACAACTGGTTAAAATATTACGACTCTTCCAGAGACAGCCGCTCACCCTTCTTCGGTAAAGAATATAATTACGACGTTTACTCCGAAACCATCTACGGGTATTACATCGACCCCGCCTGGGACGCCATGGGATCGGAAACCTTGTATCTCAAAGTGCTTTATGCCAACTACCATGCCGGGTATGTGATCATCGAGTTCATTGGCGAATGGAACGATGCCATCAATAACGACGTGATGACGCTGAAGCGCAACGTCATCGAGATCATGTTAAAAGAAGGCATCAATAAGTTTATTCTTATCGGAGAAAACATTCTCAATTTCCATGGCTCAGATGACTCATATTACGAAGAATGGTTCGACGACGTGGAAGATGGCTGGATCGCCGCCGTATCGTTTCCCGAATTCGTGCAAGACGAGTTCCGAAGATTCAACGTCGATAATTATATCAACATGGGTGGGACCTTACAGATCGAAAACTGGCGTACCCTTCAGCCTCCTGTTTTCTTCGACCTGGTGAACAAACTCGTTCAAAGGAGGCTTAGTCCATGAAGTCGGATATTGGGGATGCTCTTGTTTTTTGGCCCCTGAAAACTTTCGGGTTGCCAACTGCGATATGAGCGGATGCGAAGAACAAAGTGCTACCTCTAATGCCAGACGCCTGATTCCTAATGACTAACCCGAGGCTACCTGAATTGACGCACAAGCGCCCCTGTTTCCGATAAGCTGACGAGTAGAGGACCACAAGACCAGTGGTTGTGTGTGCCCAATGATTAGTGACCGTCTTATAGCAGACTGAGTTGTACGTTGCTGACTAGGGCGTCGGCGGGGACATAGTAATTGCGGCGCGATCTTACTTCGCGGCAGAGGATGCGGGTTCTTTTTATCTGTCCTTTTTTGAAAAACCTACCATGAAATTCGAACAGGCTTCCTTCCGGGAGGTCTGACAAGGCGACGAATTTGTCGGCATTTTTATCGAAAGCCCGTAGGGCTCGGGTGAGGTTGCTGTCGGTATACGAGCTCGCCATGGGATTCATCATGTGACGTACAAGCTCATGTAAGATTTCGTCGGGAAAAACAGTTTTCCGAAGCATGGGGTGCATCAACTGTTTAAACGTATTCTTCCATTCTTTGCCGTGGGGGTCTACTTTATTACGGTATTGAAGGAAGACGTGGAGGTGTGCTACTTCGTGGATGTACGTGACCAGGAACTGGTACGGGTTAAGGTCGTTGTTCAGGGTGATGCGCGGGTGGCGGCTGCTCTGACTGGTGAAATCGCCTACCTTAGACCGTCTGCTTTTGGCCAATTTAAGTTCGAAAGGAGCATCGCGCCAAAGATTGAAACAATACTCGACGGCGGGCGAAGGAACATGTTGCTGAAGTATGGTGTAAGCTTTCTCAGGCGTCATAAAAAACAAAAAAGGCTTTAGCAAACTAAAGCCTTCCCGGGAAACAATCTTTTCAGATTGATTAGTGTGCTGTTGTGTCTGTTGCAGTAGTGTCTGCACCAGTCGTGTCTGCAGGAGCAGGCTCAACAGGAGTTTCGGTTGCAGTTGTGTCCGCGCTTTCAGCGTTTTCTTTAGCGCCACCGCCACAAGCTACAAATGCAAATGCAAAGCCGCATACCATTAACAATGCGATCAGTTTTTTCATAGTTTACAGGTTTTATAAATTCACCGCAAATATACGAGTATTGGCTAATTCCAATGAATGGGGTAAGGAAAAATTATTTTTTCCTAAAGATTAGCCTCACCGGCACCCCTTCGAAGTCAAAATTCTCCCTGATTTTGTTCTCCAGGTACCGCTGATACGACTCCTGAATATACTGTGGGAGGTTACAGAAAAATGCAAACGATGGAAACCGAGCGTTAACCTGCGTGATATATTTGATCCGAATAAGTTTACCCTTGTTGGCCGGAGGCGGATACCGTTCGATTTCTGGCAAAATCCGGTCATTGAGCTCTGACGTGGGTATCTTTTTGGTCTTATTATCAAACACTTGTACGGCCTTCTCGATCACCTGAAAGATGCGCTGTTTGTTCAAAACCGAAGCAAAAACGATGGGTACATAGTCTATCGGCGCAAGCTTCTCCATGATCTCTTTCTTGAACTTGTCGGAGGTCTTGGAATCTTTCTCGATCAGATCCCACTTGTTCACCATGATCACAATGCCCTTGCCCTGTCGTTGCGCAAGGCTGATGAGGTTGACATCCTGCGACTCCATACCCCGTTCGGCGTCAATTACTACGATAACAACGTCACATTCTTCAAGCGCGCGGAGGGAGCGAAGCACCGAATAGAATTCGATATCATCTTTAACCTTCCCCTTCTTCCTCACTCCTGCTGTATCGATGAGAATAAAATTCTTGCCGTACATTTTATAGTACGAGTGAATGGCATCACGCGTGGTTCCCGCTTCGTCCGTTACGATGCTGCGTTCGGTACCCAGCAATGCGTTTAGCAAAGACGACTTGCCCACATTGGGCCTTCCCACTATCGCGATCTTCGGAATACCGGCATCGGGATCTTCCACACCTTCTGTTGGGAATGTCTTTACAATCTCATCGAGTAACTCGCCAGTGCCACCTCCATTTTCGGCAGAGATCGGGAAAACCTCACCATCCAGTCCCAGTTCATAGAACTCAGAAGCCAGCAGGGTTTTGTCGGGCGTATCCGCCTTATTGGCGGCAATGAATATGGGTTTTTTAGATGTCCTTAAAACATTGGCAAAATCCTTATCAAACCCCGTGAGGCCATCGCGGCAGTCGACCATGAAGATAACGGCAGTGGCTTCTTCTATAGCCAGCTTTACCTGCTTGCGGATCTCAGATTCAAACTTGTCTTCTGATCCGGTAACGTAACCGCCGGTGTCGATCACCGTAAAAAATTTTCCACACCATTCGGCATACCCGTAGTGACGATCGCGGGTTACACCGGGCATATTATCCATGATCGCCTGGCGTTTTTCGATCAACCGGTTGAAGAAGGTTGATTTACCCACATTGGGTCTTCCTACTATTGCTATGATATTTGCCATGTTGCCTTACAAAATTTCGAAGTTCGAATTATTCTATCAGCTCGCCCGGATTTACTCCAGGTAGCCGAATTGTCTGAGCCTGTTTTTTTCTTTGCGCCAGTTGCCTGCCACTTTTACGTGGGTTTCGAGGAAGATCTTTTTGTTAAAAAACGCTTCCATGTCTTTACGCGCTTCCGTACCCACTTTCTTCAGGGAACTTCCACCTTTGCCGATCAGAATACCTTTTTGTGAGTCGCGCTCAACATAGATTTCGGCGCTGATGCGGATGATGTCGTCCTGCTCTTTAAAGGAAATTATCGAAACTTCAGCACTATAGGGAATTTCTTCGCTGTAGTTGAGAAATATCTTCTCGCGAATGATCTCGGCCGCAAAGAATCGCTCGGTTCGGTCCGTAAATTCATCCTGCGGGAAGAAGGGGGGATGAATTGGAAGGTAGTTGACGGCCGTTGCCAATATCTTGTCTACGTTTTCGCCTGACCGTGCCGAAACGGGAATAATCTCGTTAATATTTTGCAGCGATTCTTTCCAGTATGCCACCTTGTCGACCACTTGCGAACCTTTGGCAAGGTCCACCTTGTTAATCAGCAGAACGATGGGGGTCTTTATTTTCTGAAAGCGTTCGAAAAGCTGCTGATCGAACTTATCTTCAAGTTCTACGACGAGCAGAATGAGATCTGCATCGTCCAGCGACACTTTCACAAAATTCATCATAGCCTCGTGCAGGGAATATTTTGGTTCGAGAATGCCGGGAGTATCAGAATAAACTATCTGATATTCGTTGCCATTCAGAATTCCCATGATGCGATGACGGGTGGTCTGCGCTTTGGCCGTAACGATAGAGACATTCTCGCCGATGAGTTTATTCATCAGCGACGATTTTCCGACGTTAGGTTTACCAACGATGCTTACAAAGCCAGCTTTAAATGGTTTTTGTTCCATCAATCCGCAAAGGTACTTGTTTTTTAGCTGTGAGTGTTCTACTTTTGTGCTCCAAATTTGAATAGTACTAGCGGCCGGCAGGGAAATTCAGTGAAAAGAAAAAGCAATTTTAAAGATATATCGCGGGGTGGAGCAGTTGGTAGCTCGTTGGGCTCATAACCCAAAGGTCACAAGTTCGAGTCTTGTCCCCGCTACTAAAGAAGAGCGACTGATCAGGTCGCTTTTTTCGTTTTATCGCTTTCAACTTAAAAAGCAATTCGTTAGGCTATTATCCGCCTAGGCGGACACATTTCGCTATCCGTTTTAGTCTTTTCTCAATATTACGTGCTAGATTACTTGATCAGGACTCCAGGATTTAGCTAACCAGCACTATTCGTACCTCAACGGCTCTACCGGATTTCTAGACGCAGCCTTGTAACCGTGCCAGCTCACGGTAAGCAGGGTAACGATCAACACTGAGTCCGTTGAAATTACGGCCGGGTGTTGTTTCGGTATAACTTACACTCACAATGCCCGATGTTTTTATCAGTTCATTTTTGAAAGCCGTTTTGTTTGCCTTCAATCCTTCGGCCCTCTTCACAACGATCACCTGGTCTTTGGCAAAACCCGCATCTTTGGTGGTCATGTAAGTGAGTTGTTTATACACCACAATAGTGCTCACGGTATAATCGCCTTTTAAAGACTCTGTTTTTCATGCCTTTTTCTACTTTTACACAGGATGCGCCAGTTAGTAGCCATATTGTTTGCAGACATGACAGGGTATACAGCTCTGATGCAGGAAAACGAGCATCAGGCCCGTCAAAAAAGAAAGCGTTTAAAAGAAGTGCTTGATCCCGCCATCGAAAAATTCAACGGAAAAATACTTCAGCATTATGGCGACGGATCGCTCAGTATCTTCACCAGCGCCATACAAGCTGTACTATGCAGTATCGAAATTCAACAACAACTCCAACAAGAACCTAAAGTAGATCTGCGCATCGGCATTCATACTGGCGATGTTACGGTAGATGACGAAGGAATTTATGGTGATGGCGTAAACCTGGCATCGCGTATTGAATCGCTTTCTGTTTCCGGCAGCGTTTTCATTTCTGAAAAAATCTACGACGAGGTCAAGAACCAGCAAGACATCAAAACACAAGAGCTCGGTTTTTTTGAATTGAAAAATGTCAAACATCCAATTCGTGTTTTCGCAATAGCCAACCCCGGCCTGGTAGTGCCCGCACGCCATGAACTCCATGGTAAAACCAAGCAGCCACAAAACCGCCTTGCCGTGTTGCCTTTCATGAATATGAGCGCCGACCCCGAAAACGAATACTTCAGCGATGGCATCACCGAAGAACTGCTCAACGCCCTTACAAAAGTGGGAGGTCTTCAGATAACATCGCGCACCTCAGCCTTTGCCTTTAAAGGGAAACATATCGATATACGCGACATAGCTGTGAAGCTCAACGTTGATAAAGTGCTTGAAGGCAGCGTTCGAAAATCCGGAAACAAGGTGCGCATTACGGCACAGCTGATCAACGCTGCAGACGGTTACCACATTTGGAGCGAGACCTACGATCGAAACCTGACGGATATTTTCGAGGTACAGGACGAGATCAGTGGCATTATTGCCAACAAATTAAGAGAAAATCTTACAGAACCTCCTTCCGCGCACCACGGCCTCACTCAAAGCCGGAACATCGAAGCGTATACTCACTATCTCAAAGGGCTTCATTTCTGGAATAAAGTAACACCGGCCGATGCGCGCAAAGCCATTGAATGTTTTGAGCAAGCCATACAACATGAACCCTCGTATGCTCAGGCTCATGCCATGATTGCAGCCGGCTACAGCTATCTGGGTTCGCTC
>JBMOKS010000445.1:0-10780 GCA_049324355.1 Bacteroidota bacterium
GGCAACAGAGGCTCAATCAGGCATATTCCCAGCTCAATTACATAACAAAATTTTTCCAAAAGTTTGGCCTGGCAGAAGCCGAGCAAAAAATCCTGCACAAATTATTCTTCAAAGAAAATTTCAGCTACCACGAGTTGAAAGAAACTGGCGAGTTGTTACAAACTATCGTAAATTCGAATTCTAACTATCCGGTTTCCCGGGATGCGGTCTATGCGCTGCTTATGGAACGGTACTACTACCGTTGTACGACATCGACCCACCTCGGCATAAAATCGTTTGTACTGGCAAATCAATACGATTTTATGAGAATTCCGGTCGTGAACAATATGAAACTATTTATCAAGTCGATCCTAAAATACAAGGGCTAAGCCTATATGTGCGGAATTGTTGGAGCGGTTGGAAGGTTTCCAAAGACCGCAATAGAAACAGCGTTGAAACGCCTTGCCCACCGCGGGCCTGACGGAGCCCACTCTTGGGAGGATGCTGATAATAACGTGTTGTTCGGACATCGGCGATTGGCCATTCTCGATCTCACCGATACCGGCAAACAGCCCATGGTTGACGATGAATTGACCATTACCTACAACGGCGAAATCTTTAACTACGTCGAGTTAAAAGAAACGCTCAGGCAACACCACCATACGTTTACCTCTCACACTGATACCGAAGTGATTCTTAAAGCATACCGGCAGTGGGGCGACCGGTTCGTTGAAAAGTTAAATGGTATGTGGGCTATCGCCATCTGGAACAGCAAAACCAGAGAGCTTTTTCTGACCCGCGACCGGTTTGGGGTCAAACCTTTGTTTTACGCCTTCAGTGAACGTGGATTCGTTTTTGGTTCGGAAATGAAAGCCATCACGCCCTTCATGGATGACGTCAGCATCAGCGACGATTTTCACTGGTGCAAAGAAAACATTTATGGCTATGAAACGACGGACAAAACCCTGATCAAAAATATCAAACGGTTTCCGGCCGGATACATAGCCCGTTTGTCATATCAAAGCAAGTCGTTGGGCTTTACGCCATACTGGAATACGCTGGATCATCTGGAAACAGTTGATTATTCATATGAAAAGCAGGTGCAACGTTTTCGCGAGTTGTTCTTCGATGCGTGCAAGATCAGGATGCGCTCGGATGTAAAGATCGGCACTGCCTTAAGCGGTGGACTGGATTCCAGCTCGGTTGCAGCAGGTATGCGGCATCTGGGCATCAGCCCGCATAGCAACGGCGCTTTACCTCCGGAATGGCAACATGCTTTCGTAGCCACCTTTACAGGTACTACATTGGATGAAAAAGAATATGCCGAAGAGGTGGTGAAATTTTTGGACCTGAAAGGACATTTTTTCGAGATCGACGCGATGAAGGGATTCAACCAGATGGATGAGCATCTCTGGCTTTTTGAAGAATTGTTTCTGACGAGCCCTGCACCCATGATCGAAATATACCGCGGTATCAAGGCGAATGGTGTTTCTGTGAGCCTCGATGGTCACGGCGCCGATGAACTGCTGGCCGGCTATGGTACCATGATCTTTAACGCCGTGAAAGACGCCCCGTTCGATCTCGTCAGCATGAAAGATATTGCTACAACATACAAACATTTAAGAGAGGTTGATAAAAGCACCTTCAACCTGGTTGTCGATGGTTTTGCAGGCAGAAAGAATATGTTGAAATTTTATCTGGGAAAGATATTTGCATTCTTGCAGGAAGAAGACCCGCTGGTGGAACGGCTTGGTTACTTTAATGCTACGCTATACAAAGAGTTTCATTATTATATTCTTCCCACGCTGCTGAGAAACTACGACCGTTACTCCATGGCTTCCGGAGTGGAGGTGCGAATGCCCTTCCTCGACTACAGACTGGTGTCATATTGTTTTTCTTTGCCCTGGCAAAGTAAGATCAGAGATGGATACACGAAGTCTATTTTGCGCGACGCCATGGAACCCTACCTTCCGAAAAAAGTAGTTAGACGGAAAACCAAAATCGGATTCGGAACACCGTTTACAGATTGGCTCAACGGCGCATGGAAACCTTTCGTGCTTGACATTGTTAACTCCACATCATTTAAAAGTTCTTCGGTCATCGATCCTAAAGAAGTGACGGTGGCAGTTAACGATTTCTATCGAAATCCTTCGCCTGGTTTTGAAGACGGTCACCGGGTCTGGGAAAAATTGATGCCCTACCTATGGGAAAGGTCATTCTTTAATAAACTAAAAGACTAGCTGCAGCGATATGCTTCAGAAATTGAGAACCTACGTACACGCTATCAATGCCAGACGTGAGCTGAAATGGCAAGCACCGCATCTGAATCACGATGCTGCGGGTTTGGGAAGTGAAGCGCTGGTAAACTTGTTGTACAGTGCCAGGTGGGAGCGTTTTTTCTGGACCAAGCAGGTGAAAGCTGAGCTGATCGGTCTCGCCGCAGCTGTTGAAAGGATCAAGCCCAAAGTTGTCGTGGAAATCGGCACCAATACCGGAGGTACTTTTTTTGTTTTCACTAAGGTGGCTGACAAGGCGGCCAATATTATTTCCATAGATCTTCCGGGTGGCAAAGGTGGTGGTGGCTATCCTGAGTTTAAAACCGATTTTTTCCGATCGTTCGGTATCGCCGACCAGCGGCTTCATTTCATAAAGGCCGCTTCGCAGCTCCCGGAAACTTACGATCGGGTGCGATCCATACTCCAGGATCAACCCATAGATTTTTTATTTATCGATGGCGATCATTCATATGATGGTGTAAAAAAAGATTTTGAACTGTATTCGCCGCTGGTGAGGAAGGGAGGCCTGGTGGCTTTTCACGATATCAAACTTTATCCGGAAGACCATTGGATAAAAGTTGATAAGTTCTGGCGTGAAATAAAAGATAATTACCAACATTTCGAATATATTGACAACCGTGTCCATTGGGGAGGTATCGGCCTCCTGGTAATGAAATGAGTAACCAGAAGATTATCAAAACGGGCTTTTGTGTTTCGTATGATTGGGAGTTGCTGAAGAAGGCGATTCCCAGAATCTACGAATATTCGGATGTGATCTGCCTGGCCATAGATAAAAACCGGAGATCGTGGTCGGGCAACAGCTATGACTTTAACAACGAGGCATTTTATGCTTTTGTGAAATCGATCGACTCAGCGAACAAAATCGATATTTATGAAGATGACTTTTCGTTGCCGGAGTTGAACGCGCGGCAAAATTGTAATCGTCACCGCACGTTAATGGCCGACAGAATGGGAAAGGGAGGATGGCATGTGCAGATCGACAGCGATGAATATTTTTTAGACTTTGGATTGTTCGTGTCGGCGTTAAAAAAAATAAACCCCAACCCTACCGGAGCAGAAAAACCGTTGAATGTTTGCCCTTTTCTGGTGCCATTGATCAAAAAAACAGAGACGGGATATCTTTTTGTCGACTTTCGTGACAGACTTCCAGAACACGCGCCGTTTGCCACCACGAAACCCCAATATGAAAGAGCCCGCCAGAACGGCCATTTCAATTGGCTCGTGCCCACTCATGTCATCCATGAAACCTGGGCAAGAGGAGAGCAGGAACTTTGGTATAAAATGAATAACTGGGGGCACTCTGCCGAAGAGCTGGAAGAGAACAAGCGCAGGCTCAGCTATTACAACCTTTGGAAGTCGCTCGACGAATACAATTACCGGTACATCACTAATTTTCACCCGGCGTTGCCGGAGGCCTGGCCTTATCTGGGATTTTGTAAAGGCAAAACGATTGAAGAATTTATTGACAATTTTAAAACTCCTGAGTTTCCGTTGTCAAAAATTCAACTCTTCATGCGCAATAACAGGAATGTAGCACGGTTCAAATTTTACACCCAAAAGCTCGTCCGGCGCTGGTCAGGAAATTAAATGATATCATCCTCGGTTGACATATCGATCATCATTATCAACTACAATACTTTCCAGCTCACTTGCAACTGCATCCGAAGTATCAAAGAAAAAACGATTGGCTGCACGTTTGAGATCATTTTGGTAGATAATGCCTCGACGGAAACTGATCCTGATAATTTTCTGAAAATGTTCCCGGAGATCACGCTGGTGAAGAGTGAGTCCAATATGGGATTTGCGAAAGGCAACAATGCAGGCATTGCCCATGCTCAAGGTGAATTCATTTTACTGCTCAATAGTGACACAGAATTGAAAAACGATGCCATCAGCATCTGTAAAAAATTTTTGGTAAAGCATCCATCCGTCGGAGTAGTGAGCGCGCGCCTCGAATACGATGATGGGAGGGTCCAAAATAATTGTCAACGCTTTCCGGCAGCGAAATACAAAATGTTTGAGCTGCTGCGCTTGCAAAAACTCTTGCCCAAACGCTTGGGCGGGAAAGTCCTTTTAGGTTTTTTCTTCGATCATAGGCAGGTGGTTTACCCGGATTGGGTTTGGGGTACCTTTTTTATGTTCAGGAAACAGCAGTTGCAACTGTTGCCACAGCAGAAACTGGCCGATGAATTCTTTATGTATGTCGAGGATATGCAGTGGTGTATGGAATTTATGAAATTGGGCTATCTTGTTGCGTTTGAGCCTGCAGCCGAAGTGATCCACCATATGGGAAAAAGTGGCGGGGCAAGGTCATCGCTTATGGAGAAAAATATGGCCATCTTCATGAATAGGTATTACTCCTCTTTTTCGCGCGTCATTATTCGGATACTCGATAAACTCCTTGGATAATTTCTGTTATGGCGGTCAATACCAGTGTTATCATCGCAACTTATAATGGCGCTTGCAAGATCGGTTCTTTGCTTAATAGTTTGCTTTCGCAGCTCGATGCTACAACCGAGATCATTGTGGTAGTAGACGGATCTACCGATGATACACTGGAGGTTCTTAAACCTTTTGAAAAAAAGATTTCTTCCCTTAAGGTGATCGCCCAGGAGAATCAAGGCAGGGCCAGAGCCCGTAACCGTGGCGTCCAATTATCAACCGGAAACCTTTACATTTTTTATGACGACGATATGACACCTGCCATAAACTCCGTGGCACGGCACAGATCGTTCCATGAATCGAGAAGCGGGATCGTTAGTGGCTACTCGGTTGAACCCATGCGCGACACGAAGACCGATATCCAAAATTACAAAGCCAGCCTCACCGTAAAGTGGACAGACAAGTACGCCGAGGGCTTAACGCTTTTGTCTTACGATAACTTGTTTTTCTCCGCAGCCAATAGTTCGTGTACAAAACAAATCTTCGAAAAGCTAAATGGATTTGACGAAAGAATTACCGACGCCGAAGATCATGACCTTGCCTACCGCGCACTGCAAAACGGGATACACGTGTATTTTGACAAAGGCAACACGGCCATCCATGACGACCCCATCACCGCACGAAAATATATCGACCGCTTGCGCGCATATGCACGGGCGCACGATAAGCTAAGATCATTTTACCCCGATCGTTACGCCAGGCAAGTAAAAAGGGGTTTTCTGAAGAGGAGCCTGTATCGTTTGTTTGCGTTATCGTTTTTACCTGCAATGATCGATCGGGAAACGTTGGTGGGCATACTGCCTAAAAGTTTGAGATATAAATTTTACGATATTGTCATCCAGGCGCTGGCTGTCGAATATCCCGATATCAAATTAAAATGAACCATAGAGTAATGAACCTGAAATAGTATTATGGGTATTATCCGATTTTTGCTTGCCCTTTCTGTTCTTATTGTTCATTCAGACCCCATTATGGGTATTGAAATACTGCCGGGATATCTCGCCGTTCAGCTCTTTTACGTCATTTCAGGTTTTTATATGACACTGATCTTCACCGAAAAGTACGCAGTCACTAACCGGCCTTTGTATTATTTTTATTCCAACAGGTTGCTAAGGCTTTATCCTTTGTATGCGCTCGTGGTGGCGCTCGTCACATTATTAAGCATTGTCTACGGACTTTCACTCGGTTCGTTCGGTAAACTGCAGTATTATGCAGACCAATACAGCCAGTCGCCTGATAGTCTTTCGTCATTGATGATCATCTTGTTCTTCAACATATCGTTGATCGGTCAGGATTGGATAACTTTTTTTAATTTTGCGGACAATGGCGTTCTGGAATTCATTGGCCTGCAATCCGATATCAAACTTCAGGAGTTCTTGTTCATTCCCATTGCCTGGACGATAGCCGTGGAGTTATTCTTCTATGGGCTCACACCATTTGTTGCAAACAAAGGATTGCAAAAGGTGATCATGGTCATAGTGTTGGTGTTAGCACTCCGGTTGCTGCTACACCTTTTTTGGGGAGTGAGTAATGGATTTTCCATCTACCGGTTTGCGCCGACAGAGTTTTTTTGGTTCTTGCTCGGCGTACTGTCGTATAAGCTTTATCAACGTCAGTGGCTTCCCGGGCGGCGATATGGCCTTTGGTTAATGGCGGTGGTTGTACTCGGGCTTTTGACTTACCGGTTCTTGCTCGCAGACTGGGTTCTGTTTGTTGTTTTTGTTCTTAGTATTCCGGCAATTTTTTATAAAGTATCAGCTTCGAGAATCGATCGTTATATCGGCGAACTCACGTATCCGCTTTATATCAGCCATACCTTATTTCTTATGATCGTATCGGCCAACAGGTTTCCGAAGGTTTTTGGTACCGGTCTGCCTGTGCTGGTCATGACACTGATTTTTTCGATCCTGTGCTATCACTATTTTCTTAAACCTCTGGAGAACGTCAGAGCTTCGCGCATTTTGTCAGATGGCAAATACAAGTAGGCCGATCAGATGAAAATTCCTGGCAAGTCTGTTAAAAAATAGAAGTATCTTCACGCCTGGATTTTACCCAATCGTATTGAGTTACGATTATTTTTGCAATAGTTTTTTTAAGCTGAACTGGACAAACCTCAGCTGCCAAACCGATCAATGAAAAAAATTATCACCGTATTAGGGGCAAGGCCTCAGTTTATTAAAGCAGCAGCTGTGAGCCGCGTACTCCGCTCAAACAATAAACTGCAGGAGAAAATTGTACACACCGGCCAGCACTATGACTATGCCATGTCAGACGTGTTTTTCCGCGAACTCGACATCCCCGAGCCCGAGTATAATCTGGGTATCGGCAGCGGACTTCATGGAAGCCAGACAGGCGAAATGTTGAAAGTAATAGAGGGTGTGCTGATCAAAGAAAAGCCGGACGTGGTGATCGTTTATGGCGACACCAATTCAACTTTGGCTGGCGCATTAGCAGCTGCCAAACTGCATATTCCCATTGCTCATATTGAGGCGGGGCTCCGGTCTTTCAACAGAAGAATGCCCGAAGAGGTAAACCGTGTGCTGACCGATCACCTTTCAGCATGGCTGTTCGCCCCGACGCAGATTGCTGTGAACAACCTGGCGCACGAAGGTATTGACGCCGCCAAAGTTTTTATGAGTGGCGATGTTATGTACGACGCAGTATTATTCTATTCAAAAAAAATTAAAGAAAATGGGTCACCTTTGGTGGCACCGGTGAAGGGGCCTTTTATACTGGGCACGATTCATCGCGCCGAGAATACCGACGATCCTGCACGATTAAAAACTATTTTTAGTGAATTGGATAAAATAGCCGTCGAGTTCCCCGTCGTAGTCCCGCTGCATCCGCGTACGGTAAAGATGTTGAACGATTATGGTTGGAAAAACACATCCGGGCAATTGTACATGATTTCTCCGGTAGGCTACCTTGACATGCTAAGGCTTCAACAGCAGTGTGCGCTGATCATCACCGATTCTGGCGGCTTGCAAAAGGAAGCCTACTTTATGGGTAAACACTGCCTGACCTTGAGAAATGAGACGGAATGGGTAGAGTTGGTACAACATGGCGTCAACGATCTGGTGATCGATATGCAACAATTGTCAGGCCTGGTAAAACAACGCTATAACCGCGTCGTTGATCCGAATGCCCGGCAACTTTACGGTGCAGGTGCGGCAGCGCACCACATTGTACAAACTTTAGCTGACGCATAAAATACATTTTGCAGAAAAAAAAAGTCGTTTATATCGTCTCTCACCTGGATAAGGCACTCGCTTTTGAGTGGTTGAATGATCATTTAGACAAACATAAGTTCGAGTTGTCCTTTATCATGATCGGCGATCGGTCAACACATCTGGCGCGGTTCCTGCAAGAGCGAAAAACTCCCGTCACGGAAATAACCTATACATCGGCGGCGGATCTGCCCAAAGTTTTTTTGAAGGTCTTTTTTTTGCTGTTCAGGAGTCGACCACACGTAGTGCACACTCACCTTTGGATTGCCAATATTACCGGACTTTTCGCAGCATGGCTGTTGAGGATCCCGAAAAGAATATTTACGCGCCATCATGCCATGTTGCATTACCAGGAATACCCTTCCGGCAGAAAGTGGGATGTTATGTGCAATGCACTGGCTACTCAAATCATCGCGATTTCCGAGAATGTGAAGAATATTTTGATACGCCGCGATGGTGTCAAAGCTTCGAAAGTACAGATCATTCATCATGGATTTGATCTTGATTATTTTCAGCACGCCAGTCGGGTAAAGGGAAATGTATTGCGTGAAAAATATGGCATTGCCCGGGATGCCTGGCCGGTGATCGGTGTGGTGTCGAGGTACCTTAAACTGAAAGGCATACAATATATTATTCCGGCATTCGGAATGTTAAGACAAAAATTTCCTTCAGCACACCTGGTGTTGGCCAACGCCCAGGGCGACTATGCGAAGGAGATCAAGTCTCAGCTGCAAACTTTGCCTCCGACGTCGTTTACCGAAATCACCTTTGAAAACGATCTTGCTGCGCTGTATCAGATGTTTGATGTCTTTATACATGCGCCCGTTGCCGCCGATGTTGAATCTTTCGGCCAAACCTACATCGAAGCTTTGGCCGCCGGTATCCCTTCCGTATTCACGCTTTCGGGAGTGGCGCCCGAGTTTATCCGGCATGAGTATAACGCGTTGGTGGCCCGATTTGGCGACGCACCATCATTGCTGGAAAGCGTGGAACATATTCTGCAAAACGAAACATTAAGGAATGACCTTGTTGTTCACGGAAAAAATTCGGTGAGGCAATTTTCTTTAGCGCACATGCTTGTTAAATTAGAAGCCTTATATGTCTGAAGCACCTTTTTTTTCAGTCGTCATCCCCGCCTACAACAGGGCTTCGTTTATAGTTAAAACCCTTCATACCGTGCTTCAACAGACCTATCAGAATTTTGAGGTCATTGTGGTTGATGACGGAAGCACCGATGACACCGAAACACAGGTGAAATCGGTTCACGATGGCCGTCTTTTGTATTTTAAAAAGCCAAACGAAGAACGCGGCGCCGCGAGGAACTATGGCGTGAAAAGATCGCGAGCTCGGTATATTACGTTCCTCGACTCAGATGATCTGCTGAAGTCTAATTGTCTTGCCGAAGCAGCTCAATTCATAGACAAGAATCCATCGATGGATTTTTTTCATTTGGGGTATGATGTCATTCGTTCTGATGGAAAAATAATATACCCCTGGAAGCCATTGCCCGACCCGGCAAACCGCAAACTTGTAGAAGGAAATTTCTTAAGTTGCCTGGGCGTGTTTATTAAACGCGAAGTGCTAATGAAATATCCTTTTCGTGAAGACCGTGAACTGTCGGGTTCTGAAGACTATGAGCTTTGGGTGCGACTCGCCGCCCGTTACACGATCAGAACCTGTCCTGTATCTGTGGCGTCCCTGGTAAATCACGATGAGCGTAGCGTACTCACTGTTGATGCCATTAGTTTGTTAAAGCGAATCGATCTGGCCAAGAAATATTTTCTGGAAGATGAAAAAGTGAGAGAATATTTTGGACGCAAGCTCAATACACTTTTTGGATATCTCGATCTTTATGCGGCCCTTCACCTCACGATGGGGGCTCACCGGCGGTCGGCGTGGCGCCTGTTGTACAGCGCGTTTAAGTTGTATCCGCCGATGTTCTTCAATTATAGATTCTGGGTAGTGATCAAAAAACTTACTGTTGGATAATTCATAATAGAGGAAACCATGTGCGGAATAGCTGGAATAGTGTCGAAGGGGAAAATTGATGAGCGTGTCATCGGCGCGATGGTGGATGCTTTGTCGCACCGTGGGCCTGATGCACGGGGCGCAATTCTGTCGGAAGACGAAACAATTTTCCTGGGGCACACCCGCCTTAGCATCATCGATCTCGACGCTCGTGCGAATCAGCCTTTTTTTTCAAGAGATGGGCGCTATGTGATCGTCTTTAACGGAGAGATTTACAATTACCAGCAGATCGCCAGGCAACTCAAAGCACAGACCGGAATTAATTTTCGATCAACATCCGATACCGAAGTGATCGTTGAGGGCTTTGCACATTGGGGCATCGCCGTGCTCGATCGCATGGAAGGTATGTTCGCTTTGGCTATCGCCGATCTGAAAACGTCGAACGTCTATTTTTTCAGAGACCGGATCGGCAAAAAGCCGTTGTATTATTTTTGCTCGCCCGAACTTTTTGTTTTTGCTTCCGAACTTAAATCTTTATTGCAGCACCCGGCGGTGCGCCAACAAAAAAAAGTAAACAAAGGCGTTATCAACCAGTTTCTTCACCTGGGCTATATTCCCGAGCCTAATACCATCTTTGAAAATATTTATAAGTTCCCAGCCGGGCACTGGGGCGAGCTCAACCGTTTGCTTCAGCTGGAATTAAAACCCTACTGGAAGGTCGGCGCATTTGGCGGATTCGACCGAGAAAAAAATTCCAACCGGGCATTGGAAGAGTTGCAGAGAAGACTGGACGACGCCGTAAAAAACAGATTGGTCAGCGATGTGCCATTGGGGGCGTTCCTGAGCGGTGGTACAGATTCTTCTTTG
>JBMOKS010000445.1:10790-11478 GCA_049324355.1 Bacteroidota bacterium
AACATGTTTACGGTAAACTAAAAACCTTTAGTATTGGCTTTAAAGAATCCAAATTCGATGAGAGCCGGTATGCTTCGCAGGTGGCCGAACATCTAAAAACCGAACACACGGAGTATATGCTGTCGGAAAAAGAGGCGGTGGGTATTTTGGAAACCTATCTTCATCATTTCGATGAGCCCTTTGCCGATACGTCGGCCATTCCCACGATGCTGGTATCCAAGCTCGCCCGTAAAGAAGTAACCGTAGCGCTAACCGGCGATGGCGGCGATGAACTCTTTCAGGGATATGGAGCTTATACATGGGCCAACCGGTTAGATACCTTGCGATGGAAGATATTAAAAACACCCCTCGAAAAAATATTAAAGGCCAGTAACAATAGCCGTTGGTTACGAATTTCGAGGTTATTGGAGAATGTGCCGCCACATGAACTGCGCAGCCACATTTTTTCACAGGAGCAGTATTTTTTTACCCAATCGGAGATTCGTGATAAGTTATTGATCAGTAAAGATCAAATAAAACCTTTTTTATACGACGATTCATACCCGAAAGATAAAGCGCTTATGGCAGCCGAACGACAGGCTATATTCGATCTTCAATACTACCTGAAAGATGACTTGCTGGTGAAGGTAGATCGTGCCTCCATGTTTCACGCACTCGAATGCCGGTGTCCGCTGCTGGATCATCATGT
>JBMOKS010000446.1:0-11347 GCA_049324355.1 Bacteroidota bacterium
CCACGCCTTGCCTATGGCTCGCAGTACTCTAATAACATTCAGCCCAGCTCCTGGTGGGTAAGAGATATGAGCTTCCTCAGACTGAAGACCTTCGAATTCGGATACACTTTTCCAAGCCAGACCTTCGCGTCTGTTGGTGTTACGCAGGCGCGCCTGTATGTGACGGGTGTAAACCTGATCACTTTCAGCAAATTCAAAATGTGGGATCCCGAGCTCAATACATCTAATGGCACGCGTTATCCCAACGTGCGCACGGTCTCTTTCGGAATTAATGTTTCATTCTAACGCTACAACCATGAAACTTATCAAGATAAAAATATTCGCCCTGTCGGCGCTTTTATGTGTTTGTTCTTGCGAAGAAGGTTTTTTAGACCAGGTTCCCGACGACCGTCTTACGGAAGCCGACGCCTTTATCAATCGCAACAACACTGAAATGTTTCTGGCAAATGTATATGGCAATGTGCCCGACGAATTCGCACAGCGATTTGTGACCACCGGTACTTCGCATGGCAATTCCGGTCCCTGGACCGGCGCTTCTGACGAAGCCGAATACCAATCATGGAGCGAGGTGCCAAACCAGATCAACACCGGCAACTGGAATCCGGCGAGCACCTGGGTAAGAACGTTCTGGCAAAGGTATTACAGGGGAATTCGGAACGCCACATACTTCATAGCCAACGCCGATCAGTGCAGCGAGTGTGGCCCTGACCTTGTGCGACAGTACAAGGCTGAGGCCAGGGGGCTACGCGCACTATACCATTTCTATCTGATGAGAATGTTCGGCCCCGTGCCACTCATCGGAGATAAAATCATTGCACCCGATGCCGATATCAATACCATCCTTGTGCCACGCGGCAGCATGGACGAATGCGTCGATTTTGTAGTCAGCGAATTTGACCTTGCCGCAGCGGACCTTCCGCCTGTGGCCAGCGCCAACACGTTCGGTCGAATGACCAGGAGTGTGCTTATGGCCTATAAGCAGGAAGTGCTCTTGCTTGCTGCCAGTCCGCTGTTCAATGGCAACACAGACTACGCTAACCTGAAAAATATCGATGGCAAGCAACTCGTCAGCCAACAAACCGACATCAGTAAATGGCAAAGAGCGGCTGACGCAGCAAAGGCGTACATCGATGAATTCGTGCCCGCCTATCACGACCTATTTCGCAAGAATGACGCTACAGGAAAGTTCAGCGCCTTCCTATCGTGCCGCGACGTCATGCTCGAAAGCTGGAACAGGGAATGGATCTTCGGGCGTCCTTCGGCAAGTGTTCAAACGCGCCAATATGAAATGACACCTTATCACGCGGGAGCGCTGCAAGAAAGCCGTGGTGGAGGCGGATTGGGCGCCACCCAGCGAATGGTCGACGCTTATTTTATGGACAACGGTCATAGCCCTATCCTAGGTTACAACGCCGACGGCACGCCGATCGTAAATCCATCCTCAGGATATCTGCTCAATGGCACATCAACATACCAGGCTCCTGACGACAACCAGGCAAGAGAGACCTTCAATCAATGGGTAAAACGCGAACCGAGATTTTACGCGGCCATCACGTACGATGGCCGAAGATGGTTGAACCCCAATACACCAACGCTCATCACCTACACGCGCTTTACTGGTAACTCGGGTGCAAGTCAAAGTCAGTGGGACTATAGCCCAACTGGATATGTTGTTCGTAAGAACATGGCGCTTGGAAACTGGAATGTCGGAGGCAGAGCTTTACTGTTGTACCGACTCGCCAATGTCTACCTGAATTATATCGAAGCGCTCAATGAATATAACCCCGGTCACAACGATATTTTGCTTTATCTCAACAAGATCAGAGAGCGTGCCGGTATTCCTGAGTATGGTTCCACCGACCTGCCAGCCCCCGCTTCGCAAGACGAGATGCGTGAGGCCATACGCAAAGAACGCCGGGTTGAGCTGGGATTTGAAAATGTCCGGTGGTTCGACACCCGACGTTGGAAGATCGCAGAAGCCACCGATAACGGACCGTTTTACGGGCTGAACATCAGAACCGATCCGCCGGCTTTTTATAACCTGTCGGCTTTTGAGAACCGCGTTTTCGAAAAGCGACACTACCTATTCCCGATCCCGTTGCAGGAAGTGCTGATCAACAAACAACTGGTACAGAACACCGGATGGACTGCCGACTGATGTTGACAGGGGAAATCACAAACCTAATTCGCAAATGCTATGAAAAAAATATCGATTTTAATATGGACTGCCGGTTGTATGGCACTAACGTTCTT
The DNA here is from genome assembly GCA_049324355.1 of Bacteroidota bacterium. Taxonomy (GTDB): domain Bacteria; phylum Bacteroidota; class Bacteroidia; order Cytophagales; family Cyclobacteriaceae; genus Chryseosolibacter. The sequence goes on from JBMOKS010000446.1 coordinate 2,254, forward strand.
GTTGCGCGATGCCAACGCTCAGGACATTATGACTGCCGGTGGAACGCTCACAGCAAAATATCAGGCCACCGTAAATCCCGGCGACGGAACACCCTACTCGCCGGCCGCCGAAGATTTTACCAAGATCTCTGACAACAACTATGGCTCCAAAAATCTGCTCTTCAACTGGAACTCAGCAATCGCCAGTGGCGGCATGTGGTATCGATTCCAGTGCAATTCACCGGCAATTGTTGGCCAATATTCGATGACGTCGGCCAACGATGCTATCGAACGCGATCCGAAAAATTGGATACTGGAAGGCTCAAACGACGCCTCGACATGGACCTTGCTCGACACCCGCACCAACGAAGAGTTCCCTTCCCGGAATCAAACCAAGATATACGCCGTTTCCAACAGCACTCCCTACACCTACTACAGGCTCTCCATTGCCACCAACAACGGAGGCTCTATCTTTCAAATGGCAGAATGGCGATTGTTTGAGGCCGTGACACCGCAAGATCCTGCAGCATTGAATGGGATCGCTACGTCGTCGGAAGAAGTTGCCTTGACCTGGACTGACAATTCTGCCATAGAGAGCGCCTTTGAACTCGACCGGTCGGCCGATAACATAACGTTTACAAACATAGCCACGCTGAGTACGAATACAACCGCCTATACCGACAGAGGGCTCGCCATCGGCGCACAATACTACTACCGTGTGAGGGCTACCAACGCCTATGGCGGTTCTGCCTATTCTGCCACCACGGTAACAACCTCAAACCTCCCCGGGGCTTTGCTTGACATCACCGATGATGGTGGAACACTGACCGGACAGTTTCCTGGAAATTCACCGAATGAACTTCTAGCCAAACTCACAGACAATAATTTTGGCAGCAAGTATCTCATCTTCGCGCCTGTCAACGGAACTTACGAGCCTTACTGGGTTCAGTACCAGGCGGCACGTCCGTATGTACTCACCAAATACACGATCACCTCGGCAAACGATGCCGCCAGCCGCGACCCTAAGAACTGGACGCTCGAAGGATCGAACGACGGTGCTAGCTGGACTCTCGTCGACTCGCGCACTAACGCGACATTCCCTTCCAGAAACTTCAGAAAGGATTTTGCTTTGGTCAACAGCACACCCTACTCGTATTATAAGATCACGGTAACAGCCAACAATGGTGCCACCAACATTCTGGGCCAAATTGCAGAGTTGCAACTCTGGGGAATGGATCCAACTGCGCCGGCGATCCCTTCCAATTTGGTCGCTACTGATCTCTCAGAAACTGAAATCGCGCTAAGTTGGACCGATAATGCCAATAACGAAATATCCTTTGAGATCGAGCGGTCTGAAAACGGAACATCATTTACGCTACTCAAAACTGTCAATGCCAACACAACGGGTTATACCGACACGGGTCTGTTCCCGGCTAAAAAATACTATTACCGCATCCGGTCGAAGGCGGTGTCTGCATCCAGTGTCTCAGTCTATTCCAACGCGGCCAACGCCACTACACAGTATGATGCCAATTTACCTCTACCGGCAACAAGCCTGGCAGCCTCGGTATTGTCTGACAACGAAATCGGTCTGACCTGGACAGACAACTCACTTAACGAAACGAGCTTTGAAATCGAGCGTTCTGCAGACGGCGTCACATTCACTACGGTTGCATCGGTGCCCGCAAATCAAACCCAGTATACTGATGCTAACCTGTGGGTAGCCACACGATACCATTACCGGGTGCTTTCTGCAAACGCTATGGGCAAAGCACTTTTTTACTCCAACACCGTCGATGCAACAACGACGGGAAAGAACGAACCGCCCACGCTCGATCCGGTCAACGCCATCAATACCTGTAACACCAATTTGCAAAGCTTCGAACTGACGGGCATCACGCCGGGGCCCGAAGGTGTTCAGAGCGTTACCCTGTCCGTAACATCTGACAATAACAGCATCTTCGATGAACTGGCCGTTGGTGAGGTATCCGATGGAAAGGCCGTGCTTACCTACAAGGTCAAATCAGACTTGACTGGCTCGGCCATCGTGACAGTGACCGTAAGAGACAATGGCGGGGTCAACAATGGAGGATCGGACACCTTCACGCAATCTTTCTCCTTATCGGTTTACGAGCTGGAGATTTCGATCACCTCATCGCTTGGCGACGTCATCCCGCGCGGATCAGTGGTAGATCTGACGGCTACCGGTGCCGACACGTACGAGTGGGCCACTGGCCCGGGCATTACCGGTGGCCAAAACGCTGCTGTGGTGTCTATAAAGCCTACACAAAATTTCGTATACAACGTCACCGGCTACACGGCCGGAGGATGCGTGCAAGAAGCTGCGATCGCCCTACGCATGGAAGGCGACTTCAACCTTTCGCCCATCAACATTCTCACACCCAACAACGATGGCAAGAATGACCAGTGGGTGATCTGGAACATCAACACGTTTCCAGGCAACCAGGTCAAGGTTTACGACACCGCCGGCAGGTTAGTATATTTTAAAAAGGATTACAGCAACGAATGGGACGGAACGTTCAACGGTTCTCCGTTGGAGGGTGTTTATTTCTACATCATCGAGCTTGGGTCGGGAATTCCTGCCGCAAAAGGATCGCTAACGATCGTACGAGAATAACTCAAAAGCAAATCATATGAAATCAATCTATAGAAAAATCGTCAATGCCTGTCTGGCCATAGTCAGTTTAGCCTCATATCACCATGAGGGAATGGCGCAGGTTAATCCGCTGGGATCAATCTATTACCAGAATCAATACCTGGCCAATCCCGCCATGTCGGGTCTTGGCGACGAATGGGTCATTAACCTGGGCTATCGCAAGCAATGGGCGTCTTTTCCGGGCGCCCCTTCAACGCAATATATCTCCGGTGACTACCGGTTTGCCGACAAAGCGGCGGGTGGGCTCATCATCTTTAATGAAAAAGCCGGCCTACTTCAATCGACCCGCATCATGGGCACCTATTCGTATCACCTGCCCATCGGCGAAGACCAAACCTTGGATGTGGGATTGTCGGCAGGGATGCTGAGTGAAAAGATCGACACCGAGGCGCTTAGTGGCGATATCGGCGATCCCGGAGTAGCCCGCTTCAATAACCAGGGCATCAAGTTGAACGGTGATTTTGGTGTAGCTTACCGTGACAAAAAAATAACGTTACAGGGTGTACTTCCCAATATCATGACCTTCTTCGACGAAGAGCAAAAAGAGATTGTGGACCGTTCTTTATTCTTCGTCGCCGCCAGTTACAAATTCCAGCTCACCGAAGCCGATGGCGTGAGCTTCGAACCCAAAGTATGTTTCCGCGGCGTGAAGGGTGCCGATCACATCATCGACGCCGGTGCAAGGGTGGGGTTCCTCAAAGACAAGTTCAGCTTATTTGGAATGTATCACTCGTCGAAGAACATTACTATCGGCGCCGGACTGACCGTGAAAGATATGCTGATCATCACTGGCCTGTACTCCAGCCCGTCTTCATCGATGGGTAACAAGGTGAATGGCAATCTGGAGGCCGGCATTCAGGTCTTGCTGTGGCGCAAGCCAGCCACCAACTGATCCTGCTATCGAAACTTCATCAATTTTGCTTATTGTGAGAACGTTCGAACTCTTAAGTCTGACCTTGATTTTGTTATGCCTGACAGTGCCAGGCTGTAACAAAAGGACCGAGGAAGAACCAGCACCTGTGAAGCCACCGGTCAGCAACGACCCACCTGGTGCTCCGCCACGCAGCTGGCAGGAGCACTGGTTCGAGCACAATCAGCTGGTGACGCGCGTCTATTATGACAACGACCTGGCGGTATATTTCGACAACGACGTGGATCCAAAGATCACCTGGTTATTCAAATATGTTGGCGACGTTTGGCGGTATACAAAGAAGACCTACGGCGGATTTGGAAACGATCCACGGTTGTTTGCGATATTCCATACCAACAAATACAGTGGCGGCCATCCTGCGTACTACTTCGACGCTGGCCACGACTTCCGCAACACCATCGACTGCGGTCCGGGTCCGTGGCTTACGCAGGAAGGAAACGTCGACCTGCCCACGCACGAAGTATTTCATATTGTGGAGTCTGCATCGTTTAACACTAAGGGCTCTCCGGGCTTCGGAAATCCGCCGAATGGGATTTGGGGCGACAGCAAATTTGCCGAGATCTACCAGTATGATGTTTACCGGGGACTGGGTCTTCAGGCTGAAGCCGAGCGCTGGTACAATCAGGTCATCAACCAATCAAACAACAACCCGAAGCCAGGCACCTACTGGTTTCGGGATTGGTTTTATCCCGTGTATAAAGACCACGGCGGAACTCAGGTGCTCGTGAAGTTTTTCAGGTTGTTGTCGCAATATTTTCCGAAAGACAACACTAACAGGTATACCCGATCATTGACCTGGGGTGAATTCTTCCATTTCTTCAGTGGCGCCGCTGGCGTGAGCCTGAAAAACCAAGCCGCGACAGCCTTTGGCTGGACCGATGAGTTTGAGGCACAGTTTACCAAAGCGCGTTCGGATTTCCCGGCCATCACTTATTGATATGATCTATAGTTTTTCTAAAAACGAAATCGCATGAAAAAAAATAACAACGCCATTCGTATGGGACGTCTCCTGGTGATAGCCATACTCTGCCTGAAAGCAGAACTGCTGACATCGTGCAATAAAAGCTACGATCCGGCGCCCACACCAAAGTCTACACAGCCGCCGGTCACTGAATCGGTGCCGACGACTAAAGTTATCATTCAGGATGGCTACACGCTCAATTTTAAGAACAACGATCCCGCATTCAATGTCATCACGCGTGAGAGCATGATCAAGGTTTTTTATACGGTATATCCAAAGCTCGCCAAACGATTTAACGCCAACGCTGTGCGCGAGGTCACTTTTTTTATCGACACGTCTTATCAGGGTGCTGCCTTTGCTTCCGGAAATACGGTGACATATAGCGCTGCATGGATGCGTGATCACCCGGCCGACACCGACATTGTTACCCACGAGGTTATGCACCTGGTGCAGGCCTATCCGGGTGGCGCAGGTCCTGGCTGGCTCACCGAAGGAATTGCAGACTATGCGCGTTACAAATTCGGCGTAAACAACGCAGCCGGCGGATGGTCGCTGCCTGAATTTTCATTAAGCCAAAGTTATACCAACAGCTACCGCGTCACCGCGCGCTTCCTGGCCTGGCTGGAACACCATGCTAAATCCACTATCGTCGATGAGCTTGACATTGCCATGCGATCGAAGACCTACACCGCCGATACGTGGAGTCAACTCACGGGAAAAACAATAGACGAACTTTGGCAAAGCTATTCACAAAATCCGGCCTTATGAACAGCTTGAAATAAGTCTCTGCAATCATCACAAAATACGCCCAAGCGAACCATGTCTGGCGAAAATAAATCCGATGCGGTTGTTAAATCAAAAGGCTGTGCTCCCGAAGAGATGCGCAGAAAATTACGCTGTCTATTGGAACTGCTGAACGAAGCACAATTGTGGTCGCATGATTTCCCTGAGATCGCCGCAGATTTGAAAATTTGTATCGATCACGCCGAGCACAAGCTCAGGCAATTTACTGATCTGCATCCCTCCGGGGCCGGTGGTTCCTTCCCCGAAACACGCAGTGGAAATGGTGGTTATCAGGATACGTTTTTTTTAGAGCGACTGCGCCAGCTCATCAACCATCATATTCACGAGTCCAGCCTCGACGTTTCTTTCTTGGCGAAAAGCCTCCACATGAGTTGCTCCAGTCTATACCGAAAGATCCGGGCAACTTCGGGCATGTCGGGCATGGATTTTCTTACAGATTGCCGGATGAATCATGCGGCCCGTCTTTTATCATCGGGCACATACCTGGTCAAGGAAGTTTCCGGCATGGCTGGATTCAGGGATGCACGCTACTTCAGCACACGTTTCAAAAAACATTTCCGTCAAACTCCAACCGAATACCGCCGCAAATCGGTGGTTCCGGTGCACAGCATTCTTTAGGTCGAATGGTCACTACCAATCGGTGAAAGAGGCAATGATCAACCCTTATTCATAGTTGGTCATTCACAATAATTAAACACAGTTGACTAAAGATTCAACTCATAGCCTTAAGGGAAAACATCAGGTTTGCTGTACATATAATTGAGTACCTAAACCCTATTGTTAAACCAAAAAATTTTTACGTTATGAAAAAAACAATCAGATGGTTCATCGTTGTGGCTGCTTGGCTTTGGTCGGCGGGCAGTTTTGCCCAGAGCGACATTACCAATACTGGCGGCACAGTGTCTGCTCAATACAGCGATTCACCTGCCAACGAGGGCATTGCCAATGTCGTAGACAACGTTGCAACAACAAAATACCTTACATTCCACAATGCGGCCTGGATCCAATTCAGCAGCGGCACCTCGTATGTTGTCACCAGCTATGCTATCACATCGGCTAACGATGCCCCTGAGCGTGATCCACTGACGTGGACTTTCCAGGGATCGAACAATGGTACCACGTGGACACCCCTGAATAGTCAGTCCAACCAGGACTTCCCCAACCGCTTGCAGCGCCGGGAGTTTTCTTTTACCAATACCACAGCATATACTCACTATCGGCTCAACATGACAAACAATAGCGGGAACATCCTGCAACTGGCTGAGTGGGAGATCAACGGTACTGTGCCTGGTGTAGTGACGGCCTATCAGCACACCAACTATGGCGGAACGTCGGGAGTATTCCCTGTGGGCAACTACACGCTTGCCCAAATGCAGGCGCGTGGTGTGGCCGACAACTGGATCTCGTCTGTCAGGGTCACAGCGGGTTATCAGGTGGCATTTTATGAGAACGACAATTTTTCGGGAGCATCGCTTACCAAGACCGCCGATGATGCCACGCTGGTGGACGACTCGTGGAACGACCGCGCCTCCTCCATGATGGTGTCGGCCGCTATTCCCACACCTCCTGCCACTTGGCAGGAACATTGGTTTGAGCACAACCAGCTGGTATCTCGTAAATTTTATGATAACGACGTGATCATTTATTTCGATAACGATATGGATCAGTCGATCACATGGCTTAATACCTATGTGGGCAATGCGTGGCGCTATGCCAAACAAACTTATGGCAACATGAATGGCGGCGCGGCCGACCAGCGACTGTGGGGAGTGTTTCACCAAAACAAATATGGCGGTGGCCACCCTTCATACTATTACGAGAGCGATCACGACTACCGCAATGTGATCGACCTGGGACAAAATGGTTCATGGAGTTCTCCGACCGGATGGGCGCTGGACGCCACCATTCACGAGATTGGGCACATCGTTGAATCGACAACACACAATGCGCAGGGGTCTCCCGCTTTTCCGCTTTGGGGCGACAGCCAGTGGTGTGTGATCTTTCAATACGACGTTTATGTAAACCTGGGCTGGACGAGTGAAGCTACACGCTGGTACAACGCACAAATCGGCTCCACGGCATCCTATCCCAGGGCCAACACATATTGGTTCAGGGATTGGTTTTATCCGATCTGGAACAACTACGGAAGAGCTTCGGTGTTAAAAAAATTCTTTCAGTTGCTATCGCAGTATTTTCCCAAGAACGGGCAGGCTTATTCACGAAATATGAATTGGGGTGAGTTTGTGCACTTCTGGAGCGGCGCTGCCGGCGTGAACCTGAAAACGATGGCAACCACGGCATTCGGATGGCCATCTACGTACGAAACCCAGTTCAACCAGGCGCGCATCGATTTTCCTTTTTCCTATGATGAAACGCCGCCCCCTGTTCTATCTTCATGGGCGGAGTCGAAATTGTCTGAACCTGCCAATGGCCAAGCCTTACTATCATTGTGGCCGAATCCGTCTGAATCAAGGGTCTTTAATGTAGCTCTTTCTGATAAAGCCGCGATTGAAAAAGTTCAGGTTTTTTCACAGTCTGGCGAACTCGTTTCACAAGTCATCGTGAAAGATCACACCGCCACCATCGATTTATCGAAGCATGCCAAAGGCCTCTATATCGTGTTGGTGTATTACCATGGCAAAGTGGCAAGAGAGAGAATAAAGCTTGATTAATTCAACCAACTAAAGACCTCCCAGAAGCCCGGGTGTCATTGCGGCGAATCCATTACCGCATGACGCTGCGGGCGATGAGGAAAATCATAAAAACTTGGCGCCGACTTCCTGCCAGTTGTTCAATCGGTGGAATTCCTGAATATGCAAATTATGCGGTGCACTGAAAATGAATTTTTCTCCGTTAAAGCGCTCAAGGTTGTAAGGCATATCATCGATCATGTAGTCGCCATGAACAACTGATTTACTGCCGCAGAAAACAATCTGTTTCCAGCTGAGAAACGGAAAATATTCGCGGAGCCAGGCCAATTTCTCAGACAAGGACTGTGGAAATTCCATGGCTGCCGAAACGATAAACAAATCGTATTTTTTATTTAAGTGCTGCATCACTTCCTGGCTGCCCGCATGAGCGGTGATGGTGCGGAAAAAATTATCCCGGAATGGAAACTCGCGAATGACTTGATGGTTGCCCGGGAAACCTTCTCCTTCCGGTTTCCCATTCAGGAGTTCACGTTGCACACGCACGCCAAATTCTTGCTCGTAAAAATTAATGAATTGCCCCGTGGTGTCGGCAATCACGTCATCCATGTCTATGATCAGACGTTTCATTCTTGTTTAACTTTTCGGTATCTTTCTTCGAACAGCAAGATTGAAATTTTCAGGTTCGAAGCAAAATCAGGTAATAGCTTTCTCCGCTGAAAGAAAAAAGATCTTTGGTGGACTCAGTCATTCACATGGAACAGCGAGACGAAATAGTTGTTGTCAGTCAGTTTCTCAATGCCATTGACGCTAATATTGCTAAAACCAAGCTCGATGCGCATGGTGTGCCGTGTTTCCTCACCGAAGAAAATATGGCCAATCTTTATCCTGGGCAGGAATACCTCCCTTTCCGGGTGCGATTGCACATTTTCAAGAAGGATATCGACAATGCCAAAAAAATATTAGACGAAAGCAATCTCCAGCTAAGCGATGCCGATAATACTTGTCCACAGTGCCATTCAAAAAGGGTTGTACGAGACTTTCCCAAAAGCTTTTCCATAAACCCGTGGTCAGCGTTGGCCATATTATTCTTT
>JBMOKS010000447.1:0-11283 GCA_049324355.1 Bacteroidota bacterium
GCACAATTTATAAGTTCATGGGTTACTTTTTGGAAAAATTCTACCCCTACCTTCCACCGGCTTTGCAAAACGTGGGCATCTCCTTATTTGGCTATTATTGGCATAAAAGAAGATTCGGCGGAGTTTTCAAAAAAGAACTCCCAGCGTTCAAAGAGCGCGAAAATTATTCGAGAGCGCAGTGGCATGCCTACCAGACCTCGGAGCTGAGAAAATTGCTGACACACGCGTTCGAACATGTCCCATTCTATAAAGCTTCCTTTAGCGCAGCAGGTTTCTCGGCATCTGACCTGGCAAAAATAGAGTTGGGTGATTTACCCAAGCTGCCGATGCTCGAGAAAGAAGATCTTCGACGTCATGGTACAGGCTCCTTACTGGCCGATAACCGGAAACCCGGAAGTTTTTTTGCCAGCAGCGGTAGTACCGGCACGCCCACGAGCATCTATTTTTCAAACGAGATGCATCAGCGATGGAGTGCCGGCTTCGAAGCGCGAATCCGGCATTGGGCCGGTGTGAATAATAAAATGTCGAGAGGAATGATAGGTGGAAGAAGGGTATTGCCCAAAGGCCATGACAAGCCGCCGTACTACCGATACAATTTTGTGGAAAAGCAGGTTTATTTTTCGGCATACCACATTTCGCCGCAGACCGCGGCTCAGTATCTCCAAGGAATAAAAAAATATAAGCTCGACTATATGACCGGCTATGCCGCGAGCAATTATTTTCTCGCCAGATTTATCGATGAACTTAAATTAGATGCGCCTCCATTGAAAGCGGTGATCACGTCCAGCGAGAAACTTACACCCGACATGCGCCAGGTCTTCGAGCGCGTATACCACTGCAAGTCGTACGACAGTTATAGTGGGGTAGAAGCTTGCGGCTTAATTTCCGAATGCGAGCACGGCGGACTACATCTAAGCGAAGACATAGGCATCATTGAATTCCTCGACGAACTGGGCAATCCTGCGCAACCCGGAGCACCCGCTGAAATGGTGTGCACGGGCCTTTTGAATTTCGACCAACCCCTCATCCGCTATCGCATCGGTGATATGGCTGTATGGACACCCGAGAAATGTTCGTGCGGCCGCAACATGCCATTGGTAAAAGAGATCCTCGGACGAATGGAGGATGTGGTTGTGGGAAAAGACGGCAGGGAAATGGTGAGGTTTCATGGAATATTTATCAATCTTCCACACGTACTCGAAGCTCAGCTCGTGCAAGAGAATTATGACCAATTTGTGATCAACATTTCTTCGGGCGGCAAGATCACGCCGGAAGAGAAAGAAACGATTACGAGCCGGATGTTCAGTCAGTTGGGACCTGTTAAAATTCAATTCAACGAAGTGAACCCAATTCCTAGAGGACCCAATGGAAAATTCAAAGCGGTGATCTCCAAGGTGACCCGAAAAAAATTGACATCAAACCCAATGTAGTGTTCGGCAAAAATTGGCTCGTTGCGTGATCTCCGATGTTTTTTATATAATTTTAACGGTTATTTTTCAGCGTTTTCGACTTTTAAAGTTTGATGAAGGTTCTTATCCTCACCCAATATTTTCCGCCCGAAACTGGTGCTCCCCAGAATCGACTTTTTGAGCTTGCCTTGCACTTGAAACAACGGTGCGATCGGGTGGATGTGCTCACCGCGTTTCCTCACTATTTGAGAAACGGACTGGATCCCACGCACAAAGGCAAATGGTTTTTGAAGGACAGTCTGCAAGGGTTGACCGTCTATCGTTCGTATGTGTATGCACCAACCAGACAAACCATCGGCGCCAGGCTTTTGAACTACTTTTCCTTTTGCTTCAGCTCGCTTTATAATGGACTGTTCAAGCTAGGCCAATATGATTGGATCATTTGCGAGTCGCCGCCGCTCTTTTTAGGAGTCACAGCCGTGCTATTGAAAAAAGGCAAGCGGGCAAAACTTAATTTTAACGTTTCCGATCTGTGGCCGGAAAGCGCCGAGAAACTGGGTATCATCAGGAACAGGTTTATTCTAAAACTGGCCGGCGGAATCGAAGAATGGATATACCGATGTTCCGATAGCATCTCCGGACAAACGCAAGGTATCGTAGCGAATATTGCCGCAAGGTTTCCAAACAAGAAGATCTTCTGGCTAAGGAATGGAATCGACATTGATACATTCAAGTCCTTTCTGACACAGCGCGACTGGCGAAAAGAGGCGGGCTTTACCCCTGACGATATAATCGTCTACTACGGCGGGTTGATGGGGCACGCACAAGGCCTGAATACCATACTGCTGGCGGCGCAGCAATGCCGTGAACTAAGCAGGCTAAAATTTATTCTTGTGGGCGAAGGCCCCGAAAAGGAATCGCTCGTCCGCACATCCGTCGAATTGGAGTTGAAGAACGTGGAATTCCTCAATGGCATCCCCAGAAATCAATTGGCGGATGTGATCGGTGCCATTGATATTGTGATCGTACCACTGAAAAAACTCGATCTTTTCCTGGGGGCAATTCCGTCGAAGATATTCGAGGCGCTGGCTATGAATAAACCGGTTATCTTGGGTGTTGATGGTGAAGCTAAAGAACTGTTTGTGAATCAAGGGAAGTGCGCGGTGTTTTACACGCCGGAGTCTGAATACGAATTGGCGACACAGATCAAACTCCTTTCCGCAGACAAATCCCTTCGCTCTCGCTTGGGTGAAAATGGTTACACCTACGTAAAAACATACTTCGATCGCGAGAAAATCTCCGAAGATTTTTTGCATTTTTTAGTCAACAATAATGGCCGTCATTAAAGATACAACTCGCGCTGATCTAAATGCCGTGGCAGATTGCCACCGGTCGGCCTTTCCCGACACATTGACTTCGGCCCTCGGGCGAGCCTACTGCAGAAAGATGCTGGAGTGGTACCTTTCTACCGACAGGGCATTTATTTTTCACATCGAACACGATAATAAAGTCGTGGGTTATTGTGGTGGAATCATCGTAGATGGGACGCTGGCGCATGGCTCGGCTTCCAGTATGACGCAATATAGCTTCGATCAGGCCGTCAAGTCGTTTATCAAAAAACCCTGGTTGTTGTTTCACAAAGAGATGATAAAACGTTACGATTTTGTACTGCGCAACATTTATCGAAAGTTATGGAACAAAAAAGGGCGTACAACTTTGTCAAACCCTACTGAGCCGAACGTGGGGCTAGTGGTCATCGGCGTGGATAAAAAGTTCCAGCAAAAAGGTTTTGGAGCACAGCTACTCGTACACTTTGAAAAAGTAACCCGGCAGAAAGGCTTCAAGGTGATGAAGCTTACCGTAAATTCGAAAAACGAAAAAGCCATACGATCTTATAAACAAAATGGATGGATTGAACAGGAAGTCAGAGGTGAAAGCCTCAGCATGGTCAAAAGGATCTGATATGATAAAAATACCATTTTCTCCACCTTATATCGATGACGACATTAAGAGAGAGGTAGTCGAGACACTTGAATCGGGGTGGATAACCACAGGGCCAAAAGTAAAGGCGCTGGAAGACCTGGTTTGCGAACAGCTGAAGGTGGAAAAGACCCTGTGCTGTAACTCGGCTACTTCTGGCATGATGCTTTGCTTGCACTGGTTCGGCGTGAAGCAGGGTGACGAGGTCATCATTCCGGCATATACGTACGCTGCCACAGCGCTGGTGGTCATGCACCTGGGTGCAACTCCCGTGATGATCGATGTGGGCAGCGATTTTAATATCGATATCAAAAAGATCCGATCGAAGATAACAGCACGAACCAAGGCCATTATACCCGTGGATATTGCGGGCTGGCCGTGCGACTATAAAGAGTTACAGGCATTGGTCAATGATCCGAACGTAGTGAAGTTGTTTAGGCCAGAGCACGATCATCAGAAACAACTAGGCAGGATCATGTTGCTTTCGGATGCAGCTCACTCACTGGGTGCCGATTATCACAAGGAGCCAATGGGAAAATGGGCTGACTTTACGGTATTCTCTTTTCACGCGGTAAAAAATGTGACAACGGCCGAAGGCGGCGCAATATGCATCAGTCTGCCGAAGCCATTTGACAACCAAGCTGTCTATAAAATGCTGCGGCTGTGGTCGCTCAATGGGCAAACGAAGGATGCTTTTAATAAAACTCAATCTGGCGGTTGGCGATACGATATCGTGTATCCTGGCTTTAAGATCAACATGCCCGATATTTGCGCAGCTATTGGCTTAGCACAACTTAGAAAATACTATGACCTGATCCTCCCGGAAAGAAAAAGAGTATTCGTCTCGTACACGAAATTGCTCTCAAAGTTCCCTTGGGTGGAAATGCCTCCGGAAGAGACGTCGGAGAAAAGCTCGTCGCGTCATTTATTTGCCTTAAGGATCAAATCCATTACTGAAGAACAGCGCGATAAGATCATTGATGCTATTACCGCACAGGGTGTATCCGTCAACGTGCATTTTCAGCCGTTGCCGTTGCTTACAATATTCAGGGAAAGAGGATACTCGATAAGTGATTTTCCCCATGCTTTTGATAATTACTCACGGGAGATATCGCTTCCTGTATATCCCGAACTGGATGAGCGCAAAATCAGATACATCGTTGATGCGATCGTGACAGCCTATGAAAGCGTGATCCATGGTTAAACGAGGTTTTGATTTTTTTATTTCTATCCTGGCGCTGTTGGCGTTGCTGCCTTTCTTTTTGATCATCGGCCTGTGGATAAAAATGGACTCCAAAGGACCGGTTTTCTATAAGCAACTTCGGGTGGGCAAAAACGGAATACTGTTTTCGCTGTTCAAGTTCCGCACCATGCATATCGATGCCGATAAGTTGCAATCCATCACAGTGGGGGGGCGCGATCCACGCATCACAAGGGCAGGATACTTTTTCAGAAAATATAAAATTGATGAATTGCCCCAATTGATCAATGTGTTGAAAGGCGATATGAGTCTTGTAGGACCCAGGCCGGAACTCAAACGTTTCGTTGACCTGTACAACCCTGAACAACAAAATGTTCTGGCAGTCCGCCCCGGCATCACCGACTACGCTTCTATAGCCTTTCGCAACGAAAACGAAATGCTCGAAGGTAAGCCAGACCCCATCGACTTTTATATTCGCGAGATCATGCCCGTAAAACTGGACATGAACCTTGACTACGTCAGGAACCAATCATTCTGGCTGGACTTACGGATCATTTTTCGTACTATTTTTTCTATTTTTAAACCAAACGACTGACGTTTGTGTATGCCCGCTACCTGAAAAGACTTACAGACATCACATTTTCAATATTGTTGATGGCCACGTTCTCCATCCTTTTTGTGCTGATCATATTGCTGTATCTCTTCTCTGCCGAAACACCGGTATTTTTCAGACAACTGAGAATAGGAAAGAACGAAAAGACTTTTAACCTGATAAAATTCAGAACCCTAAAAGCAACTGAAGGCGCAATCGGGCAACGAAGATTTTGGCTTGGAGACCTTTTGCGAACGCTATCGCTTGACGAATTGCCCCAATTGATCAATGTGCTGAAAGGTGAAATGTCATTAATCGGGCCAAGGCCGCTGCCTGTAGAGTACCTGCCATTTTTTTCCGAAACACAGCGGCTGCGACACCAAGTAAGGCCAGGCATCACCGGGTGGGCCCAGGTAAACGGCAGACATTCCATCTCCTGGGAAGCTAAATTTGACTATGATCTTCACTATATCCGCAACGTTACATTTTGGCTTGACTTCCGGATCTTTGTAAAAACTATTGTATTAATCCTATCTTTCAAGAAAGATCTGTCTCTTCTGGAAGAGAAATTTAAAGGCCAAGCATGATTCAAGACGTTGCCATATACGGAGCCGGAGGTTTTGGTCGGGAGACTGTATTGCTTTTGGATCAGATCAATCAGGAGAAAAAACGTTGGAATCTCGTTGGTTTTTTTGACGATGGCATGCATCAGCAGAACGTAGTTGATAACATCCCGGTATTGGGAGGATTACAACAATTAAACGACCACGCCAGGCCTATCGCTGTGATATTTGCCATTGCCGATCCGCTGATCAGGCGACGAGTGGTCAGATCGGTAAAGAATTCGGGTGTAACGTTTCCATCCGTGATTCATCCACAAAGTATAGTGGACCTCAAGAGGAACAGGTTGGGCAACGGCGCTATCGTAACCGCTGGAAATATCTTTACTTTGAATATTAGCATAGGCGATTTTGTTATCGTTAATCTCCTGAATTCCATCGGCCATGACACGGTTATTGGAAACTATTGCACGGTCATGCCCGGCTGCAGTTTATCAGGCAATGTCGTGATTGGTGAAGCCACCATGATCGGCACTGGCGCCAGGATACTCCAAAACCTGACGATTGGAAAAATGTGTAAGGTGGGTGCCGGAGCGGTAGTGACGAAAGATTTTTCCGATGAAGTCACCATCGTCGGCGTTCCCGCGGTTGAGTTGAAATAATGATGCTGAAAGAATTTAAACCTTCGTTTGTTTTTCTAGCCAAATTTCTGGTCATATATGTCGTTGGCAACACACTTTACGGCATTTATATCGAGTCCTTTGTGCAGCAGCCCGATCGCATCACAGCTGTTGTTGCCAGTCAAACGTCTTTCGCACTCAACACCTGCGGCGCCGAAACTTATGTCGAACAAAATACAGTCGGACCAACCGTGTTGTTAAAAGAAAATGGCCGTGTAATGTTAAACATTTTCGAAGGCTGCAACGGCATTAACGTCATGATCATTTTTGTTGCCTTCATCGTGGCCTTTGGCGGACCACGTAAACCGATGCTGTGGTTTTTGATACTGGGTCTGGCCATCATCCACGTGAGCAATCTTTTCAGGATTTCGCTGTTGTATTATGTGGCGCGTTTTTTCAGGGATTATTTTTATTATGTACACAAATATTTCTTTACCGGTATTTTATATTTGATTGTATTTGCCCTGTGGACAATGTGGGTTTTACGATTTAATGATAAAAAAGCCTCTAAGCTGGAATCGGCCTGATAACTTGGTGACACGGGCCGGAATCGTGCTCGCGGCTGTATCCATCCTGGTTACAGTTTATCTCCTGCAACGTTATAATTATTGCTTATTTTTCTGTAAAATATCGAATGTTGACTATTCGCTGATCCACCCCAATGCCGTTTTTGTCTTTAATAAAACAATTCGGTTAATTATCAACGACTTTGCTTGTATGGCGATAATTTATGCGATATTCCAGGAACGGAAATATATGGTGGTTGGATTTTATGTGTTTCTGTTCGAAATCGCCGTTGTCTTACCGCTTTATTTTTTACTTAAACTGACCCTGGAGGGTGATTCTGAAATATCTTCCCCATTATTGTCCCAGATCCATCGAATAATTGTTAACCCGATGCTAATGATATTACTCATGACAGCTTTTTGGTATCAAAAGATTAAAAGCAAATGAGTTACCGCATTCCTTTGTCATATAATTGCATTGATCACCATAAGGTGTACCGTGTGCTGGAAGAGTATGCGGGAAAGAATCATTTCGAATTGTTAAGCGATTTTGAAGAAAGCCTGCAAAGGCTAACGGGGGCACGCTACGCGGCAGCGCTGAGTTCGGGAACTGCGGCCATTCACCTGGCATTAAAGGCGCTTGATGTAGGCCCTGGAGACCTTGTGCTTGCCTCAACATTCACTTATGTTGCTACGATCAATCCCATACTTTATCAGCAGGCTGTCCCTGTGTTTATCGACAGCGAGCCTGACACCTGGAACATGGATCCGCACCTGCTCGAGGTGGCGTTGAAGTCATCGGCTCAGAAACCCAAGGCAATTATTGTCGTGCACACCTACGGTATGCCGGCAAAAATGGATGAGCTGATGGCAATCGCGCATCGCCACAATGTACCTGTGATCGAAGACGCGGCGGAAGCACTAGGTTCCCGGTTTCACGGGCGGCACATGGGCACACTCGGTGATATCGGCATATTATCGTTCAACAACAATAAAGTGCTGACAACATTTGGTGGAGGAGCTGTGTTGACTAACGATGAGAACGTTTACCGGCGGGTTCTGTACTGGTCAACTCAAGCTCGCGAGCCGAAACATTTTAATGAACACACGCAAGTTGGATATAATTATCGGATGGGACCTTTGAACGCGGCAGCGGGCCTGGCAAGTATGCCGTTGCTGGAAGAACAAGTTAACGCGCGAAGAGCTATCTATCAGCGGTACAAGTCCTCGTTAGCCGGATTGCCCGGAATCCGTTTTATGAACGAACCTCGTAATTATTTTTCTAACGCATGGCTATCCACGATTTTGATCCAACCGGAAAGCAGTGGTGGTAGAACGCAGGAAATGCTGAGCAAGACCCTCCATGCACATGGAATAGAGACTCGGCCTCTGTGGAATCCTATGCATCGGCAGCCGGTTTTTTCGCGATTTAAATCATTTACAAATGGTTGCAGCGAGACCCTTTTTGACCAAGGCATCTGTTTGCCCTCCAGCAATCATTTGTCTGCGTCTGAACAAGCAGAAATTGTCAAGAGAATATCGGAGATATATTATTTGAAAACAAGGTTACAACCATGATTTTGAGTGAATTAACTTGTAAATTCACCCAGGTTTTGACGATTTAGTTTTTATTTTTGTGGACCTTAATGTGTGGGCTTAAACATGACAATGCGACCAAAGAACTTCATTGTTACAAAAGTATTTTTTCCTCTACTGCTGGGACTTATTGTATCAACAGCGTATTCCCAGACAACATCGATTAACGATGGCGCATGGGATGATCCTAACACTTGGGATACGGGCATTCCGCCGGATGCCTCCAATTCGACTGGTATAATCATTGACCACATCGTCAACATCCCTGCGGCATATGTCGTCAGCATCGACGAGGTTACAATTAACGGAACACTGACCATCGATAACACCGCTACCGTCACTATCGCCAACGGAGCAGGCAATGACCTGACGTTGGCTACCGGTGTGCTTGATGTTTCCGGCACGCTGATTCTCAGCAACTCGGCAGCTTTTTCTGGCGACGATGGCGGAAATATCACGTTCCTGAGTGGCTCTACTTACCGCCATATGTTTACGACCACCCAAGGCGTGTTGCCATTGGCAACCTGGGACGCAAACTCAACAATAGAAATTGCCGGGTATACAACCGGACGGACCTTAACCTCCGCTGCTAACTGGTCACAGAACTTTGGGCATTTTGTTTGGAATTGTACGGCCCAGGCCGGCCAGATCAACCTGGCAGGTCTCGTTACCGATGTTCAAGGCAACTTCACTGTATTAGCCACTAACACCAGGATACTTACCCTTTCAACCGTCGAGGATCCAGTGATCACTATCCCCGGTACACTGACGATCCAGGGAAATTCAAGAGTCCAGTTCTGCACCACAGGTGTTGCAACTGTAGTCAATGTCGGTGGCAACTTCGTTTATAATTCCACCAATGCGTCTGGATCTGCGGTGACGACGGCCGGAAACTGTACCGTGTTTATTAGCGGCGACTTTACCATGAATGCCACGGGAGGTATACTCAGCCTAGGTTCTTCAACTTCAGGTATCGGCACCATGGAGATCTCCGGTAATTTTGATCTGCAGGCCGGCACCCTTCGCGAAAGTGCCGCCAGCACACAAGGTGTTATTAACTTTAATAGTGGCAATAACCATACTTTTGCCAATACCGGCACGATCTCCGGAACAATAGATTATTACATAGGCCCTAATGATGTGTTAGACGTAGGAACATCTTCGGTGATTGGAGCCAACGGAACAGGCGTAACATCTGATTTTGTCCTCGATGGCACACTCAGGGTTGGATCGCTCGATGCGCTGGGCGCCATTCGAAACGTTACCTCGGGTGGTAATATCCGCACACCCCTCGCCACGCGAACTTACAATACCGGGTCGACCATCGTATATGATGGGGCCGCAGCACAGTTTATTGGCAACGGACATCCAACAACATCGGGCGTTAATACCGTTATCGACAACGCTTCAGGAGTTTCGCTTGCCTCAGACGTGACGATAGGCGGAGATTTGACACTGACCAGCGGAGATCTTAATGTGAACAGCAGCGGCGGCGCCCGCGCGTTGACCCTTGGAGGTAACATTAATGCCAATTCGAACTTCATAACTTTTACCGGCTCATCTTCCGACCTGACCATTAACGGATCGGGCGACATCGGCGCGTTTCCGTTCACAAACGGAGCACAGAGTATTCGCCACTTTACACTTAACCGGTCCAGTGGAAGTGTGACATTCGCCGAGGATGTAACACTCACAGGAGTCACCACACTCTCCGCCGGAGACCTGATTTTTAACGGACAGACTTTGACCTTTACAGGAAACTTTAGCTCTACAGGAGGCTTTCTGTCAGGCAATTCATCTTCGGTCCTCACGATCAACGGAGGAGGAGCTTTTGGAACACTGGTATTCAATATCGGGGGAAGCACCATCAACACATTTAACTTTAACAGAACAGGTTCTGGAACTGCCACGGTGGACGGTAATTTAACCATCACTACAGCGCTGAGCCTGACAAGCGGTGACCTGACCAACAACTCCGGATTAGCGCTTGGAAACGGCGCGACGCTAACAAGGAATTCAGGCTCCCAACTGCTGGGAAGCAGAGTTGCCAATGCCGCCGGAAATTCTTATAACGTCACTTACACCGGAGGATCCATGACCACAGGGCTTGAACTTCCTGATCCGACCGACGGCGAAGATCTAAACAACCTGACCATCAACGGTGGAACTGTCACCCTGAACCAGAATATCACGATTAATGGTACTATGACGCTCAGTAGCAGTACACTCAATGGCAGTACCTTTACGATTACCATGCAAGGATCGGCGTGGAACGATGATTCGGGGGATTACAATCCACAAACCAGCTCTGTTATTTTTGATGGTACAACTACGGTGGGAGGTACGAGCACGCCACAGTTTGGAAATATTCAGCTTCTAACCGGCAGAACACTGACTCTCCCGGCGGGCAACGTTAACGTTTCGGGTAACCTGCAAGTCGACGCCGGGAGCACTCTTAATGCCAGCGGGGGCACCATTACCTTGAATGGTTCGGCCTTGCAGTCAGTAGCAGGAGGGGGGCATACATTTAATAATTTAACGATCAATAAAACCGGCGGCAGCGATGTGCAGCTTACCAGTTCCCTTAGCCTGACCGGCGTCTTGAACGTCTCTTCAACCAACTCAGATTTTAACACAGGTGGCGTACTGACGTTGATATCTACTTCTGATGCGACGAGTGGAAACGCGAGCGTGGCAGCGTTACTGAACGGAACATCGGTGACAGGAAATGTGATTGTTCAGCGCTATATGAGCGGCGA
>JBMOKS010000448.1:0-11249 GCA_049324355.1 Bacteroidota bacterium
TGGAGCCTTACCGAACAAGATCCCTATAATAACGTAACACGTACTTGTATCGAAGCCCTTGCTGCCGTGATGGGTGGAACGCAATCCTTGCATACGAATTCGCTTGACGAAGCGATTGCCTTGCCTACAGATTTTTCAGCGCGCATTGCCCGCAACACCCAGTTGTTTATAGAAAAGGAAATTGGTGTCACCAAAATGGTGGATCCACTGGCCGGGTCTTATTATGTGGAAGAGCTCACAGCGCAGCTCGCTGAGAAAGCATGGGAGTTGATCGAGGAAGTAGAGAAGCTGGGAGGCATGACGAAAGCAATTGAGAGTGGAATTCCCAAAATGCGCATCGAACAAGCTGCGGCCTCCAAGCAAGCACGCATCGATTCGGGGCGTGACGTGATCGTAGGGGTGAATAAATACCATGTTAACGATAAACCCGATTTCGAGATCCTCGAAGTAGACAACACGGCCGTAAGACAGGAGCAGGTTGAAAGATTAAAAAAACTTAAAGCCGATCGCGACACCCAAGCTGTTGAGGCTGCACTTGGTGCGCTAACGACGGCGGCAGAATCTGGTCAAGGGAATTTGTTGGAACTTGCGATCGACGCAGCACGTAACCGTGCTACCCTGGGCGAGATATCGATGGCGATGGAAAAAGTATTCGGACGTTATAAGGCAACCATCAGGTCAATTTCGGGTGTATATTCAGGAGAAATGAAAAATGAACGAAAGTTTGAAGAAGTACGTGAACTCTCAGATCGCTTTGCAGAGGCCGATGGCCGAAGACCACGCATTCTCGTGGCGAAGATGGGACAGGATGGTCACGACCGAGGAGCCAAAATAATTGCAACAGGATTCGCAGACCTCGGCTTCGATGTAGATATAGGCCCGTTGTTCCAGACCCCGCAGGAAGTTGCAAAACAAGCTGCCGAAAATGATGTTCACATTGTCGGCGCATCAAGCCTGGCCGGTGGGCATAAAACCCTGATCCCTGAATTGATAGAAGCTTTGAAGCAAATTGGCAGACCGGATATTATTGTTGTGGCCGGAGGTGTAATTCCTGCGCAAGACTATGATTTTTTGTATGACGCAGGGGCATCATTTATTTTTGGGCCCGGCACAGTCATCACTGAGGCTGCTAAAGAAATATTGACTAAATTAATGAAAGACTAGCGCCCGGCGCCTTAAAATACCCTCTGATACATTAACATTTCGACTTTTAATGCCCTTGACTCGTAAATAATAGCCTTTGATTTCTAACAAAAAACGCATCGCCATTCTTGGCTCCACAGGTTCTATAGGGACTCAGGCGCTCGACGTGATCGAGTCGCATGCAGAGGCCTTTGAAGTAGAAGTACTCACCGCTCAAAACAATGCCGAACTACTCATTGAGCAAGCCAGGAAATTCAACCCCAATGTAGTTGTGATCGGGAATGAGATGCATTATCCGTTTGTAAAAGCTGCGCTCATGGGATTGGATATCAAAGTGTACACAGGCGAAGAAGCTATAAGTTCCGTGGTGCAGATGGACTCCGTAGACCTTGTGCTCACTGCGCTGGTGGGGTACTCCGGATTAAAACCTACTATCAAAGCAATTGAAGCGGGAAAGACCATCGCGCTCGCCAACAAGGAAACGCTCGTTGTCGCCGGTGAACTGATTACGATGCTGGCACAGGAAAAAGGTGTAAACATTTATCCTGTCGATTCGGAACACTCGGCTATCTTTCAATGTGTGGTGGGTGAGTTTCATAACAAAATTGAGAAAGTTATTCTTACTGCCTCCGGCGGACCCTTCAGAGGTAAGAAGAGAAGTGATCTTGTTTCGGTCACCAAAGCACAGGCGTTGAGACATCCCAACTGGAACATGGGGGCGAAAATTACGATCGATTCAGCCACCCTCATGAACAAAGGTTTGGAAGTGATCGAAGCGCGATGGCTTTTTGGATTGGCTCCCGAGCAAGTAGAGGTGATCGTTCATCCGCAGTCCATCATTCACTCCCTGGTTCAATTTGAGGATGGCTCCATCAAAGCGCAACTCGGATTACCCGATATGCGTTTGCCCATTCAATTTGCTATTAGTTATCCCGAAAGGCTAAAAACAAGCTTTCCAAGGTTCGATTTTGCTAATTATCCGGCGTTGACATTCGAAAAGCCCGATACAGAAACTTTTCGTAATCTTGCGCTGGCATTCGAAGCCTTAAATCGGGCTGGAAACATGCCTTGCGTGCTAAATGCTGCCAATGAAGTGGCGGTGGCCGAGTTTTTGAAGGACAATATCGGATTTATGGAAATGTCAGATATAGTGGAACAATGCCTCGTAAAAATGGATTATATCAAAAGCCCGTCGTACGAAGATTACGTCAATACTGACAAAGAGACACGAATAAAGGCGTTTGAACTGGTTAATAAATAATTACAAAAAAAGTTTAATACAAGAAGATGGATTGGATGATTATGCTCGCTCAGCTGCTGCTGAGTCTTTCTTTTTTGGTAGCGGTGCATGAGTTCGGGCACCTCATTGCCGCTAAATA
Organism: Bacteroidota bacterium; assembly: GCA_049324355.1. Classification (GTDB taxonomy): domain Bacteria; phylum Bacteroidota; class Bacteroidia; order Cytophagales; family Cyclobacteriaceae; genus Chryseosolibacter. The sequence goes on from JBMOKS010000448.1 coordinate 2,523, forward strand.
CTTCGGAATGAGGGTTGAGCAGTTTTCGATCGGGTTCCCGCCAAAAATTTGGTCCTTTAGAAAAGGTGAAACAGAATATGCACTAAGTGCCATCCCGTTGGGTGGATATGTCAAGATCTCGGGTATGATCGATGAATCGCTCGACACCGAGGCGATGAAACAACCTCCACAACCTTGGGAGTTCAGATCGAAACCCGCATGGCAGCGCCTCATCGTCATGCTCGGTGGAATCATTGTAAACGTCATCGTGGGCGTGCTGATATTCATCGGCATCACCTTCACGTACGGCGATACTTATCTGCTCAAAGATGAGATCAACAATAACGGTGGCTTTCAGGTTGGTCCCGTCGGCGAAAGTATTGGCTTGAAAACAGGCGACCAGATCGTGAAGATCAACGGAAAAGATTTTAAATATTTTCAGGATCTTGTACGACCAGAAACTCTCTTGAGTACTAACGGCTACTACACCGTGCAGCGCGATGGACAACTGATCGACATTCCTATTCCCGGCGATTTTATTCAGAAATTCAACAAAAAGGAGAATGCTGCAAACTTCATCTGGTTCCGCTTTGCCCCAATTGTTGAAGGCGTTCAACCAGGCTCTATTGCCGAGCGCGTGGGCCTGACCAAAGGCGACCGAATTGTTGAAGTCAACGGCGTATCGGTAAATTATTTCGATGAAGTATCGTCGTTGGTAAAACAGTCACAAGCAATGAAGAGCGATTCTATCTCCTTTATCGTACTTCGTGGAGATCAAAAACTTTCGTTCCGCGAAAGCTTTAAAGATCAGACGTTGATTGGCTTCAGCCCCGCGCCGCCGCTGAAATTTTTCGAACGAGCGGAACAGAAGATCGAATATGGATTTTTGGAGGCTATTCCATTAGGCACCAAGCGCGCTTTTACCACACTGGCCATTCAGGTTAAAGCCTTTGGCAAAGTAATCTCCGGTGCATTATCGCCAAAGGAGTCATTATCAGGACCGATCGGTATCATGCAAGCCTTCGGAGTGGAATGGGATTGGGCTCGCTTCTGGTCACTCACCGGTGTGCTGTCGCTGGTACTGGCGTTCATGAACCTGCTGCCCATTCCGGCACTCGATGGAGGCCACGTGATGTTCCTTTCTTACGAGATCATTTCAAGAAGGAAACCTTCAGACAAGTTCTTAGAGACCGCTCAAAAAGTAGGCATGGTATTTCTGCTGGCATTGATGGTATTCATTTTTGCCAACGACATTATCAAACTATTCTAGGTCGCAGTCACGGGTCAGTAGTCATTATTTCTTCGCGACTTATTGACCAATGACTACTACCTATTCCTACTTAGTCAAGTTTTAAAATATCTTATGCATGATGTGACATTTTTGAAAGGTTCGTTGATTGAAGCTACGAGCCTCGAGTTTTTTCTCGTAGCTCGAATCTGGCAGCTCGCAGCCGGCGGAATCGACCACAAAAAGCGCCATATTTCTGGTAAGTTGACAAGGTAGCTATTGAGCCCTCAATCCTTTTTAATATGAAACTCCACCCTGCGATTAAGTTTCCGATGGTCGTCGGTTTCTTCTTCCACAATGGGTTTTGAACTTCCGTAGCCATTGGCTTGAATCCGGTCGGCGTCGATCTTGAATTGATAGATAAGATAAGCTTTAATGGCGTCAGCCCTCGCCTGTGAGAGACGAAGGTTTGAATCTTCTTTACCCTGTGAATCAGTGTGCCCCGAGATGTTCAATCTAAATCGCGGGTGATCAATGAGGAAATTGGCAAGCTTATCGAGATCTTGATGCATCACAGGAAGGATGTCCGCCTTACCGTTTTCAAACTCCAGAGATTTGAACGCAATCTTACTTTCGATGGGCTCTGTCTCTTTGCTGATCTCCATGTCGCCATCCATAAAGAAAATTTCTTCAATGCGGAAGAAATCGTCGCCCTGGATGATCAGTAAATAATTACGTTTGTTGATGAGATTAAAATCAAATGAACCATCGGGGCGTAAATATTTTGGTGCTACTTCAACACCGCGATCGAGGTCGATGATAGAAACAATTCCCCTGAACGGTTTTTTGGTTTCCGAATTCACCAGCGACCCCTTCAGATGTGCTACAGCTTCGGGTTGAGCTTCCATGGGCACCGGGAAGGAATGCAGATCGAGATTGTTGATGTCATCCTCAGCCGAGCGTGCATAATATAGATGACTTGACTCCGAGTCGATCGTGAAGTAGTACTCGCTGCCCGGACCATTCACCAGTGGTCCAATGTTTTTTGGCTCACCCCACGTCTTACCATGATGATATGCTTTGTAGATGTCGAAGTCTCCAAACGTTAGTGGCTGACCATTCGAGCTGAAATACAATACATTAAAACGGTGATGAAAGAACGGGCTCACTTCATTGCCCCTGGTGTTGATGATAGGACCGATATTATGGGCTTTTTGCCAGTTTCCGTCTTCATCTTTTACTGAAAAATAGATATCAGAGAGACCAAATCCACCGATGCGGTCGGATGCGAAGAATAAAGTGTCTCCCGAATGTGACAATGAAGGATGCGAATCCCATGACGTGGTATTGATGGCAGGTCCCAGGTTCCGGGGGGTACCCCATGTGCTATCAGATTTCATGTCGGCCACAAAGATGTCGCAATTGCCATGCGAGTCCGGGGAATTGCATCGTGCAAAGTACAGGTGTTTGCCATCGAGGCTCAGGCAGGCGGAGCCTTCGTTGTACCGGGTGTTTATATTTTTGAATCCCTGGGCCTCCGACCATTGCCCGTCAACGCGGGTGGTGAAAAAAAGATCTTCATCGTACGTGCGTTCTATGCTTTGCAGATGGGAATTTCTTTTTGAAGTAAACAGTAGCAGGTAGTCAATATTGCCGATGGTTGGCCCATAGTCCGCTTTCGGCGAATTCACCCATTCTTCCATTTTTAGCAAAACACCATGAGGGGGGCGAAGGGTGTCGATTTCCTTGCGATACTCCACCAGTTCATAATATTCTTTTAGCGGCACGTAATAGTCCTTTTCCTTCTGGCTCGCAGAATCGTATTCCTCGCGTACTTTCTTGAGGTCAACGTTCTGCCGATGGTGCTTGAGCACCAGTTTGTATAGCAAAACCGATTCTCCCGGCTGGCCCATTTTTTCTGAAGCTTTGGCTAACTTCCAGAGCAGCGGTGTTTGAGTTGAGAAGTTGTCGACACCGAAATTTTTCACGTATTCGCGCAAAGCCGCGTACAATTCACGATCGGCAAAAGAGGCTTCTAATTGCTGGATTTTTTTCAATTTTTCTGCGTCGTGATATCGCCGCACCTTATTGAGGTTCGGAAAATCAAAAATGTCAGATTGGCTGTAGCTTGTCAGGCTATCATGAAGCTGCACCACTCCGCCTTTTTTGAATTTGTTTTTGGCCTTTTGGGCCTGTAGCGGAGTAAGCGATAGAAGCAAAAAAGCCACTGCGAAGATGAAAAAATAGGTTTTCACAGAAACCGGATTTGTTAAAAAATCACGCTAAGCCAATAAAGTTGGAACAAATTTGTTTCTTTTACAACACCCGTGGCACTACTATTGTCGAATAAAAGGATTTAACGAATACATTAGAAGCACTATATTAAGTTATGCCAAACTGGCATATTTCCCATGTTTAACTCATTGCCAATACAATTAGTCCAGGAAGATTCGGATGATTTTATTCAAATGATCAATCCTGAACAGGAAAGTGATTTGAAACCCGAGGACCTGCCCGAGGAACTGTCTATCCTTCCTATAAAAAATACTGTACTGTTTCCAGGTGTGGTGATACCCATTACCGTGGGCCGTCAAAAGTCTATTCGGCTGGTGAAAAAGGCCTACCAGGGAAATCGGATCATCGGCGTGCTGGCGCAGAAAAACTCACAGGCCGAAGAGCCGGCTATCGACGACCTCTATCGTACCGGAACCGTCGCCCGCATTATTAAAATGCTGGTGTTGCCCGATGGCAATACCACCATTATCATTCAAGGCAAAAACAGATTCAGTATTCGCGAGTTCACACAAGAAGATCCTTTCCTCACGGCAAAATTCAATTTGCTAACTGAGCCCATGTTGAACATCAACGGCAAAGAAGCCAAGGCACTGGTGCAGTCGTTGAAAGATGCGGCGTCGAAGATATTAAAACTCAACCCGGAAATTCCTCAGGAAGCGCAGGTAGCGCTTGATAATATTTCAAGCATGTCTTTCCTGATCCATTTTTTGTCGTCCAACCTGAATGTTGAGGTGGCCGATAAGCAGAAGATATTAGAGACGCAGAACATCATCGACCGCGGCACTCTGCTATTGCAATACATGATGCGCGAGATCCAGATGCTCGAGATCAAACACGAGATTCAGAAGAAGGTACACACCGACATCGACCAGCAGCAACGTGATTATTTCATCCGTCAACAAATCAAAGCGCTGCAGGACGAGTTAGGATATGACGGTCCGGATAAGGAAGTTGAAAAATTGCGTAAACGCGCGGAAACTAAAAAATGGACCAAAACGATAGCCGAGCATTTTAACAAAGAGCTGGATAAGTTGCTACGCATCAATCCCATGGCGGCCGAGTATCCGGTGGCGATGAACTACATCGAGTTTATGCTCGACCTGCCCTGGGCCGAATATACTGACGATGATTTTGATCTGAAACGCGCCAAAAGAATTCTCGACCACGACCACTTCGGTCTCACCAAAGTGAAGACCCGTATTCTGGAATATCTTGCGGTCTTAAAACTTAAACAAGACATGAAGGGGCCAATACTTTGTCTGTATGGCCCTCCAGGTGTTGGAAAAACTTCCCTCGGTCGTTCCATTGCCAAAGCGCTGCAGCGCAAATATGTGCGCATGTCTCTCGGTGGCGTGCACGACGAAGCTGAAATCCGGGGCCACCGCAAAACTTATGTCGGCGCTATGCCGGGAAAGATTTTGCAGAACATAAAAAAATCGCAGTCTTCGAATCCTGTTTTCATTTTGGATGAGATCGATAAGGTTAAATCAGATTTCAGGGGCGACCCTTCCTCCGCGTTGTTGGAGGTACTCGATCCGGAACAGAACAATACATTCGGTGATAACTACCTGGAAGTGGAATATGATCTTTCCAAGATCCTGTTCATTGCTACGGCTAATTCACTGGATACCATCCACCCGGCATTGCGCGATCGGATGGAGGTGATCGAAATCACCGGATATACCCTGGAGGAAAAAATTGAGATAGCCATGAGACATCTTATTCCCAAGCAGTTGAAAGAGCATGGGTTGAAACCGTCGCATGTGAAGTTCAATAAAACGGCGGTAGCCAAGATCATTAACAGCTATACGAGAGAATCCGGCGTACGCAACCTGGAGCGGAAGATTGGCACTATGGTGCGCAACGTGGCCAAGTCTGTAGCCATGGAAGAAACCTATGACAAATTGATCTCGGAAGAAACGGTGCTCAAAATTCTGGGCTCACCATCGTTCGACGAGGAATTATATCAGGGCAACGATATTGCCGGTGTGGTCACAGGTCTGGCCTGGACACAAGTAGGCGGAGAAATCCTTTTTGTCGAATCCAGCCTGAGCAAGGGTAAGGGTGCGCTCACCATTTCAGGGCAGTTGGGCGATGTGATGAAAGAATCGGCCATGGCTGCGTTATCATATCTAAAATCCAATGCGCAAACTTTGGGCGTAGACCACCGTGTGTTCCAGCAATACGATTTGCACATTCACGTACCAGCGGGCGCTGTTCCGAAAGACGGCCCTTCGGCAGGCATTACAATGTTTACTTCGCTGGCCTCAATTTTTACTCAACGTAAGGTAAAATCAAAACTGGCGATGACCGGCGAGATCACATTGCGCGGAAAAGTGTTGCCGGTAGGCGGCATTAAAGAAAAGATTTTGGCCGCCAAGCGGAGTGGCATCAAAGAAATCGTGCTGAGCGCCAAGAACCGCAAAGACATAGAAGAAATAGAAAAACAATATGTTAAAGGATTGACCTTTTACTATGTCGATCATGTCGATGATGTGCTGAAGGTGGCATTGCTGAAAGAGAAAGTAAAACAACCTATGGAATTTCCGCTGACCGACCAGAAAGTTCAGCCTTTTTACAATAACTGATTTTGAGGCCATCGCTTGGAAGGAGTTGAAAAAGAATTGAATACCTTAGAACTTCTGATCTGAACTGTGCGCATTACACTGATACTTTTTTTGTGTCTCGCAGCTTTCACGGCCTGGAGTCAGGCCGGCGGCCAAAAGGCATTTGAATTTCTGCAAATGTCTGGCACTGCGCGACTTTCAGGACTCGGTGGTGTAAACATTTCGCTGGCCGATCGCGACATAAATTTTTTTTCTGCCAACCCCGCATTGGTGAGCGATACCTTGGCAGGATTTGCGTCTGTAAACTATCAGGCATATCTGGCCAAGACCAGTCAGACATTCTTTTCTTATGCACGTCCTTTCAGGAAAATAGGGATGTTAAGTTTTGGCGTGTTGCATATGAACTACGGTACCCTACAAGGTTATGACGCCAGCGGACAGGAGACCGGCCAGTTTAAATCAGGCGAGACAGCCTTGCTCGTGAGCCGCAGTCATCAGGTGTCGAATTTCCGCTTGGGAGCTACAGTGAAAGCAGTCTTTTCGTCCCTGGCCGGTTATCGCGGTAATGCCCTGATGATGGATATTGGTGGTGTCTTCATTCATCCGCAGCAAGACCTTACGGTGGGATTGGCATTGAAAAATTTAGGGTTTATGATTTCAGAGTTTTCAGAGACCAGCCAAAGTAAAATGCCCTTCGATATTCAGGTCGGTGCCACCATCAAGCCAGAGCACATGCCGATTAGATTTTCGTTGACCGCATTCAACCTGGCAAAAAAAGCGTTAGCCTACGACGACCCAAAGAATGCCGACGCCAGACCCACTTCGTTGGAGAAAATATTGAGTCACCTGAATTTCGGAGCAGAGGTACTTTTTCACCGGAACATAAATCTGCTGGTTGGCTATAACTATCTAAATCATCAGGCATTGAAATTATCAGACGGTGGAGGAGGGGCAGGGCTTTCGCTCGGATTTTCGGCAAGAATAAAATCAGTGGAATTTGTTTTTAGCAGAAGCGGGTACGTGGCCGGAAATGCCGGTTATTCCTTTACTTTGTCAATGAATATCGATAAACTTATAACGAGACGATAAACTACAATGGATTCAAAATATTTAACGCCGCGGCAGATCGTAGAAGAGTTGGACAAATACATTGTTGGCCAATACGAAGCAAAACGGAACGTGGCGATTGCCTTACGCAACCGGTGGAGGAGAATGAACGTGAAGTCAGACATTCAGCGCGAGATTGTTCCCAACAATATTCTGATGATCGGTGCTACGGGTGTGGGCAAGACAGAAATTGCCCGAAGGCTGGCAAAAATAGCCGACGCTCCTTTCGTAAAAGTTGAGGCTTCGAAATTTACCGAAGTGGGCTACGTAGGGCGTGATGTTGAAAGTATGGTACGTGACCTGGTGGAGCAATCGGTAAACATGGTGAAAGCGCATAAAAAAGAAGAAGTGAAAGAGAGAGCCGCGCAGATTGTGGAAGATATTATTCTCGACGCACTAATTCCACCCCTGAAAGCACAGACAACACGCACAGGGCACACAACGCAGATCGAGGGCACGCCCGTAAGTGATGAAGAACTCAATGAACGCACGCGAAACTTATTCCGCGACAAGATCCGCAACGGCGAACTGGAAGAGCGCAAGATCGAGATCAACATCAAGGGCAGCTCCGGTCCCAATATCGGTATGGTCGGCGCCGGAATGATGGACGAAGTTTCCATGATGAACCTGCAGGAAATGTTGAACGGCATGATGCCCAAAAAGAGCAAGAAGCGAAAAGTGAGCGTGGCCGAGGCCCGCAAGCTTTTGTTGGAAGAAGAAGCAGCCAAACTCATAGACATGGATGAGGTAAAAGAAGAAGCCATTCGCCGGGCAGAAGATGCCGGAATTATTTTTATCGACGAGATCGATAAGATAGCTTCGGGAAATAAAAAGGGGGGAAGCGGTCCCGATGTTAGTCGTGAGGGCGTGCAGCGCGACCTGTTGCCCATCGTCGAAGGCAGTGCCGTGAACACCAAATACGGCGTGATTAACACCGATCACGTTCTTTTTGTGGCGGCCGGCGCTTTCCATATTTCCAAACCGTCGGATCTTATCCCGGAATTACAAGGGAGGTTTCCCATTCGCGTGGAGTTGAACAATCTCACCAAAGATGATTTTATCAATATTTTAAAAGAACCGAAAAACGCGCTGACCAAACAATATCAGGCCTTGTTCGAAGCCGAAGGTGTGGACATACAATTTACTTCCGATGCTATCGAAGAGATCGCCAACACGGCCTTCAGCATCAATGCCGAAGTAGAGAATATCGGCGCTCGCAGATTGCACACCGTGATGAGTAAGCTGCTTAACGAATTTCTTTTTGACGTACCCGATAAAATCCCTGCAAACTCCAGGTTGTCGATCAATGCCAACATGGTGAAGGAGAAGCTGAGCGACTTGGTGAAGAATAGGGACCTTAGTCAATATATTCTTTAATGCGATACTTTTTTCTTTTTTGCTCAATCACGCTGGCTATCACTTCGGTAGCCCAGGACGATATTGAGGCCGTCATTTACACACCGAAAAAAGATACTATCCGGTCACTTTATATCAAGAATTTCCCGGACCATTTTTTTTTGTGGCCTGTTATCAAACAACGAAGCCTTAGCT
>JBMOKS010000449.1:0-11167 GCA_049324355.1 Bacteroidota bacterium
CCACCCAGCTTCCTTACACCGTTTCTTCCTCGCGCAACAACTCGGTAAGCATCAATCTGGCCTACATCGATGTGCGTTACAGCTCGAAGTACCTGCGTGCTCGCTTCGTACCCGGTGTTGGCACGTATATAAACGACAATTACAAGAACGAGCCCGGTACGTTAAAGAATCTGGTCGAAGCAAACGTTGGTGTTCTCCTGTCTTCTTCAAGAAACATTTGGCTGGATGTGGGTGTGTTGGGTTCGCATTACACCAACGAATCCGCTATCTCAAAAGACCAGCTGATGTATACGCGTTCGTTCGCTCCGGAAAACGTTCCCTACTATCTGGCTGGTGCTCGTTTGTCGATGCCGTTGAGTGAAACGGTTCAGGCATCGGTGTATTTATTAAATGGCTGGCAAGTGATTGACGATAACAACAAAGGCAAGTCGCTCGGCACACAACTTCAATACAAACCGTCCAGTCAATGGACGTTTAACTGGAACACGTATGTGGGCGATGAGCGATCGGCAGAGCGCCCCGATTTTCGTACGCGTTATTTCTCCGAGGTACACGCCATCTTTCAGCCATCGTCAAAGTTCGATGCTACATCGTGTTTCTATTGGGGCCAGCAACAGACAACAACGCAGAGTCGCACGTGGGGACAGTTTAATGTCATCGGTCGTTATCACTTCACCCATCAACTTTCGTTGTCAGGGCGTGTAGAATATTTTCACGATCCCGATAACGTGTTTATTCAACCTGTTACTGCCGCAACAAATCGTTTTCAGGCGTATAGTTCCGGCGTTTGTTTGAACTACGCCGTCGGTCATCATGCACTGGCACGCTTCGAGGCAAAACAATATTTCTCTTCCGATAAAGTGTTCGCTACAGAAAACGGTTCTTCCTCCACCAATACACTTTTGGTGGCGAGTCTGGCAGCTTGGTTTTAGTTGGCCAGCTCTGCCAACGCACCTTCTTTCAATGAATAGGTAGATACGCGTATCTCCTCGAATGAATATTTTTCCAGCAGCACGCGTATTAATTCTACCGCCACCACAATCATATCTACCCGCAGTTCAATCATGCCCGGCAGCGCCATTCGCTGTGCGCGATCTTTGGTAATCAGTTGCTGATACGTGTTGTGAAACGACTCGAACGTGAGGGGAGTCTCTCCGTCTTCTTCGTGGTAGGGAATTCCTTTTTCGGCGCAATACATTTCGCTCAGCGTATCAAACGTACCCGAAGAACCAACAAGGTTGGTGGGTTTAAACTCGGCAAGCTTCGTAAAGACCAGTTTCAGTTGCTCGAGCAGGTAGTTATCCAATGCATTAATTTCTTCCGGCAATATTGGGTCATGCCGATGGAATAGTTCAAGCAAACGCTGCCCGCCAATTTCAAGACTCGCCTTCCAGAAAACGTTATTCGGATCAGCAATGATAAATTCAACACTGCCACCACCAATGTCGATGATCAATGCGCGGCCTTGCCAGGCCACAGCGGCACGCACACCTTTATAGATCAGTTCTGCTTCTTCATTTCCGGAAATGATGCGCACATTTATATCGGTTGCCTTCTTGATTTCGTCGCATACGTGCTGCCGGTTCGCGGCGTTGCGCAGGGCACTCGTTCCAAACGCCAGAGTTGCCTGCACCTGATGTTCGTCAATCGTCAACTTAAACTTCCGCAAGGCAGTAAGCGCACGGTTTAAACCTTCTTCGGTGATGTGCCCGTTGTTGATTCCACCTTTTCCAATTTTCACGGCTTCGCGGTCGCGATAAATGATTTCGAACCGCGTTCCCGTTTTGCGGGCGATCATCAAGTGGAAGGTATTGGTACCCATGTCGATAATGGCAACGGGCGAATTCATAGGTTTTTGTTTAGCGACCCAAGATAACAAGGCGAGCGCGAACAATGTTTATATTTGGAGCCCAAGACCCACGTATGAGCAAACACAAATTAACGTCCGAAATACTTCAGCAAAAGTTTGACGAACTGCACCGCAAAAACCAGGAGTCATTATTAGGTGGCGGCGAAAAAAGAATTGAACAACAGCATGCCAAAGGCAAGTTAACCGCGCGTGAGCGTGTTCACTTGCTGTTGGACGAAGGATCATTCGAAGAACTCGGCAAGTTTGTGATGCATCGCGGTCGCGACTTCGGTCTCGACAAAGAATATTATCTCGGCGACGGTGTTATCACTGGCTACGGTACTATTCACGGTCGCCTGGTGTATGTCTTTTCGCAAGACTTCACTGTATTCGGTGGTTCGCTCTCCGAAACCCATGCAGAAAAAATTGTAAAGGTGATGGAGCTCGCCATGAAGAATGGTGCTCCCCTCATCGGTCTGAATGATTCCGGTGGCGCCCGTATTCAGGAAGGTGTCGTGTCGCTAGGTGGGTATGCCGACATCTTTTATCGCAATGTAATGGCCTCAGGCGTGGTGCCGCAGATATCAGCCATCATGGGCCCCTGCGCAGGTGGCGCGGTGTACTCGCCTGCCATGACCGATTTCATATTTATGGTGGAGAACACCTCGTTTATGTTTGTAACAGGACCGAATGTGGTGAAAACAGTTACACACGAAAACGTAACGGCCGAAGAACTCGGAGGTGCTACCACGCACAGCACAAAAAGCGGTGTTACTCATTTTGCCTGTGCCAACGAAGCGGAGTGCATCGCCAACATCAAGCAGTTGTTTAGCTACATTCCGCAAAACTGCGAAGATGAAGCACCACGACTTCCTTACTCTCCCGGCAATGAACTGCGTCCTGCCTTGAACGAAATTGTTCCTGCCAATCCCAACCAGCCGTACGACATGCGCGAGGTCATTAACGGCGTGGTCGACGATGGTTCTTTCTTTGAAGTGCATAAAAACTTTGCCGAGAACATTGTTGTTGGCTTTGCGCGCATTGCAGGTCGCAGTATAGGCGTGGTAGGCAATCAGCCTTCTTCTATGGCCGGCGTGCTGGACATTGATTCAAGCGTAAAAGGCGCTCGTTTTGTGCGCTTCTGCGATTGCTTTAATATTCCACTCTTGGTTCTCGAAGATGTTCCCGGATTTCTACCCGGCACAGATCAGGAATGGAACGCCATCATTACCAACGGCGCCAAACTGCTGTATGCCTTTTCGGAAGCTACTGTTCCTCGCGTTACGGTCATCACACGCAAAGCCTACGGCGGTGCATACGATGTGATGAACTCCAAACACATCGGCGCCGACTTAAATTATGCGTGGCCCACTGCGGAAATTGCCGTGATGGGCGCCAAAGGTGCAGCAGAAATTATCTTTAAAAAGGAAATCAGCGAAGCGGCCGATCCCGCTGCCAAGCTGAATGAAAAAGTAGATGAGTACACGCGTAAATTCGCGAACCCGTATCGCGCTGCGCACCGTGGCTACATCGACGAGGTGATTTACCCCGAGCAGACACGCGAGAAACTGATTCGTGCATTTCAAATGTTGGAGAATAAAGCCGCCAAGCTGCCTAAAAAGAAGCACGGCAACATTCCCTTGTAGTGTACGCTTGACTTTATACCCAAAACATCAAAACTTGATAATCAAACACTGAACCCATGGATAAGAAAAGCAAAAAATTCCTGTACGACTATCTCAATAATGCATCACCCACCGGCTTCGAATACACAGGCCAGCAAATCTGGCTGGATTACATTAAGCCCTACATCAATGATTACATGGTGGATGTGTATGGCACTGCCGTCGGCATTGTAAATCCCAAAGCACCTTATAAAGTAGTGATCGAAGCCCATGCAGATGAGATTTCGTGGTTTGTAAACTACATCACCGAAGAGGGTTATATCTATGTGCGCCGCAATGGTGGCTCCGACCACCAGATAGCTCCGTCAATGCGCGTTAATATTCACACCGAAAAGGGTGTGGTGAAAGGTGTATTTGGCTGGCCCGCTATCCACGTGCGCGATGCCGGTAAAGAAGAGACGCCGTCGTTGAAAAACATCTTTATTGACATTGGCGCCGAGTCGAAGAAGGAAGTGGAGGCGATGGGCGTGCACGTAGGCTGTGTAGCCACGTTCGAAGACGAGCTGATGGAACTCAACAAGAATTATCTCGTAGGCCGCGCCCTGGATAACCGGATGGGCGGCTATATGATTGCTGAAGTAGCCCGCCGACTCAGTGAAAACAAAAAGAAACTCCCTTTCTGCCTTTACATTGTCAATGCTGTACAGGAAGAAATCGGTTTGCGTGGTGCCGAGATGATTTCCCGTCGTTTAAAACCAGATCTTGCCATTTGCACAGACGTTACGCACGACACGCAATCGCCGATGTACAATAAAAAGGAGAGCGGTAACATGAAATGCGGCCTTGGCCCCACATTATGCTACGGTCCTGCGGTGCAGAATAATGTGTTGAAAATGATTATTCAGGTAGCCGAGAAGAAGAAAATTCCATTCCAGCGCCAGGCCGTTTCAAGGTCTACGGGTACCGACACAGACTCTTTTGCATATTCTGCGGAAGGAGTGGCCTCTGCGCTCATTTCCCTACCCTTGAAATATATGCACACAACTGTGGAAACAGTCCACAAAGACGACGTAGAAAACGTCATAAACCTCATTTACGAGGTCCTTTTGCAGGTAAAACCGGGTCACGACTACCGGTACATCCGCTAGAAAACCAGTAAATCTTACATCAGAAAGTTACGGGTCAAGGTAGGTTTCTCCACGGGCTGGGGGGGGCCTACCTTTGTGTCAACGAAACCCAAAAAAATCAAGTAGAAATGAAAACGTTGAAAGCTTTAGTGGTGGCAGCCCTGGTAGTAGTGAGCGGAACCACATTCGCACAGGACGATCGTCCGATGCATGAGGTGTACTCGATGATGGTGTTCAACTTCATTAAGTATGTACAATGGCCTGACCACGATAAGAGTGGCGAGTTTGTAATTGGCGTAATCGGTAATGGTGAAATGTTCAATACCTTGAATACTTGGTATGGTGGCAAGGCAAAAGGTTCTAAAACCTATGTGGTAAAGAAATTTAACTCAGCAGCTGAAGTGTCGGATTGCCACGTGGTATTTATCGACAAAACAAAGAGCGGAGAGTTTGAGTCAGTGAAGAATAAAGTGTCTGGTAAAGGTACGCTCGTGGTAACTGACAAGAACGGTTTAGGTGAGAAAGGAAGCTGTATCAACTTCCGTACGGTGAACGATAAGCTGCGCTTCGAATTGAATCAGCAAGCAATCGATGCATCTAACCTTAAAGTATCAGGTGCCCTTTCTTCAATGGCCATTCTGATTTAATGGGTTTGTTTGTGAAAGACTCCTGCCCCGATTCGTTGGGGCAGGGTTTTTCTGCATAAACCAGAAAAGAATTTTTACATTTGTTGTTGACCCCTAAAATCAAAGACCAATGAGAAGATTAGTTATCGTCCTCAGCGCTATCTTTTTAGCCGGTTCTGCGGCAAATGCGCAACAGGAGAAGCCCATGCACGAGATTCATGCGGCGATGCTCTTTAACTTCGTGAAATATATTCAATGGCCCAATGAAGGCGACGGAGGTGACTTCGTTCTCGGCGTTATGGGCGACGAAGAAGTTTTCAACACCTTAAAAACCTGGTACGACGGCAAGCCGAAAGGCACCAAGAAGTATGTGGTAAAAAAGTTGGCTTCCGCCGAAGAAGCAGCAGGTTGTGCTGTGGTTTATCTCGGCAAAAGTAAGAACCGCGAATTTGAAGGTATCAAAACGGCCATTACAGGTAAGCCAGTGCTCACCATAACCGACAGTGCAAACCTTGGTCAAAAAGGAAGTCACATCAACTTTAAGGTGCAGGACGGTAAGCTGAAGTTTGAATTGAATCAGGCTTCGGTAACAAGCTCTAACCTGAAAGTGTCGAGCCAGTTGGCCAGCATGGCCATCTTGATCTAAGCGAACGATTTGTCGGATCCCCAAACGAGAGCCTATTGAATGAAGTTTTTATCTGGATTAGTGAAGTTGGTTAAAACAAAAAGTGTACGGGATGATAAAAACGGAGGATTTGCTCTCTGTGGTCGTGTCCGGCCCAAAGAGTATTGTTTTAGTAACCGATGAACAATACCGGATTCGGTATGCATCGCTTACCGTAAAAACTATTTTCGGCATCGAGCCTTATTCCCTCCTGGGAAAGAATGCGCTCAACCTGGTGCCGCCCAATAAGCGCGCGGAGTGGCAGCAATGCCTTGCCGAGAGTAATAACAACGGCCATCTAGAGATCAGTTTACCTACGCGCAAAGGTGCCGAGCGCTTCTTCGATGTAACCGTATCGAACCACATGGCCAACGATCAGATTCGTGGCGTAGTGGTGTGTATGCTCGATATTACAGACCGTAAAACGGAGCTTAAAAAACTCGAGACTGCAAATCATCATCTCGACCATTTTATCTTTAAAACCACCCACGACCTGCGGGCCCCCATCAACTCGGCGCTAGGTCTCGTAAATCTTGCCGAAAAAGCAAGTGAAGAAGAACGCACGAAGTATCTGACATTAATTAAATCCAGCCTGCTTCGCCTGGAATCTTTCATCGAGGAGGTGAACAGTTTCTACAAGAACGAAAAGCTGGCCATACTTAATGAGCAAGTCGACGTAAACGAACTACTCAAAACAGAAGTAGAGACGCTCGAAAATCAACCCGAAGCCGTAGGGATTCATATCAGTGTGTCTGTGGTGGAGGATGCAAAGTCGCTGTACACAGATCCGATTCGTCTGCAAACAATCATCACCAATATTCTTTCGAACTCCATCAAGTATTCAGATCCTGCGAAAGAAAACCGGTTTATTCGCATCGTTGCATCTGTTATGCCGCAGGTACTTCAACTTGAAATTGAAGACAATGGCGTAGGTATCGAAGCAGCACATCGCGATAAAATATTCGACATGTTTTACCGCGGCCACAGCCAATCGAAAGGAACTGGCCTGGGTCTTTATATTGTGAAAGACACCATTGATCGCCTCGGCGGTGTGATACATTTGCGTTCGCAACCGGGGGAGGGCACTACGTTTTATGTGCAAGTGCCGAACAAAACTCCGGAGCCCGTTCTCAACTAGGCGTTACTATCTTTGAAGGCATGTTGCCTTCTGTTCACGTCGATCAATTAGGTCGTTCGGTCACGCTTTCTGGCGCGCCGCGTCGTATCATTTCGCTGGTGCCGTCTATTTCCGAGCTTTTGTTCGATCTGAAACTGGGCAGCGAAGTGGTGGGCGTTACCCGTTTTTGTGTTCATCCCATCCACGCTCGGAAAGACAAAACAATTGTTGGTGGCACAAAAAAAATTGATTTCGCGAAGATCGATGCGCTGCAACCCGACCTGATTATTGGCAACAAAGAAGAGAATTACCCGGAAGGAATCTTTCAGTTAGCTGAAAAGTATCCTGTGTGGATGAGTGATGTGAATACCTACATCGATGCCCTCCAAATGATTGCTCAACTCGGAGAAGTTACCGGTCGGATTGCCGAGGCTAACGAGTTGGCTGGCAGAATTAATCTGGGTTTCGGAGGTGCTCCGTTCTTTCCGCGAACGCGCGTGGCATATTTAATATGGCGCGAACCGTGGATGGCTGTTGGCAGCGACACATTCATTCATAGCATGATGGAGAAGATTGGGTTGGAGAATGTACTCCAAAGCCAACCCCGATATCCCGAAGTAACACTTTCCCAACTCCGCGACATCCACCCCGATGTCATCCTTCTTTCTTCCGAACCATTTCCTTTCAAGGAAGAACACAAGGTGGAGCTTCATCAACAACTCCCTGGCATTAAAATTCGGGATGTCGACGGTGAGATGTTTTCGTGGTATGGCAGCCGCATGGTGTTGGCTGCTACTTATTTTAAGTCGCTAGTGTTCTGAGATCGCAAATCCCAGATTCTTCATGTCCTGCCAGTACGTAGGGTATGATTTATTCACTACCGAAGGATCCAGAATCTCAACTTCCATCAGCGTTGCCAATGGAGCCAGTCCCATTGCCATACGGTGGTCGTGATAGGTGTTTACCTGTATGCGTGGGGGAAGTGCCGCGGAAGAAGAAGGTGTTAGTATCCATGTGCCCGTGGTAGGCTCCGTAATCTCTGCGCCAATCTTTGCGAGTTCTTGTTGCAGCGCGTAGATGCGATCCGTCTCTTTTATACGCAGACTTTCAAGCCCCGTAAATGTGCCCTTGATTTTTTTTGCTGCACATACAGGTAATACCGTCTGTGCCAGGTCGGGGCACTGGCTGAAATCCCATTCCACGGTGTTGGCAGCATTCTTTTTTTCCAGGCGGGCGCCACTGCGGTGAAAGGTTGTTTTTACGCCAAGTTGTTCCATCACTTCCACAATGGCACGGTCGCCTTGCAACGATGCATCGGTTACAGAAAGTAAGTCGATGGAAGCTTTTTCTGCCAAAGCGGTGAAGGCAAACCAATAACTCGCACCCGACCAGTCGCCTTCTACGGCGTAGGGGTTTGCTTTATAAATCCCATTCGGTATTTCAATAATTGGTTCATTGAATCGCACGGTCGCACCGAAGTGTTTCATGAGCGCGGCTGTCATTTCGATGTAGGGGCGGCTGCCCACTTTGCCCGTCAAGCGAATGGTGAGGCCCTTTGGCAAAAGTGGCGCTACCATCATCAGCGAAGAGATGTACTGGCTGCTAACATGGCCCGGCATGTCGAGTTGGTTTGTTTGCTGGCCGGAGAAACCTTTTAACTCGTGCGGAGGGAATCCATCTTTTTCGAGGTAGTCGATGGTTACTCCAAGCGTACGGAGCGCATCTACCAGCAACGCGATAGGTCGTTCTTTCATTCGTGCGGAGCCGGTCATGATTTTATTCATGCCTTTGATGGCGAAGAAACCGGTGAGGAAACGCATCGTAGTGCCAGCGTCCATCACATCGATGGTTTTTTCGGGGCTGCGAACAAGTTTCTGCATCAACACCGTGTCGCGTGCGGAAGACAAGTTGCTAACAACCGATTGGTTGCCGGCGAGTGCTTCCAGAATGAGCGCGCGGTTGCTCAGACTTTTGGAAGAGGGGAGATGTTCAACAGTTCCGTCAACGGAAGTCTTTCGTGAGATGAGGAGTGAGTTCACAGATGATTTGAAATTGCTTCTAAAAAATATTCACGAATGTCAGTTTTTTTTCAGGGGCATGAAACAAATTGGATAATTTTGCAGTTATAAAAAGTATGAGTACAACACGTAAAATAGCAATTGGACTGGGCCTCGCAGGCGGCGCTCTTCTGGCGGCGTGGTTGCTAACAGGCGATCGCAAGAAGAAGACAAAAGAGTTTGTCGTTCGCAATGCACAGAACCTGAAGAAAGTGCTAAAGACGGAGAAAGAGAAGACGGATGATTCGGATGTTCACTACGTTTAAGTGTGACTAGAGCGAATCGTAATATGCCAGGGCTTCCCTCACTTCATCTTCACTGACTTCCACATCCCATCGGGCCTTGCCGATTGAATCAGGCAGCGCCATCAATATCTTATTTCCTTTATTTTTCTTGTCTTGCTTCATGAGGTGAATCACCTCGTTTGGGGTACTTGGCTTCACTTTGCCAAAAATCTCCAATATGTACTTCTGGATTTGCTGAAGCTCAGCATCATTGAGCAATCCCTTTTTCGATGCGATGCGAGCTTCTGCTATCATGCCCATTGCAATGGCTTCGCCGTGAAATAAACGGTCGCCACTCAGCGAAAGACTTTCCACCGCGTGACCAACGGTATGGCCGAAGTTCAAAATCTTCCGTTCACCCTTCTCTCTTGGGTCGCGGCTCACTACACCATCTTTAAAGGCGACTGAATGGTCTACCAGGTCGAGCCAGTTTTGTGAGGCAAGGTTGCCCTTGCGGATGCTATCCCATTTGGCAGCATCTGAAATCAGGCAGTGTTTGATTATTTCTGCAAAGCCGGAACGCAACTCGCGCTCTGGCAGCGTTTTCAAAAACTGTGTGCTGATGAGCGTGGCTTTTGGCTCCTGAAAAACGCCGATGTGGTTCTTATAACTTTGAAAATCGATCCCCAACTTGCCGCCTACACTGGCATCCACCTGCGATAGGAGGGTGGTTGGTATCAACACAAAGTCGATACCGCGTTTAAACGTGGCCGCACAGAAACCTCCCATGTCGCCAAGTACGCCGCCGCCCAGCACGACAAGTAACGCATGCCGATCGAAGTGAAACTCAGTAAGGGCAGACCAGATCTCTGTACAGGTGGTGAGGTTTTTGAAATCCTCGCCCGCTTTTACTTCCATCACCTGATGAGAAGGCAGCACCTTTTCAATTAGCGGATAGCACGCCTTCCGGGTATTGCTATCGGTTAGTACGCCAACCTGCGTATAGCTTGTTGCGCTGAAGAATGACTGCAGCAGCTGATGGATATCGGTGGAAACTTTTACGGAGGTTGCAGGCATGATCGAGTTAGAACAGAATCAAAAACAAATAACTCAATTATTGCCAAGGGCTGCAAAAAAGAACCTTTGCTTTTACCCCGGTATTCCGGTGTTGGTCACCGAAATGAAACCGAGAACAAGCGCCCTGTGGATGGAGGCATACAGCCTGAACGGAACGACTTGTGGCCTGCCATCCAGGGAGGGCAGTTGCCCAAGGCGGTTGGCGATACCCTGCCGCGTGCCGGTTGGTACATCCATCGTGACAGCGGCTGTAGTATGAATTACAATGCTCATATCACTCGAAACACAGCCAACATTACCCGTAACAGTGCCTGTTTCATCGATTACAATGCCCTAATCACTCGTGACAATGGCTGTATCATCGATGACAACGCCTGTTTCATCAATGACAATGCTCGTTTCACACGTGACAATGGCTGTATCACCGATGACAACGCTTGTTTCATCAATGACAATGCTTGTTTCACTCGTGACAATGCCTATATCACTGATGACAACGCCCATCTCATCAATAACAATGGCGGTTTCATGAATAAAGATGGAAACAACACCCGCAAACTTGTCAATAAGCAAAAATCAACTGCCGTTACCGCCACTACAATTGCCCGTGGTGCCGTATAAATTGTAAATAATGCCGTTGCAGTTGGCAGTACCTGGAGCCTGGTTAGAAAGTCTGGATTATGGCTGATGTTATGAAGCGTATACGACAGAAAACAGAAGTTTTGGTGCGGGTATCCGTGGTGACAAAAGTCTGTTGGAAGGCAAAAATTTGTCAGGCCCGCAGAGCAGTAAAAACAATGA
>JBMOKS010000450.1:0-11135 GCA_049324355.1 Bacteroidota bacterium
AACCATACTGGCGAAAGAAGGATACAAAGTCTGCATCCTGGAAAAAAATAAACAGATCGGCGGCACCCTTCAGACCTTTGTGCGTGAGCGGATCATCTTTGACTCGGGCGTACATTACGTAGGCGGCCTTGATCAGGGGCAGAACCTTTACCAGCTTTTCAAATTTCTTGGCATCATGGATAAACTCAAACTCCGCAAAATGGACGAGGATGTTTTTGATGCCGTGATTTTTCACAATGACCCAACCGTTTACCGTTACGCACAGGGCTACGAGAACTTTATCCGAACACTGGTCAAAGATTTCCCTGCCGAGGAGGAAGCCATTAGAAAATATTGCGACGGGATAAAAGATGTCTGCAGCAAATTTCCGCTCTACAACTTACGCAGCGGCGATTATTTCGAAAAAGTCGGCGTGCTCGAGATCGACACACAGACCTTCCTGGAGTCTATTACATCCAATAAAAAATTACAAAACGTACTCGCGGGCACCAGTCTGCTCTATGCGGGCATGCCTTACAAAACACCGTTTTACGTGCACGCGCTGGTTATCAATAGCTACATTGAAAGTTCGTGGCGGTTTGTCGACGGGGGTTCGCAGATCGCCCGTGCATTGTCGAAAGAGATTACCTCACATGGCGGTAAGATCGTGAGAAATGTTAAAGTCACCAGGCTGATGGAAGACGGCGGCGAGCTTCGATATGCCGAAGCAGAAAACGGCAACAAGTATCACGGTAAGATTTTTATCTCGAACATACATCCATACAAGACCATCGAGATGACGGAGAGCGAGCTGATAAAAAAAGCATTCCGTAACAGGCTCAAAGGCCTTGAGAACTCCATCTCTACTTTTTATGTCAACGTGGTGCTGAAGAAAGACAAGATCAAATACCTGAATTATAATTATTATTATTTTGCGCAGAACGACGCCTGGTGTGTGTTGAATTATACCCCGGAGAATTGGCCTCAGGGATATGCCATGTTCTACACAGCCTCTTCAAAGTCGGATGTGTATGCAGACGCTGTTACACTGATGACCTATATGCGTTTCGATGAAGTAAAAAAATGGGAGGATACATTTAATACTGTGTCGAATGAAATAAGCCGGGGAGAGGACTACGAAGCCTTCAAAAAGGAGAAGGCTGAAAAACTTTTCAACCGCGTGGAAGAACGTTTTCCTGGCTTTAGGGAAGCCGTTCAATCCTACTACGTTGCCACACCACTCTCCGTGCGCGACTACATCGGTACCGACGATGGTTCGCTATACGGTGTTGTAAAAGATTTTCGCGAGCCGATGCGGACGTTTATTTCGCCCAGAACCAAAATTCCCAATCTTTTTCTTACAGGTCAGAATTTGAACCTCCATGGCGTGTTAGGCGTTACAGTAAGCGCAGTGCTCACTTGTTCGGAGATACTCGGTATCGATTATTTAGTCAAAAAGATCAGGACATCCTAAGATGCTTAAAAAACTTTTTAAAATATCCATAGGGGTCATCGGTACACTGCTGGTGCTGATCGTGGCGCTGATGTTTTATGTGCGCGCCGTTTCGACGATCGATCCGCCGCATGCAGCAGTGGGCAGTTTGGTGGATGACGTCAGCCAGCCTGACAGTGGTTTGTTTGTTCTGGGCAACAATTGGTTCAGGAAAAGTGAAAGCGGTCTTTATGAATTATATGTCGAGGGAAAACCCTTCGAAAGGGGATGGGCTAATGGAAAGCTGACCCAGCGGTTGGTGCAGTACCAGGAAAAAGTGTTTAATGATCAGATCCATCAATTGGTGCCGTCTGATTTTTACTTGAACGTGCTGACTTACTTTGTAGGGTGGTTTAATCGCGATATGGACGAGCATGTTCCTGAAGAATATAAACTGGAGATATACGGCGTATCGCACTCTGCCTCGCATGAATTTGATGACATCGCTCCGCCGTATCAACGAATACTTAATTATCACGGCGCGCACGATATCGGTCATGCGCTGCAGAATATGTCACTGGTGGGCTGCACATCTTTTGCAACATGGGAGGATCAGTCGGAGGACGGGTCATTGATCGTAGGCCGCAATTTTGATTTTTATGTCGGCGATGGTTTTGCAGAAAACAAGATCGTTGCCTTTTACAATCCGGACCAAGGGCACAAATTTATGATGTTGACCTTTGGTGGCATGACGGGTGTTTTGTCGGGCATGAACGACCAGGGCCTTACCGTGACGATCAACGCGGCAAAATCGGAAATACCCTCCGCCGCGGCTACGCCGGTTTCATTGGTTGCCCGCGAAATACTTCAATACGCGGCGACTATCGACGAAGCTTACGCCATAGCTCAAAAAAGAAAAATGTTCGTGGCTGAATCTTTCTTAATCGGTTCGGCGCGCGATGGGCGGGCGGCGATCATTGAAAAAACTCCGGAAGACATCGATCTTTTTAAAACTACCGAACACTACATTGTTTGTACCAATCACTTCCAAGGTGAAAAACTGGGGAATACCGAACTCAATCGTGAGCATGTGGAAACCAGTGCTTCTACCTATCGTTATGCACGTGTGCAGGAACTGCTCTTGGCCCAGGGCAAAAACTCCGTTCAAAAATCATCGGCGATCTTAAGAAATCAAGCAGGATTGAAAGATCAGCCTATCGGCCTTGGTAACGAAAAGGCAATCAACCAACTCATCGCGCATCATGGTATTATCTTTCAACCGGAGAAGAAATTGGTGTGGATCTCTACCGCACCCTGGCAATTGGGCAAATTCGTGTGCTACGATCTCAATAGGGTTTTCGATTTTAAAGCTGAGAGAAATCAGGAGGTCTATTGCGACAGTCTTGCCATTGAGGCTGATCCGTTTGTGAACACTGGGCAGTATAAAAACATGCTGAAGTTCAATGCCTATCGATTCCCTTTCCAGCCGCGGAATGCCGCGAATCCCGACAGTCTCATTCGCTGGAATCCGGAGTCTTATCTTGCTTACATGCTGGGTGGCGATATCTATCTCGAAAAGAAAGCGTACGCGAAAGCCAAAGCGATGTACGAGATAGGTCTCACCAAAGAAGTTGCCACTGCTCAAGAACGTGAACATATGAAGAAGAACCTTCAACGCTGCCAGTCAGAGACCGAATGATCGTAGGAACCGGTATCGATATTATAGAAGTGGAGCGCGTGCTCGAGAAGATCAATAAGGGTAACGGTTTTCGTGAAAAAGTTTTTTCGGAAGCTGAGATAGATTTTTGTGAATCCAAAGCCGAAAGAGCAGAACATTATGCCGCACGGTTTGCGGCTAAAGAGGCATTTCTCAAAGCTACCGGCAAAGGCCTTATGTTAGGCTTTGAGCTGAACCAGATCGAAGTTGTTCCCTTGCCTACCGGTAAGCCCGAGATCAGGCTAACTGGAAATTTTCGCAAGCTCTCGCTGGAGAATGGCTGGAATAAAATACATTTGTCACTCTCGCATGTGCAGACCATGGCATGTGCGGTGGTTATCATCGAGCAATGAAGCACCTTCCACCGATCGAACTGGAATCACCGGAAAAAATTCAACGTCTGCAACTGACGAAACTCGCGGCGTTATTGCGTTATCTCAATGCTTATTCGCCGTACTATAAGCGCCTTTTCTCAACACACCATATCGACGTCGATCGTGTTAGTACATGGCAGGATCTTGCGCGTATTCCTGTTACGACCAAAGACGATCTGCAACAATACAACGCAGATTTCCTTTGTGTGCCGCGCCAAAAGATTGTGGAGTACACCAGTACATCGGGCACACTTGGAAAGCCGGTTACCATTGCCTTGACCCACAACGATGTTCAGCGGCTGGCCTATAACGAGTGTATATCATTCGCCTGCGCCGACGGCGACGAGCTCGATCTTTTTCAACTCATGCTCACACTCGACCGGCAGTTTATGGCGGGCATTGCGTACTATGAGGGAATACGAAAACTTGGCGCGGGTATCATTCGTGTGGGACCGGGTTTACCGGCTTTGCAATGGGAAACAATTGACAGATTAAGCCCAACAGCCCTTGTGGCGGTGCCGTCTTTCCTGCTAAAACTTATTGAATATGCAACGTCGCAGGGAATTGATCTCAACAGGTCTTCGGTAAAAAAAGCTATTTGCATCGGCGAGAGCATTCGCACTCCAGATTTGCAACTAAACGCAATGGGAAAAAAAATCGCCGACAACTGGAATATTCGCCTTTATGGAACTTACGCCTCTACAGAGATGCAGACAGCCTTTACCGAATGTGGTGAAGGCTCGGGCGGACATCTTCATCCCGAACTGATTATCGTAGAGATACTCGACGAGTATAACAATCCGGCAAATCCGGGTGAGCCCGGAGAGGTTACGGTCACAACGCTCGGTGTTGAAGGCATGCCCTTGCTTCGGTATAAGACCGGCGACATCGTACAAGCGCATGAGAAAAAATGTTCTTGCGGACGCTCCACAACCAGATTAGGACCGGTGATAGGCCGCAAACAACAAATGATCAAACTCAAGGGCACTACGCTATACCCGCCGGCTATCTTTGATATTCTCAATCAGATTGAGCATGTTCACGATTATGTCGTAGAAGTTTCTACCGGCGAATTCGGTACGGATGCTTTAAAAGTGAGTGTACTCACACCCAATGGGAAGCAGCATATCGAGAATGCCATCCGGTCTATGTTCCAATCGCGACTTCGTGTAGTACCGGATATTCAACTTGTTTCCCAGCCTGAACTCGAGCGCCTCCAATCCGGTGGCGGAAGAAAAGTGAAGAAGTTTATCGACAACAGAAAATAGTCAATAGAACAAGTGTAGTCGGCAGATAGCCTTAAGGCAATACCGCCAGTGGCTAATACTACGTTGGCACTACGAATGATTTGAGATGTGTTGATAACAAAATTTATGAGTTCAATTAGGATTGAGTCTTGCCAGATCGGCATTCGGCAAATGCGTACCAGTGACGACGCGGTACTTTAGAAAAAGAGAGTGGGCACCGGGCGTGCCCATTTGCATTTTAATTCAACGTGGCCACGATCATTGCACGCATTCGCTGTATGCGGATCGAGCCGAAGACCCGTGCTTCGCTAAACTTTATTTCTGCTGAAAGTCACGAATTTTCATTGACAGCACTAATGCCTAATGCGTCGGCATTAAAAGAAGAAGCACAAAGCCTCGACGTCGCGTTCGAACTTTGTGCTTCCGTTAACTAGCTGCTTATGGGCCTGTTAACTTATCTCTTTTTCCAATTCATCGATCTTAGATTGTGCCTCGCTCTTTCCAAGAGATAGCGCCATCTTATACAGCTCCAGGGCCTCGCGCTGGGTTTCTTTTTTCTTACGCGGAGCAAACTTGGTTCGGTCAGCAGCTTTCTCCAGGGCGGCAGCCTGAGCAAAATAGGCGTCAGCTTGATTGTTCTTCGACTCGATATTCATTTCCTGAACACGGGTCTCTAAAGCAGCAAGATTTTCTTCTTTAACTTTGATGGTCTCGGTATTCACCGTGATGACAGAGTCGCGTTGAGAAACGGTGCGTGCCAGCGACTGATTTTCGGTGCGGATCTTCTGAACTTCTTCTTCTAAGGCAGCGATCTGCTGAGTTCTCGCTTCCAGATCTGCCTTTAGTCTTTTAATAGTACCGGCATAAGCCCTTGACGTCTTCGCAACCTTCTCTAACTCGGCAATTTTGCCTTGAGTTTCTTTAATGTACGAGTTGATGCTTTGCAGCCGAGACTTATAGTCTTTATAAGAAGTACCTTCTACCATATCCGTGCGAAGCAATTGGCGGCCGGCATCGATAGAATCGATGAGCACACCTACTTCTTGCAGGGTCTGAGCAGTTTCCTGGCTTGTCTGCAGTTCTGTTTTCAGCGAATCAATCTCCGATTGAAGCGCCATTTCCTTCTCCCTGTTGTTACAAGCCCATAGCATTCCAACCAGAGATAAACCAAGGACGAGTTTCCGTATCATATGTTTCTGAGTTTAAAATTTCCGAGTGTCAATCAAATTCAGAGACATCCTAATGATCTCTTGTCTATGGAAAGGTCGAGTTGCAATTTTTGACGACAACTAGCAATAGGAAGGAGTTAAATGGTTTAGAAGAGCGCAGCGGCAAGCGGCAGCAGAAAGTCATTTTTGTCCGGTAATTCCACAACTTGTGGAAAGTAGGTATAGGCCATCGGCGGCCGCTAAAAAAAAGAAAGCCAGGTATTTGTTACCTGACTTTTATAACGAATGATCCCTCGTATTATTTTTTGGTTTTGCTTTTAATAAAACCGCCTAGCTCTTTACCGGCTTTTGCGTATGCCTCTTGCAAACGCGCGCCCGTTTCGAAGTCCATTCCCCAAGCGTCACGACCAGGTGATTTCATGATCGTAACTTTGGCGATTACTTTATTAGGGTCTTTGGCATCAACGATCCATGCTTCTCCGTCAATGAAGGCAGGAACGCGCATCACCCCCACGTTCCATCCGGGCTCGGTGCGGGTTGTTTTGAAGATCAATTTGTAGGCAGCATTCTCACCAACGGTCGATATACCGGAGTGCTTGGCGAACAGTTCCCGGAACTGCGGCTCGAACCTGTCTTTGCGATCGGCATACCAGGCTTGTTCCCATTTGTCGCCGCGGCCGGCCTCCTTCTCATCCAACTTACCTTTTTTCTCTTTGATATAGTCTTGTTCGGTGAGGTCTTTACCCACTTTCATGTTCTCATAAACAAATTCAGTTGTGATGGCGGCTTGTCCTTTGAGCGCGCTGAGATCACCTTCAACCAATTTTACTTTTTGAGCAAAAGCGCAGCTGGTAAACGCTACGAGCAGAAGAGTCAGCAGTTTTTTCATAGGGTGTAGTTTTAATTTGCAGCTTAAATTTAATATTGAATTTCTTTTTCAAGGTAAATTTTATCAGATTTACCTCGTACCTGGAATTTGATCAGGGGATTTTTATTGCCCCAGGCAATCTCAATAATACCAAAATTCTTTTGAACAATCAGGTCGCCCTGGCGGTAACGATTGGATTCCTGCCAGTATTGATCCCAGGTGTGGGTTAGGCCGCTGGAAGTAAAATCGATCAACGGATAAGGCAGGTTTGGCAATTCGATTTTCGAGATCTCGGCAATGTGGCGGTCGCCGCTGATGATGATGACAATCCCTTTTATCTTTGAAGTGGCGATGAGTTGTAATAATCTCTTCCGGGCGGAGGGGAAATTGCCCCATTTCTCGAACCGGTGTTCTTCGGAAAGAACCTGAATGCTCGAGTTAATGATGTTCACTTTCGCATCGGAGGTTTTAAGCTCATTCTCCAGCCATGCCCACTGGGTCTCGCCTAAAACGTCGCCCTGAAGATTGGGTACGTTGCGATACATGCGCTGTTTGCTGGCGGAGTCTACGTAATAGTGTCGTGTAATGGTGTCCCTGAACGAACGAGTGTCCAGGTTGATGATCTTTACTTTTCTGTTTTTCGTTCCCAGGCTGTAAGTCGTATAAATGCCATCGTGCCGCCACACTGGATCTTGCACGGGTATGCCGAGGAACTCGAGCATGAGCTTCTTGCTCTCATTTTTTTTGGTGAAATATTTGCCGCCGTCGTTGGTGCCGTAGTCATGGTCGTCCCACGTGCCAGTCACCGGGCAGGTGGCCAGTAGCTCCTGATATTGGCTATGGGCCTTCTGCTGATCGTATTTCTTTTTGAGAAGCTCCATGTCGTGGGTGTCGCCATAGATGTTATCACCGGCCCATATCCAGAGTGCCGGTTTCAGCTTCATCACGTCATTCCACATTTGATCGGGGTCGTCCTGGCGTGAACAAGAGCCAAAGGCAATGCGGGTTATATTTTTTTCGGTGGACTGCGCTAAAGTGCCAGGATGAGGTGACAACAGCAATAAGGCAGCGATAAGACTATATTTTATCATGAGGGCTCGGGTGCAAAGCTAAAATGGATTTACAAATAAATGTTATTGGTAATAGATTATCGAATTGTTAATTTCCAACCTAAACCCAAAATGCATGCAACGCTTCATACTCCTTCTCCTGATATCTGGTTGTATTGGCCCGGTGTTGGGCCAAAATGCCGACATAAAACGCGATTCGGTTTATATGCGGCAAAACTACGATAAAGTGGAATACCAAATACCCATGCGCGACGGCGTGAAATTGTTTGCTGTGGTATACGTGCCCAAAGATAAATCGAAGACCTATCCCATCCTGTTGAACCGCACCTGCTACAATGCTTCAACCTATGCGGACTTTAAGACCTATTCGCATCCGTCTAAATATTTGGTCAAGGATAAATATATCCTCGTGTTTCAGGATGTGCGGGGTCGATACATGTCCGGTGGCACGTTCGACAACATGCGCCCGAACATTCCGGGCAATGATCGTAAAAATAAAACCGCCATCGACGAAAGTTCGGATACCTGGGATTCGATCGACTGGATGATTAAAAACATAAAAGGCAACAATGGTAAGGTGGGGATGTTCGGTATTTCTTATCCAGGCTTTTACACCGCTGCGGCTATTCCCGATGCACACCCCGCTCTAAAAGCGTCATCACCGCAAGCGCCGATCTCCGATTTTTTCTTTGACGACTTTCATCATATGGGCGCCTACCTGCAAAGTTATACGGCAGCCTTTGCCGTATTCGGTTACCAGAAAGATTCGTTAACCAAAGAAGACTGGTATGAAGATAAACTGATGCGTTTCTACGGACAAACCGTAAAAGATGGTTATGATTTTCATTTGAGCCAGGGACCATTGAAAAATGTCACGGAAAAATATCATCACGACAATTTCTTCTGGCAACAAATCATTGACCATCCCAATTATGACGAGTTCTGGCAGACCCGTAACCTGCTGCCTCATCTCAAGGGCGTAAAGCACGCTGTGATGACCGTGGGCGGCTGGTTCGACGCCGAAGACCTCTATGGCCCTTTGCACATTTACAAAGCCATCGAGAATACCAGCCCCGGCGCCTACAATACCATTGTCATGGGACCGTGGGGTCACGGGGATTGGGCGCGAGAGCAAGGCAAGAGTACGCACAATCATATTTACTTTGGCGATAGCATCTCTACCTTCTATCAGCGTGAGATCGAACGTAAATTCTTCGCGTATCACCTTAAAGGTGAGGGCGCAGCCGATCTGCCGGAAGCTTACATGTTCGACACTGGAAAAAAGGAGTGGAAGAAATTTAACGTTTGGCCTCCCAAAGACGTGGCACCGTTGAAACTTTATTTTGGCGAGAACGGAAAACTCTTCATCAACAAACCGGCCAACGAGCGCGCGGTGTTCGAGTATATCAGCGATCCCGCTAAGCCAGTGCCCTATACGTCGCAAACCGAGGGGCTGACATTTACACCCCGGCGCTTCATGAGCGACGACCAGAGAGATGCCGCACGCCGACCTGATGTGATCACCTTTGAATCCGATGTCCTTACTGAAGACGTAACCGTAGCGGGTGAGATCATGGCCAAGCTGAAAGTCAGCATGAGTGGCACGGACGCCGACTTTATCGTAAAACTCATCGACGTTTACCCGCAAAACCACCCCAACTACGAACACAATCCGAAAAATGTGATCATGGGCGGATATCAGCAACTGGTGCGGCATGAAGTATTGCGAGGTCGATTCAGGAACAGCTTCGAGAAGCCCGAGCCGTTCAAGTCCAACGAAGTCACCGATGTGAATATTGAGTTACAGGACATTCTGCACACCTTCAAGAAGGGACACAAGATCATGATACAGGTACACAGCACGTGGTTCCCGTACATCGACCGGAATCCGCAGAAGTATGTGGATAACATCTACAAGGCCAACGCAGAAGACTTCATGAAATCCACAATCCGCGTTTATGGATCGTCGGTGATTGAGGTAGGAGGCGAACAGAAAATGAAGGGCAAGGTAGTTCTCCAAAAATAAGATCATGAATATCAAACCGTTTCGGATTACAGGAAGAATACTGATGCTGAGCACATTATTGGCGGCAGTGGCTTGCAGTGGTTCACCAAGTCATTTTGAAGGCGGTGTTGCATTGGAATCGGCAGACTTGGCCACGCAGCGTTCCCCGGGTCTGAAAGGAGAAATTGTTGACGGCATCACCACGCAGCAGGAAGGAGTAAGCGCTATTCAAGACACAACGCGGAAGTTAATACGAGACGGTCATATCAACTTCAAGACCGGTGCGATAGCGGATACGCACCGGTTTATTGCCGACCTCATCCTTGAATTCAAAGGCTATGCATCCGATGAAAGTGAGCAAAACTACGACTATCGGAGAGTTCAGAATATTACGGTCAGAATTCCAAGTGAAAAATTCGATGCCTTTGTCGACCGCCTCACGGAACATGCCGGTACGTTGGAGCATAAAAGTATCAACACACGCGACGTTACCGAGGAATTTATCGATACCGAAGCGCGTCTCAAAACGAAGCTGGAGTTGGAAGCACGTTATCGCGAGTTATTAAGGCAAGCTAAGACGGTAGGGGACATGATCTCTGTGGAGGCGCAACTGGCCAATGTGCGTGGCGAGATCGAATCGATGCAAGGCCGGCTGAAATATCTTCGAAACCAGGTGAGCTTCTCGACACTCCAGATCAGCTACTACCAGGTAGTCGGTACGGATTTTGGCTTTGCGTCGAAGTTTGTCGAAGCCATTCGTCGTGGGTGGGATAATTTGTTGTCGTTCTTCATTGGCCTGGTAAACGCATGGCCATTTCTGATACTGATCGGCGGAGGATTATGGCTGCTAGCGCGTTGGTGGAAAAGCAGGCGACAAAAGGTGAGCGCCTGATCTCCGTTCGTTGGTTAAAGCTGCAGGGCAACATTTGCAAAGACTTGGTGGTTAAATGTGTTTGATGGTATCGCGATAACTTTTAACATTGTTGTTGTGATTACGACATGTATTGTATGATGAAAAAGAGATCATGGTTAGTGCTGGCCGTGTTAATTCCGGCCCTGAACATTTCGGTAGCGCAGGTCAAGAATATCAGACTGGATGAACAGGGAACTGATAATCCCTATATCTGCGAACCTAGCATCGCGATTAATCCCAGAGATCCAAAAAATATTGTTGCGGCGTCGGTGTTGAACAATATTTATTACACCAAAGACGGAGGGCTCACCTGGCAAAAGCATAAGATGACCTCGTCCTTCGGCGTATATGGCGACCCTGC
>JBMOKS010000451.1:0-10897 GCA_049324355.1 Bacteroidota bacterium
CCAGGCGGCGCTCGGATACTTTGGGCCCAGATACGCCGATGGAACAAAGTTCTACAACAACAAGGAAGAGTTCTTTGAGACAGGATTCAGTCAAAATCATAACCTATCACTCGAAGGGGGCAATGATGAGGCAACTTACAGGCTTTCAACAAATTTTCTGAACCAAAAAGGAACTGTACCAACAAGTGAATTTAAAAAGATGTCTGTGCGATTGAGCGGAACCTCAAAAATCAGTAACACGCTTGATGTCAGCACTTCGTTCAATTATATCTACACAGACAACATAAAGCCCATCAGGGGTGAATATGGTTTTCTGATGAGCGTGCTGGCGTGGCCATCAAACGACACGATCGCCAATTATTTGAATAAAAACGGTAGTCGTAAAAAATTGACTACTTCCGAATCGGAGACAGATAATCCATTCTTCACCGTTTACAAAAATAAAAACAAAGATCAGACTAACAGGATCGTAGGAAACATTGCGTTAACGCTGAAACCCACCAGCTGGCTGAGTGTTATCGGAAGATTTGGCGCCGACATTTATTCGACCCAGGGAAATTATTTCCTGCATCCTGAGTCATTCAATGGAAGCACTGCCCGATATGGCGGCCGAATCACCAAGGGAAGTGTTGATAATTACAACGATAACTCAAAGCTTTTCAATGGTACTTTATTGACAACAGCCAAAAAGGATTTTGGCAAATTTAGAACTTCACTCATGGTTGGAGGCGCTTTTGATGATAGCCGTGCAGAGGTCAACTCTCTAAAGGGAGAGCAACTTTTGTTACCTAACTATAATAGCATTAACAACACGACGCAAACCACACAGCGCAATAAAAACTCCATTACGCAAAAACGTATTGTGAGTATGCTGGGGAATATCACAGTAAATTATGGCGATCTCGTGTACCTAAATTTGTCAGGCCGGAACGACTGGTCGTCGACCCTACCCATTGAAAACAGGTCCTTCTTTTATCCTTCAGCGGCATTAAGTTTTGTATTCACGGAGCTGCCTTCTATTGACAATTTGAAATTTCTCTCCTATGGAAAATTCAGGGCTTCCTACGCTGAAGTAGGGAAGGATGCCATGCCTTACAAGATCAGCCCCAGTCTGGAAAGCAGGCCTTATACCGGCGGAGGTTTTGCTTATGGATTTTTTGGGGGTAATCCTAAACTTGCTCCTGAAAAAGCAAAGGGATATGAAGTCGGCGCCGAACTTAAGTTTTTTGAAAAACGATTGGGTCTCGACATTTCATTGTATAAGAACGACCGTTTCAATCAGATCTATTCTCAGCGACTGAGTTATGCAACTGGTTTTGTATTCGCCTTGCTGAACGGCGGAGATTTCTCCAACAAAGGTATCGAGATACAATTAACCGGCATCCCGGTCCAAACTCGCGACTTTGAATGGAGCGTATTACTCAACTTCACTAAATCGAAGACTACGGTTAGCGATCTGCCAGCAAAAGTATATGAAGCTTACAATTCAGATACGTGGTTATACGGTAATGCCCGGGGCAGTGCATTTGCACCAAATCTCCAAGACTATTTCCCAACCACTAACCTTGCCTTTAATCAGGATGGCAAGGGTGTGGCAACCGCCATTGGAGGTTACAGCTACCTTAGAAATGATCGGGGCGACATTCTCATCAGTCCGTCAACAGGGTTGCCTGTTGTAAACACTAATTTTCTACCCATTGGAGATCGTAATCCTGATTTTTCCATTGGCTTAACGAACACGCTGGCTTATAAAAACTTAAGTCTTTCGTTCTTACTTGACCTTAGAAAGGGCGGCGATGTATTTAACGGTAACGAAATGTACCTATATCGAAACGGCTTGAGTAAGCGGTCTCTGGATCGTGAAACTCCAGTAGTTTTCAATGGAGTGCTACGCGATGGCAACGAGAATACCGAAACACCAACGGCGAATACCATCCAAGTAACGCCATACACTATGGGTACTACTTTCTTCAACTCGATTCCGGAATCAGAATTTGTTGAGCATAACATCGATTGGTTAAGGTTAAGGGACATTACTATCAACTACAGGTTTTCGGGAAAGCTGCTCGGAAGTCAAAAAATCATTCGCACGGCTGGAATTTTTGTTACGGCCACGGATCTTTTCCTGATCACTAATTATAGCGGTGCGGACCCTGGCGTGAACGGAACTACCCCGGCGACCACCGGAGCGGGGGCTGCCGGAATTGATTTTGGTTCTCTGGCTCTACCCAGAACGATTACTTTCGGAATTAGCCTTGGATTATAATTCACATGTCGTTTCAATCAATGAAATAATTATGAAAAACATAAAAGCATACATCATCCTGATAGCCGTGACAACTCTTTCTGGTTGTTCGGATTATCTCGATATCAACAGAGACCCCAGTCTTCCACAGGAAGCGACGGCACAGGTGCTACTTCCTCCGATGTTTCAAGAAATGGTGGCCGGCGAGGCGTTTGACAGCCGGTTTATTGGTAAATACGTTCAGAATTGGTCTCAAGTAACGGCAGGCGATATTTGGGATGCTCACGGATACAATTCCGGAAGCGATAACGGCGGCCAAATGTGGAGAAGTCACTATTGGGCTATCGGCACGAATGTCGATTTGCTGATTAAAGAGGCTCAATCATCTCAAAAGTGGTGGTATATCGGAGCTGCAAAGGCAATTCGCGCCTGGAGCTGGCAAACCACTACAGATTACCATGGCGAGATCATTTTGAAAGAGGCATGGGAACCCAATCGTTTTGTATTCGATTACGATAATCAGGAAGACGTCTACGCCGAAGTGAGACGAGTAGCAGCCGAGGCTATGGAGTACCTTGATAAAGAGGATGCGACCAATACATTTTCGCTGGGCGACATTGTCTATAAAGGAGATCGTAATAAATGGAAAAAATTTGTTAATGCTATCCTTGCCAGAAATGCGCACCATATTAGCAACAAGTCGACCTATGATGCTGATCTTGTGATACAGCTGGTGGATCAATCTTTCACCGGCAATGCCGACAACTTCAATGTACCCCATGTTGCCACAACCTCCTCGGATGCAAATTTCTACGGACCGCTGCGTGCGAATTTGGGTAGCTTCAGGCAGACCTCATTTGTCATCAGCCTGCTCAATGGTTCAGTGTTGGGCGGTGCTGCCGATCCTCGTCTCCCGTTAATGTTTACGGCTTCTCCTGATGGCACCTTCCGCGGAGTGAATCCAACCGTTGGCGATCCGAACAATGTTGTTGGAAACGTTCAACGCATTCCCAATCTGTGGGGAACGCTAGGGAATACCTCTACTACCGGAAAATACATTTTTCAGGATAAGGCAGACTTCCCATTGATCACTTACGCTGAGTTGCAATTCATAAAAGCAGAGGCTGCTTTCATTAAAGGAAACAAGACAATGGCATTGGAGGCGTACAAAAAAGGAATAGAGGCGCACATGGACTTTGCCTTGGTGTCTGCTGTCAATAAGGCATCTTATATGGCCAGCGCCGCCGTTGCTCAAAGCGAGGGTGAGTTAACCATCAGTGATATTATGCTGCAAAAATATATTGCCCTTTATGGTCATGGCTGCCTTGAAACTTGGGTAGATCTGATGAGACACCACTATAACTCCGCCATTTATACAGGATTTACTTTACCTTCTGTATTCTACACCGATAACAATGGCAAACCGGCATACCGTGTCCGTCCCCGATATAATTCCGAGTATGTGTGGAACAGAGAATCCCTGGATAAGATCGGCGGTACCAACGTAGATTATCATACTTACGAGCAATGGTTCAGCAAACCGGAATAACCTCAATATTCAACTTTATGAAAAAATTAATCTATCCCATATTTTTAACAGGACTCATTGTCGCCATTGCTGCTTCCTGTGAAGATGAGCAAGTGTTCTTTAAAGACATAACCGTCGCGGAAGGTGCGCGGGTAAAATTTGTTCACGGGGCTTCGGATGCTGCCGGTGTTGACTTCTTTTTGAATAACAGCAAAATAAGCTCGGGTTCTACATCGGGCACGGCTACAGCCTACGCCCTGACCTATCCCGGCACGAATTACGCTGCTGTTGAAGCCGGATCTTATGAGGTAAGAGCTACCGTTCCAGCAACTACTTCGACGTCAGAAATCAATCTTGTCACAGGCTCATTAGCTGTGGAGAATGATCGTTATTACACTATTGCCCTGGTCGGCGTTTCTCCCAATTATGAAACTGCCACGATTGCCGACGATGAGCAGCCAACACCTGCCGACGGGCAAGCGTACATTCGTCTCGTAAATCTCATTCACAATTCGGCGAACAATCTTTCATTGGTGGGAACGCCACCTGTTCCCGCCGGAGGACCTCCCGTAACGCTTGCCTCGAACGTTGGATTTAAAAAAGGAAGTCCGTTTATCGCTATTACGCCTGGCCTCTACACGAGTGTTCAACTCAAAGACGCAGGCAGTGGCACGGTCATCGCAACGCTTTCTGCAGCAAACAGTACGTTCGCAGGCAATAAGGTCTATACGATTTTTGCAAGAGGGCAACTTGGCCTAACAGCCTCAGATCCTAAACGTGCACTCGTTGACCGAATGATAAACCGATAGCAACATGCAATTTCCTTCAAAGATCTTCATCAGGTAGTAAGGGGTGTTGGGTTAACCCCATTCGATCGAAAGACCGGATGGGGAACACCTCTTCTATTTCTTCCGAAAGATCTTTATTCTGCCTTTAAATTTGCCTTCGTTTTTTACTTTTCAACCTTCATGGTGATCCGAACTAAACTTTTTTTTCTTTTTGTTGTATGCTATTTGTCGGCGAGTGGCCAATCGTTGCCCCCTAAACGTGAATTCCGTGGTGTGTGGATCGCTTCGGTGATGAATATCGACT
This sequence comes from Bacteroidota bacterium, assembly GCA_049324355.1. Taxonomy (GTDB): domain Bacteria; phylum Bacteroidota; class Bacteroidia; order Cytophagales; family Cyclobacteriaceae; genus Chryseosolibacter. The sequence continues at coordinate 4,866 of JBMOKS010000451.1, forward strand.
GGCCCTCACAAGCGGGGCTCGACGCCGAAAAGCAAAGACTGGAATTTCTTAAAACGATTCAATTGCATAAAGCCAACGGAATGAATGCTGTTGTGGTGCAGGTACGTCCGTCGGCCGACGCTTTTTATCCGTCGCGTTATGAGCCTTGGTCGAAGTGGCTTACGGGTAAATTGGGAAAATCGCCACAGCCGTATTATGACCCCCTGGAGTTCATGATCAAAGAAACGCATCGCCTAGGACTTGAGTTTCATGCCTGGTTCAATCCTTATCGCGGTGTGGTGAATGTAGAAGCTCATGGTGTTGACAGTGCCAGCCTGGCGTTTCAAAAACCAGAATGGTTTGTCCGTTATGACAAGAATTTGTATTTCAATCCCGGACTGCCGGAAGTGCGGCAGCACGTAACCAATGTCGTAATGGATGTGGTGACACGTTACGATGTTGACGGAATTCATTTTGACGATTATTTCTATCCCTACAAAGTTGCCAAGCTTAGTTTTCCCGACAGCGCAACGTTCGCACAATACGGAAAATCATTTCAACATGTTGACGACTGGCGCCGAGCCAATGTAGACGCGCTCATCAAGGCTATTAGCGATAGCGTCAGGGAAGCAAAACCCCATGTAAAATTCGGTGTCAGTCCGTTTGGTGTTTGGAGAAATAAAGACAAGGATCCAACGGGGTCGGCCACACGCGCTGGACAAACTTGTTACGACGACCTCTACGCGGATGTGCTCAAGTGGATGCGAGAAGGGTGGATCGACTACGTAACGCCTCAAATTTACTGGAGCATTGGTTTTGAGCTGGCTGCTTATGAGGTATTGGTGAAATGGTGGAATGAAAATAGCAACGGAAAGCCTGTATATATTGGTCAGGCTACCTATCGAATCAATGCACACAATGATGATCGGTGGAAGCAGGGCAATCAGATACCCAATCAGATCCGGCTCAATCGGAGTCTTGCCAATATTCAGGGCAGTACGTACTTCAGCTCCAAATCGTTTGTACCCAATCCCCTTGGAATTAATGATTCGTTGAAAAGTTCTTTTTACAAGTATCCGGCGCTTCTTCCAACGCAACACAACAAATTATTCGAAGCAAATTATCCTCTGAGCTTCACCACCGATGAAAGTGGCATCACCCTGCATTGGCGTGAAGAAAATGCATTGAAGGATCTCAGCCCTCATCGTCGATATGTTATTTATCGTTTTGACGCCGGTGAAAAAGTGAATATTGAAGATCCATCTAAAATATTGGCAGTGCTGACCGACACCAACCCACATGCTACAACAGTGCAACGTTACACAGACCAGACCGCCAAGCTGAAACGAAAATACATCTATGCAGTCACGTCACTAAATCGCTTCCAGGTGGAGAGTTCAACAGCGCAGGGATATGCGGTCAAGAAGTACAAAAAATATTGGAGAACGTACTAGTGCTTCACTCCGAAAAAAAATTTTAAAAATTTTTTCTTAAAAAATTAATTCTGAATTCAAATTACAGACCGTCATCTTACATTTGATTCAACACGATTTCTCAATAGCCTGGAATCACTAAGCCAGGCACAAGCAACAGTAGAGCCTAGGTCAGCCTTCTCAAGAAAGATCAACGGCTCTACTTCCTTTTAGAATAAACTGCTTTTAGGTACCAACTCAAAAAAGGCATAGTTGAAAACAAGTATGCCTTTTATTTGTCTAAGTGTGCGATGTTTTACTTCTCCTTTTGACTTTAGTCGTTATACCTATTTTATAATCAATTAAAATTTTCAGCTGCCAGACGCAGGCAATACATATTATGTCTATACTGTTTGTACCTTCTGCACACCTCCGATCGGGGGTTATGTGGAGCAACTCGTCATAGTAGGATGAAAATGCCGTGCCGGATAATAAATACTCAGCGATTCGGAGTCACCTGAATATCTAACAAAATGGGGGCCTGAATTTTAATTGCCTGCCGCACCAGCATGTAGTTCAACGGATGTGTAAGAGCTCGGCAGGCTGTTCCTGCCTGCATAAAAAAGCTTGTACACGCATTAACTTTTCTGCGAAGGGAATGCCACAAAAAAACTAGCACCTTTTCCGGACTCGCTTTCACACCAGATCTCGCCATTCATCGCCTCTACGAATTTCTTCACGATCGACAATCCCAACCCTGTGGAGGTTTCGTTGCCTGTCGGACGGGCGCTCAATTTCTGGTATTTACCGAACAACTTCTTCTTGTCTTCTTCTGTCAGCCCCGGGCCTTCATCTTTGATTTCGGTGATCACATTTCCGTTCAGTGTAGAAAGACGAACATAGACACTTTTTCCTATGGGAGAAAACTTAATAGCGTTGGAAAGCAAGTTTTCGAACACCTGGTCGGCATAACTCTTATCCACCATCGCGTATGCAATACCTTGCATAGCAGGATGTAATGTGATATTTTTTTCCTGAGCTACCAGTTTAAAACGTTCTATGGTCTGAGCAAGCATGGCCGCCACATCCGTCTTTTCCATGATCAAATTAAGTTGCTTCGACTCGATGGCTTCAACGTCGAGGATCTTGGCAATCATATCGGTAAGGCGTGTCGTGCTTTGTTCCATCATGGTGATGTAATTACAGGTCTCATCACCGGGCTGGGCCGTGACTTTCATAATACTCAGCAGTCCTTTGATTTGGTTCAAAGGGCTCTTTAGATCATGTGCGACAATGCCTATTAGGTTATTTTTTTCATTGTTGAGGCTAAGCAGTTCATCATTCTTTTGGAGGATCTCGTTCTTTTGCTTTTCTACCTCCTGATGCATGCTGGTAATAGTTTCGTTTGCTTCGTGCAAGTAGTCCGATTGGTCGAGCAGCGCCTCTTTTTGCATCTCCAGCTCACGATTCTTCTCCAGAATTTGCTGATGTATGGTATTGAGCTTAGAGGCCTGTTCTGAGATCATCCACTGCTGCTGCAGAAGTTCTTCGTTTTTTCGAAGGATCGCCTCATTCGCTTCTTCGAGTTTTTGTGTTAGCCACAGTAAATCTTTTTTCTTGTATTCGAGCAACAAGTTGTCGGACGACAGGGTTTCTTTGGCCTTGCTCAGGGCTTTTACTTTTTTTTCGAGTCTGGAGGTTCGTTTTTTTACTTCCTTTTGAAACGACGGATAAATAGTTTTTGCTTTTTCTTCCAACGACTGAAGTGTTTTGCTGATCCTGTTTTTTTCAGCCTTCAGAATTTTAATCAACCTTGAATTACCGGAGCGTGCTGCTTCTTCCGCTGTTATTTGAAGCAACTTCAGCATAGATTTGTGATGTCTTTGGACGTCCCTCTGAAATACCTCGAACTTGTTCATATCAGTAGAAAAAACTCCGGTTCTCTAAGTTAATTTTTCTCCGATAGCTTTAAAAACCAGATCGCAACTATCGTCGGACGGAGGGAGAAAAAAAATGCCGGATAATATCCGGCATTTCAGGTATCTAGAACTTTCTTCCAGGGAAATAGGCCACTTCGCCTAATTCTTCTTCTATTCTAATCAACTGGTTGTATTTGGCCATCCGATCTGAGCGCGATGCCGAGCCAGTTTTGATCTGACCGGTATTCAAAGCTACGGCCAAGTCTGCAATGGTGCTATCTTCGGTTTCACCTGAGCGGTGTGACATTACGCTCTTGTAGGCATTGCGTTTCGCCAGATTTACGGCGTTGATAGTTTCAGTAAGTGAACCGATCTGGTTCACTTTAATCAAGATCGAGTTGCCCACGCCTTTTTCGATACCTTCCTGCAGTCTAGTTACGTTAGTTACAAAAAGGTCATCGCCTACGAGTTGTACTTTTTTACCGATCTTATCGGTAAGTTTTTTCCAGCCATTCCAGTCATCTTCTGCCATTCCGTCTTCGATAGAAATAATCGGGTACTTGCTGGCCCAGCTGGCCCAGTAGTCTACCATTTCATCCGAGCTGATCTTCTTCCCAGACGATTTTTTGAAGATATAAGAATTGCTGGCAGCATCATAGAATTCAGACGATGCTGCGTCCATGGCAATAAATACATCATCTCCGGCCTTGAAGCCTGCTTTTTCTATTGCCAACAACACTACTTCAATAGCCTCTTCGTTTGAAGCAATGTTAGGTGCGAAACCACCTTCGTCACCTACGTTTGTAGAGAGGCCTTTATCATGCAATACTTTTTTCAGGTTGTGGAATATTTCGGTCCCCATGCGCAGCGATTCCGAAAAGGTGTCGGCCTTTACCGGCATAACCATGAACTCCTGAAAATCGATTTTATTATCGGCGTGGCTTCCGCCGTTAAGGATATTCATCATTGGCACCGGAAGTGTGTTGGCATTTACACCACCGATATACCGATACAATGGCAACCCGGCTTCCATAGCGGCTGCCTTGGCAATTGCCATCGATGTTCCTAAAATAGCATTGGCACCTAAAGTACCTTTGTTAGGAGTTCCATCCAACTCCAGCATGATCTTATCGATCAGGTTTTGCTCAAACACCGAGAAACCTACAATCTCTTCGGCGATCCTGGTGTTTACGTTTTCAACTGCTTTCAATACACCCTTGCCCAAGAATTTATTTTTGTCGCCATCACGAAGTTCGACCGCTTCGTGTGTTCCGGTTGAAGCCCCAGAGGGAACGGCTGCGCGTCCGAAGGCGCCGCTTTCGGTGAACACATCAACTTCTACCGTAGGATTACCACGGCTGTCTAATATTTGTCGGGCGTGGATGCTTTCAATTAAACTCATAGCATTTTTAATTTAAAGGGATTGGATGAAATAATTACGTGTTGGTATAAAGGATTTCTTAATATTTATTTCTTAAACCACCATTTTAGAAGAGGGGTGTGCTACTTCAGCCTTCATCATGTCTACAAACTGATTAAAGAGATAATTAGAGTCGTGAGGACCTGGTGATGCTTCGGGGTGGTATTGCACTGAAAATGCATTTTTGTTTTTCAGTCGTATACCCATGATAGTATTGTCGTTGAGGTGGATATGCGTGATCTCTACGTTCGGATTCTTTTCGATATCTTTTTCGCTCACAGCAAATCCATGATTCTGAGAAGTCATCTCGCCTTTACCGGTAATTAAATTCTTCACGGGGTGATTCAAGCCACGGTGGCCGTGATGCATCTTGTAAGTCGAAACGCCGTTGGCTAGGGCAAGCAACTGATGACCGAGACAGATTCCAAATACAGGCCTATCGGATGCCACAAATTCTTTCACGGTGGTGATAGCATAGTCCATTGCGGATGGATCACCAGGGCCATTGGATATAAAATAACCGTCGGGATTCCAGGCTGATATTTCTTTGAATGCGGTCTTTGCCGGAAACACCTGAATGTAACATCCACGTGCGGCGAGATTTCTAAGAATATTGTTTTTGATGCCGAGGTCGAGTGCCGCCACTTTGAGCGGTGCGTTCGGATCGCCGATAAAGTAAGATCTCTTGGTGCTGACGATCGACGACAGTTCTAGGCCATCCATAGAAGGCACTTTCTTCAACTCATCCTTCATCTGATCAGGTGTGAGTTCAGATGAGATAAGGGCGTTCATGGCGCCCCGGCTGCGGATGTAGCGGACCAGCATTCGTGTATCGACATCAGCGATACCCACCACATTGTTTCTCTCGAGATATTGCTGAAGGCTTTCTTTCGCTTCTTTTCTACTGTATTCGGTTGCAAAGTCATTGACCACGATGCCGGCGATCTTTGTATTGCCTGACTCCTGCTCCTGGTCAAGCGCTCCGTAATTACCGATATGGGCTGTTGTATTCACAATGATCTGGCCGTAGTAAGAGGGGTCGGTATAGATTTCCTGATAACCTGTCATGCCAGTATTAAAACATATTTCACCGCCGGAAGTGCCGATTTTGCCAATGGACGTGCCTTCCACCAGGAGGCCGTCTTCTAAAAGGAGGTAAGCTTTCTTCATATCAAATGCAAAAATAGGTTATCAATTTCACTTTTTATCAAAAGTCCAGCACCCAGTTTCGGCGTCGATTCCCGGTAACGTTTGAGCCATAAAAAAAGGGATTGAACTCGCGCTCAATCCCTTTTTATTGTA
>JBMOKS010000452.1:0-10886 GCA_049324355.1 Bacteroidota bacterium
GGTGTAGGGGATCAACACGATAAACGTAGAGCCTTCCTGTTCTTCACTGCGGACGGTAATCTTTCCACGCTGCAGTTCTACCAGCTGTTTTACGATGGTCAAACCCAATCCACTGCCGCCATACTTTCGGGTTACACTCGCATCGGCTTGGCTGAAGCTTTCGAAGATCGTATTGAGCTTTTCCGCCGGGATGCCCACGCCGGTATCGACCACTTCGATCCGAACCCAGCATACGTCTTTCTGTTCGCGTTCGACCGAACAAACCACGTTGATGGATCCGGTATGCGTAAATTTGACGGCGTTACTGATAAGATTGATCAGGATCTGGTTTAACCTCACCGGGTCACCCAGCAGGATCTTGTTGAGCTTTGAATCTATGTTATAATCCAGCGTCAGTTTTTTTTCTTTGGCCTGGTAAGTGAACGTACTGATCAGGGACGGGAGGAGATCTTTCAGGTTGAAGGCGATCTTTTCGAATTTTAGTTTTCCCGACTCAATCGCCGCGAGGTCGAGGATGTCGTTGATGATTACCTTGAGGTTCTCGGCGGAGTGTTTGATGGCATTCAGATAAGTTTCGCGTTCTTCAGGGCTGGGATTTTGGCTGAGCAATCCGGCCATACCGGCGATGCCGTTGATCGGCGTTCGTATTTCGTGGCTGATGTTGGCCAGAAATTGTTCTTTTGCCTTTTGCAGGCGAACGAGTTCTTCGGCATCGCGTTTCCGCTGCATAATATCGCGGCAGTCGAGAATGAAACCATTGAGACCTTCCTTGTGTTTCAGGTTAATGGCGTTGAATTCCAGAAAACGGTAGGTCTTATCCGCGCACAGGAATTGAAATTCAACCTTCTCCGTATACGCTCTCTTTTGGCTTTGTTTGAATTTTTCTTTGAGTTCCTCTACGCCGGAAGGCAATATGAATTCAAAGAAGTTTTTTCCGATCAGACTTTTTGAGCGGTATCCTAAGGTTTCATGTACCGACTTGTTGTGGTAGCAAATATTGCCTGAATAGTCGACAACAAAAATGATGTCCGAGCCATCTTCAACAACAGCCTCGTAAAAGGACCCTTTACGGACATATTGGTCTAAATTCATAAAACTAGATTCCCGCTGCTTCCATTTCCTTCAGATATCGGTAGAGCGACGATTTTCCGATTTCTAGCTTTTGTGCTACCTCCAGCACATTGTTATCATATTTGTTCAGGAAATGCCGGATGATCCGGTACATATATTCTTGCATACTCATCTCTTGGTATAAAAAGGATTCGAGACGTGTAGTGCTATTGAAGCTGATATCTTGGGGTTTTATTTCCTGGTCAGTGGCCATGACTGCAGCCAATTCAATCACCGATTTGAGTTCGCGGATATTGCCTGGAAAGGGATATTGCAGCAGTTTTTCCTGCGCTTCCTGGCTGATCTTGAATTTCGCCATTTGATTTTCCTTGGCGAACTGATCAAGGAAGAATTTTGCAATCAATATCACGTCATTACCCCTTTCACGCAACGGGGGGAGGTGTATGGGCAGGCCCAATAAACGATAGTAAAGATCTTCGCGGAACCGGGCGCCTTTAACTTCTTCAGCGAGGTCCTTGTGTGTAGCGGCGATGATCCGCACGTCTAGTTTTACAACCTGGTTGGCGCCGATGCGGGTAACTTCCCGTTCCTGCAAAACCCGGAGTAGCTTAGCCTGCAGGTTGGGATCCATTTCACCGATCTCGTCCAGGAAAATGGTGCCGCCTTCAGCCTCTTCAAATTTTCCGATGCGCCGGGTGATAGCACCTGTAAACGCGCCTTTTTCGTGACCAAACAGTTCGCTCTCGATCAAATCGCGGGGGATGGCGGCTATGTTAACCGCCACAAAGGGTTTATTTTTTCGTTTTGAATTATAGTGTATTGCCTTGGCTACCAGCTCTTTACCGGTACCTGTTTCACCTGAAATCGAGACCGATATGTTAGTACTGCACGCCTTTTCAAGTAATGAGAATATACGTTTGATGGCTGAGCTTGTGCCGACAATGCTTTTTTCAAACTCATACTTTTCGGAGATCTCCTTCTTCAGATAATCGATTTCTTTGATGAGGGAGGTTTTGTTTCTGGCGTTATTGATAGAGTTGATCAGCCGCTCCTTGGTCTCATGGTCTTTAGAGATGTAGTCATAAGCTCCAAGTTTTAGCAGTTCTACGGCCGTGCCGATCTTCTCCTGAGCTGATACGATGATGACGTTAATGTTAGGGTCGTGACTTTTAATCTGGCTGAGCACTTTTTCACCTGCCATATCCGGAAGTGAATAATCCAGCGTAATGACTATGGGATTTTTGTGAAGATTGTTCAGGCAGTCTTTCCCAGTCGTATAGAAGTCAACTTCATAGTCCGGATTGAGATCCAGCACATACTTGAGGAATTTGGTATATGCCGGGTCATCCTCCACAACAAAAATTTTAACGGGGTCTTTTTCGTACATGGTTCAACAGTTGAATAGTAAATATACAATTGAATTTAGTTGAAAGAAATGTTTAAAAATACCCTTTAATTGATCAAATTTATTGAACCTTATCTTACCTGCTGCCATGATCAATGAATTTCACAAACTCAACGAGCAGGAAATTGAGTTGATGCTCAAGCTTCCGATACTGGTTTGTATCCTGATAGCAGGCGCAGACGGTAACATTGATAAGAAAGAGATCCGGGAGGCTATTGCCTTTGTTCAAAAAAACAAGAAATCAAAACTTGAAACGTACTTCAGGGAAGTAGCCCTCGATTTCGAGGATAAAGTTAAGATTACTATTCAGGGCTATCCCTACGAATCCACGCAAAGGAATCCGCTCGTCATTCATGAGCTTTCGGAAGTGAACAACGTATGGTCCAAGCTCGATCGTAATTTCGCCAAGGCGATTTATGATGCAATGAAAGAAGTTGCCACCCGTATTGCTTCTTCGTCGGGCGGGTTGTTGGGCATACGCTCAGTTGGCTCTCAGGAAGCTAAATACCTGGAGTTGCCGATGATCAGCGACCCATTGAAAAATTAAACGTATCGTTAGCCTTTTTTTGCCCTCTTATTCGCTTATTTGCAGCGCTAATTAGCAATTAAGTTCATGGCGCAGTCTACGTGGTTTGGCAGTTCGGTGGTTCCTTTTCGTCTCGTGTTTTTAATGTGGGCTGCCTTTTATGTGGAATACTTTTATGGCTGGCCCCTAAGCTATTTCGGTATCGTTCCATGGGAACCGATCGGTCTCATCGGCATTTTCACCGCACCCATGCTTCATGGCAATTTAAATCACCTGGTGTCCAACACCATTCCTCTGCTGTTTCTCGGTACGGTTTTGTTTTTCTTTTACGAGCGGATTGCAGGTACGGTGTTCTTCCGGGCGTATTTTTGGACCAACATTATGGTCTGGCTGTTTGGTCGGAGTGACACAAGCCATATCGGGGCCAGTGGCCTGGTTTATGGAATGGCGTTCTTCCTGATTTTCTTTGGTATTTTCAGGCGTGACTTTTCGTCGATGGTTATATCGATTGTTGTTGTTATTATGTATGGTGGTGTGGTCTACGGGGTACTGCCAACAGATCCCAGGGTTTCGTGGGAGTCACATTTTGCAGGCGCATTGGTCGGAATATACACCGCCGTCGGATTGAGTACTAAAAAACAGGTAAGTTGATATGGATGCTGGTGTCAAGAAAATTCTAACAGAACTAAAGGCAGGCAAATACGCTCCGGTTTATTTTCTTCAGGGTGAGGGAACCTTTTATATTGATCTCATTGCCGACTATGTTGAAGCCAATGCCCTAACCGAAGCGGAAAAAGGATTCAACCAAGTTGTTGTATATGGAAAAGATGCCGCAATGGCAACTATACTGACTCATGCCCGACGGTTCCCCATGATGGCGCAGCGCCAAGTGGTTATCGTGAAGGAAGCGCAAGACATACAGGATCTCGGCAAAGACACCGGCGCCAGACTTTTGTTGGATTACCTGGCCAAGCCTGTGCCCAGCACCGTCTTGGTGTTCTGTCATAAGCACAAGAACCTTGACAAGCGCAAAGAGTTAGGAAAGAAGATCGATCAATTGTCTGTTTCACTGAACACTAAAAAGCTGTACGACAATCAGCTTCCTGAATTCGTGATGGAGTACGCCCGCGATAAGAAGATCAGTATTGATGATCGCGCCGTGGCCGCTCTATGCGAGTATGTTGGCAACGACCTGCATCGCCTGGCCAATGAGCTTGACAAACTGGCTATTGCCCTGACGCCCGGTCAGACCCTCTCGGTAGAGCAGATTATGAACCAGGTAGGGGTGAGCAAGGAGTACAATATCTTCGAGCTGCAAAAAGCCATCTTGCAACGCGATACCTTGCTGGCCAATAAGATCGTAAACTACTTCGAAAGCAACACCAAGAAGAATCCGATGATACCGGTTGTTGCCTATCTGTACTCTTTCTTTAGCAAGTTGCTTGCAGCCTCGCAGGCTTCCGATAAAAGTGATAAAGGACTAGTTAGTGCGCTAAAAATCAGTCCATATGCTGCTAAAGATTATAGCTTGGCTTTACGTCAGTTCCCGGCCGAGAAGATCGTGCAGACCATATCACACATCAAAGATGCCGACCTGAAATTGAAAGGTGTAAACTCTGGCTCCGACACCGAAGGTCAGATCTTCCGTGAACTTGTTTACCGCATCATGCATTGATGAACTACATCGTCATTCTTATTTCTCGTGGGAATGTTTTTTGGTGGATTACACCTTGACTTTGAAACCATCTATCGGAAACCTTAGTTAATATTCACAGGAATTTTATAACTTTGAGTCCATGCATTTGAGGCATTGGTCCATTTTTTTAACTGATTTTTTTGGTCTTTCATTTGCAATAAACTTTTTGCAGCACTGTTTTAATCAAAAAACTTATCTGTTCGTGAAGTTAATCACCCTTTTATTGTTTTTGTTCGCAAGTATTCCGCTCTTGGCACAAGAGCAGCTGTCGCAGATGAAAGCTGAGCGGTTATACCAGAAAGGTTCCGAACTTGTGGCACATGCCAACTACGGAGCGGCCCGTAAAGTATTCACTGATTTTTTGTCGGCGGCGTCGCCAACCGACCCCCGAAGGGGAGACGCCGAATACTACATTGCTTTTAGCGCCCTCAGCTTAAGTCACAGCGATGGTGAAAAACTGATCGATGATTTTGTGACTAACAACCCGTCAAGCGCCCGGTCGGCAACGGCATACTATGATCTCGCTAATTTTTTCTATGGTGAGAAGAACTACACCAAGGCATCGCATTATTTTAAAAAGGTAGATTTTCCCGGGCTTACCCTCGACCAGCAGAATGAAGCCCACTTTAAATGGGGCTACAGTTTCTTCAACGCCAAAAAACTTGACGAGGCGTTAGAGCAATTCAACTTTGTAAAGAACCAAAGCGGTTCATTCGCTCCGGCAGCGAGTTACTATGCGGGCTTTATCGAATATTCAAAAGGCCAATATACAGAGGCACTGGCCGATTTGAAAAAGACGGAGGCCAGCCCATCATACGCGTCAGTGGTACCATACTTGATCGCCAACGTTTATTACAAACAGAAAAGATACGACGAGATTATCCAGTATGCAGCAACATTGAAGGGCAAGACCAACCTGGCAAATGCTGCGGAGATATCCATGCTGGTGGCCGAAGCACATTATTACAAGGGCGACTTCAAGAGTGCGGCCGATGCCTATGAAAAGTTTCTGGCCGATAATCCGGCCAAAGCGGAAAGCGCCCTTTTGTTTCGCGCCGGCTACTCCAACTACGCCCTTAATCAGACAGCCAAGGCAGTTGACTACCTGAGCGAATCGGCCGCGAGTAAAGATTCCATTAGCTATTATTCATCTTACTACCTGGGGATACTTTATCTGAAACAGGGAGAAAAGCCACTGGCGTTAAATGCGTTCAATTACGCCCGCAAGAACCCGAAAGACAAAAAACTGGCAGAAGAATCGACTTTTCAGCTCGGCAAGATCTCTTATGACGCTGGCCGCACAGAGCAGGCTATCGATGAATTTGAGCAGTTCTTGGCCACCTTTCCATCTAGTTCTCACGCCATCGAAGTGAGGGAGCTTCTGGCGCAGGCCTACATCAATGGCAATAATTATCACAAAGCCATTGAATACATCGAAGCCTTGCCTAAACGCAGCACCTATATCGACCAGGCTTATCAGAAGGCCACCTTCCTCAAGGGTTCGGAGATGTTCAATAAAGAGGAATATGCGGAAGCCGTAGAGAATTTTGACAAGTCATTGGAGTATCCGGTAGAGGCAAACTACGTTGCACTGGCCAGCTACTGGTGCGGTGAGGCCTTTTCTACCGGCAAGAAATTCGATGAGGCCATCAAACATTATCAAAAGGTTTTGGAACTCGGACCCAAAGTAGAGCCCGAGCTGTGGATGAAGACCCGTTATGGCCTGGGATACGCCCATTACAACCTTCAGGCTTATGATAAAGCCATGATAAACTTCAAAGAGTTCGTTAACAAAGGCAATAAAACCTTCGCAAACTATACCGATGGATTAATACGCTTGGCCGATTGCTATTATGTGAGCAAACAATACGAAGACGCTCTGAATACCTATAACAAGGCGCGGGCCATCGGTTCACCCGACAATGATTATGTGCTGTTACAATCCGGTGTGATCAGTGGAATTCAACGTCGCTATGGAGAATCGAGAAATCAACTCACGTCTTTAATACAGAGTTATCCCAAATCACAATATCGCGACGAGGCGATGTTCCAGCGCGCCCAGTTCGATATCGAACAAGGCAACTATCAGGCTTCGATCGACGGATTGAGTCAGCTGATACGCGAAGGACAAAGCTCACGCTTTCTGCCTTATGCCTATATGAGACGAGCGGCGTCGTATTTCAATCTGAAACAATATGACAAGACCGTCAATGACTACACGGCGGTAGTCAATCAATTCCCGAATCACCCGGTGGCGCAGGAAGTTTTATTACCACTACAAGAGGCGTTGACCGTGGCCGGGAGATCAGCCGAATTTGAAGGCCATCTGGCACATTTCAAAAAAGCCAACCCGGATAACAAGAACCTCGAAACTATTGAATTCGAAACCGCCAAGAGCCTGTACTTTGATCAGCAATACGCCAAGGCTGCAGCCAGCCTCAACACCTTTGTCACGACTTACCCTCAAAGCCCCAAATTGCAGGAGGCACGATATTATATCGCGGAGTCCCAATTCAGACTAAAAGAGTTTGACAAGGCGCTGCCGATCTATGTCGGGTTAAGCGAGGATATGAATTTTAGCATGGGCAGTAAGGTAGCGGGCAGGGTGGCCGAGATCCAGTTCCGGCAGGGAAAGTATGAGAATGCGGTTACGTCTTTCCACCGCCTTGAACGATTGGCGTCGAACAAAAAAGAACAATACATCGCATGGTCGGGGCTGATGGAGTCATTCTATTTATTAGCGCAATACGATTCTGCCGACGCCTTCGCCAAAACGATTCTCGAACATGGCGCGGTAAACGCAAGTGCGCAAAACAAGGCATCGCTTTACTTAGGCAAAAGCGCTTTTGCCCGTGGTGACTACGAAACTGCCAAAGACGAATTCCTAAACACGCTGAATGCAGCACAGGACGAATATGGCGCTGAGGCTAAATACATGCTGGCCCAGATATTTTACCTCAAGAAGGAATACAAACAAGCCTACGAGACACTGGTAAACCTCAACAACGATTTTGCAGCATACGAAGATTGGGTGGGCAAGTCATACCTCTTGCTGGCTGACAATTTTATGGCCATGGAAGATTTCTTCCAGGCCAAGGCGACGCTACAGTCGTTGATTGACAATTTCCCGCTCCAGCAAGTAAAAAATGAAGCTAAGAACAAGCTGACGCAGTTGGAGAAAATAGAGCAGGAGAAACAGAAGAAAATAGAAGCGGATACACTGGATAATTAAAAATCGTTTTGAAATTTTTTTTTGCGATGACAAGATTATTTTTTGAAAAAATAATGAGCATCAGGAAAGCCGTATGCTTCATGGCCTTGACCGGCACGCTGCTTATTATTAGCGGATCGTTGTATGCACAAGGGCAGGAGTGGGAGGCCGAAGGTGAGCTTGAAGATGTTGAGATTGAGATCGTGAAGGAGCGGCAGATCAACTTGCCCAAAGCAAATCGAAATTTCGAGAAGATCCCGCCTCGCCCGGCCGAGTCCATAAAGTCTCCCATCCAGTACGATTTTAGGCCTTTCAATTTTCAGACACCGCAGATCAACCCTTCGATCCGTCCGTTGAAACTGAAGCAGGAAGACCCCACACAAATCTACGGTGGTTATGTAAGCGCAGGTTATGGCAACTATGCCTCGCCCTATCTAGAAGGATTCATCAACTCGCGCAAGGATCGTAATAAGCTGGTGGGCGCGCATGTGTTTTTGAAAAGCTCAGACAAGGGCCCGGTAGACGGCAGGAACTCGGGCGGCGGATCGTCTGGTATTTCCGTGTATGGAAAATCATTCAGCGAACAAATATCCTTATCGGGCAATGCCGGATTTGAAAACCGGTCCACCCACTTTTATGGCTATACGCCCGGCTTGGACATTGAAGCCAAAGACATCAAACAATCTTATAATATTTTCAGGCTGGCGGGCGAACTGTCCAATGCCAAGAATAGTGATTTCGCCTATAAACTAGGTGCTGGTTTTAGCTACTTGTCCGACAAGTTCGATGCTCGCGAAACCGAAGTGGACCTTGACTTTAATGCTTCGTACACCATCAACGATGACAAGGGTATCGGCCTTAAAGCCGGATATTATATCATCAGTCGTAAAGACGCTCTGGTCGAAGCCAAGCCGAGGAGTTTGTTTGTGATTAATCCGAAATACGAATTCTATCCGGTGGAAGATCTGAAGCTCAGTGCCGGTATTGTGGCTGCCTTCGAGAACGATAGTATCGACAATAAGGATGTGCACGCTTACCCCGACCTCCACGCCTCTTACCCGCTGTCGCCTTCAGTGAAGCTTACAGCTTCCCTCACGGGCGGAATTGAAAAGGTATCGCTGCAGTCTTTATCGTACGAGAATATTTGGATTGCGCCCAACGTTCCCGTCTTCCATACCAACAAACTTTTAGAACTGCAGGCAGCGTTGAGCACGAAGATCGGCAACAAAGTGTCGGTGAACGGTGGATTCTCATTTGCCAGCCTGAAGAACTTGTACTTCTTCGTGAACACACCGGCCGACCAGGCTAAGTTCACCGCTGTTTACGACAAAGGGGCAACCAAGCGAACCAATTTTTTTGCCTCAGTCGGTTTTGCGCAGACCGAACGCGCGAGATTCCTGGTTCGCGGCGATCTATACAGTTACAGCACCGATGAGATCGCTGACGCATGGCACAGACCTACCTACAAGGTTACGGGCGACGTGTCGTTCAACGTTGTGCAGAAGATATTATTGAACTTTAATGTGATTGCGCAAGGCGGTATGAAGGCGCCTGAACCCATGAGTGGACAGACCGTGGAGCTCGATCCGGCGTTCGACCTCAATGCGCGCGCGGAGTATTTGTTCTCGGACAGTTTCTCTTTCTTTCTTCAATTCAACAATGTAACATCAAACAAGTATCCTGTTTTTTTGAACTATCCGGTGAGAGGTTTTCAGGTGCTCGGCGGCATCACCTGGAGCTTCTGAGTAGTGTAAATGTTTGGATGCCCCAAAAATTACATTATTTTTGTATGTTACCAACGTGTTAAAACAACCAACATGGCCAGGAGAAAAAAGCAAAACGAAGAACAGTCTCAGGAGAATATTGAAAATACTGACGACACCTTTGGTCTCCCTGAAATAGAGTATGAGCCGATCAACCGTGACAAGAAGGAAGAAGAACCTCAGGAACAATCCGAACCCGTAGCCGATCAGTCTCAATCCTCTTCATATGAAGAGACAGTCGAGCATACTTCCGAGAGCCAGCCTGAGTATGAGCATGAGCACGAGGATGCAAACACCGCAGAACCTGTTTACGAAGAAGACGATGATGACCAGCCTTCGGTATGGCCTAAGGTGTTGGGCATTTTACTGTTGTTGATTGTCGTGGGTGGGGCCGCCTATTGGTATTTCGGTATCTACAGGCCCAAGCAACTGGCGGAAGAGAAAGCAAGACAGGAACAGATCGCCAAGGAAGAGGACCGAAAAAGGGAAGAGGCACGCCTGGCCGAAGAAAAGAGACTAGCCGACGAGCAACGCCGGGCAGATTCGCTGGCCGCCGCGCAGACACCGAAAACCGGAGCCATTGAAACACTAAGTGAAAGAACGGGTCGTTATTATGTGATCGTAGCCAGTTCAATAGACGGCGATCTGATCATGGATTATGCTAAAAAACTCAGCCCTCAAGGCGTTAGCACCAAGATCATTCCGCCGCATGGTAAAGTTAAATTTTATCGCCTGGCTGTGGCCGATGGAGATACTTACGCATCGACTCAAACTACTGCCGATGGATTGAAATCCGACTATGGCGGTGCGGTATGGGTGGTCCGGTATTGATCCTCGATTTTTTTCTGCTGAACTAATTTTTTAAACTTTTTAAATGATCCTGCTACAAATTGTTACAGACACTACGACTGCTATTCAAACCGCAGATCAATCTATTTCAATCTGGGATCTGGCCTTAAAAGGGGGCGTCATCATGATCCCGCTTGCGTTAATGTGGGTAATTGCCCTCTACGTTTTCGTGGAGCGGCTATTGTTCATTAACAAGGCAGGCAAGGTGCCCGAGACCCTAATGACCAGCGTCAAAGACCTTGTGGTGCGTGGCGACATTAGCGGAGCCAAGTTAGTCTGCAGCCAGAATGATACGCCCATTGCCAGCATTATCGGCAAAGGTGTTCAACGCATCGGAAAGCCCATTGAGAATATTGAGAAGTCAA
>JBMOKS010000453.1:0-10882 GCA_049324355.1 Bacteroidota bacterium
GGCGCTTCCACGCACTTCGAAATTTTTTGCGTTGCCATCTTTCAGTCTGACATCCAATACCGACGAGATCCTGCCGCCGTACTGGGCAGGAATACCTCCTTTAAAAAGACTGATATCTTTTACGGCCTCAGTGTTGAAGGCCGAGAAGAAACCAAACAAGTGAGATGTGTTGAAGATCGGCACATCGTCTAACAGCACCAGATTTTGATCCACGTTACCACCGCGCACATTGAAACCACCGGCACCTTCGCCCACGGTTTTTACACCTGGCAGCAGCGTAACACTTTTTACGATATCGGGTTCGCCCAGGAATGACGGCATCGATTTGATGTTCTTTGCATCCAGTTTGACAAGACTCATTTCAATGGAAGAAATATTTTCATCGGCAGCCTCGGCAGTGATTTCAACGTCACGCAGTTGAGTGACCTGATCGAAAAGGTTAAAATGGAGTTGCATGTCGCTGCGCAGAATTATTTTTTGTTGATCGGCCACCCGACCGATGGCGCTGGCTTTTAACGTGTATACCCCCGAGGGTAGTGTGATGGAGTAAAAACCGGATGTGTTCGTAGACGTGCCGATCTTTTTCTCTTCAATAAAAACAGAAGCGCCTGTGATACTTTCGCCCGTGTTGGCGTCTTTGATATTCCCCCTGATGGTGTATAGCCGACCATCGGGAATGAAATTTTTTTCATCAAGCGCGAGGGCCGTTTTTATATCGACCGTGTCTTTAAAATCCTTCAGGAGAATAACGTATTGTTTCTGGTGAAGGATATAGTGCAGACCCGTTCCTTGGAGCGATTCTTTCAGGAAATCTACCAGCGGCCGGTCCGTCAGTGTGCGGTCAACAGTAATGTGCTGGATCCATTCATGGCGATAAAAGAATTTAACTTTCTGTTTTTGCTCAACCAGGTCGATCGCCTGCGGAAGGTTTATGTTCTGCTGACCATTTACCTGAATGAAAACAGTCAGGAAAGCAGCGGTCAGCGTTATGGCAAGTTTAGACATCATCGATGCATAGTAAGCGGGTACGGGCAGTTTAAACAAGAGAAAAAAATACTTATTGCGGTTATTCTGGTATGAATGGCGTACAGGCGTTTCTTGATTCAAATATTTTAATACGTCACCGGCCTTGTTCTATTGCGCTCAAGACAAATTCGGTTTGTGCGTTGATGTCGCGCGGTGTGTTGCATAGGATAACGACCAGGATCTTCTTTTCGGGAATGCTCACATAGTTGCAGAGAAAACCTCCCTGGCTTCCGGTGTGACCTACGGTTTTCAGTCCGTTCGGAGTTTCACCGATAAACCATGACCATCCGATAAAGGGTTGGATTGTGCCGTTGGCATTTTTTTTCGTCGGCTTGTGCCATGACCATGCCACATTTGCTGTGAAGGTGCCTATCCAGTTGTCAAAAGTTTTTATTTCAATGGCGTCGGCAAAGGTTTCGGGCTTAAGCAATTTATGGTTGACGAGCGCTTGATGATATCGGCCGAGTTCTTCAACAGAACTCCACACGCCGCCATTTCCGGCAGCGGCGAAGGTTGGCTCCTCGCCATAATCGTCTTCTGTCCACTTGCCATGATTGTTCACGTACGCATGGGCAACACCTTGTTGCGGATGCGGGCCGTTAGTGATGGTGCTGGTCGTCATACCGGCCGGCTTCAACATATTTTCTTCAACATATTGCTGCCAGGGCATTTTGACGACTTGCTCAACGATGAGTGCCAATCCATTGTATGCGGGATTGGAATATCTAAACTGAGAGCCTGGCTCGAACTCAAGCGCGTCAGCCTGAGTTACAGGGTACCAGTTTTCGGCATCTTTTGCAGTAAGATAGAATGCCGTGTCATTGCTCACTTGCCGGTTGTCGGGCAAACCAGAGGTGTGCGTAAGCAGGTGTTTGATCTTTATTTGCCGTGCGATGGATTTATTTTTGAATCCCGGAAAAAACTTTGCGAGGCTGTCTTCGAGCGAGAGTTTTCCCTGCTCCTGTAGTTGCAGAATGGCATGCGCAACAAAAGTTTTGGAGATCGAGCCTAAGTTGAAAAGTGTTTTGGAAGAGATCCGTTCACGGGTGTGGATATCGGCAAGACCATAGCCCTTGGAAAACAATACGCTATCGTCTTTCAAAACCAGCACAGCGCCCCCGGGTTCTCCGGAAGGGAACTGCCGTGTGAAATATTGGTCCCATGATTCGCTGATGTTTGCTACCGATTTTTCACGTGGCGAGCACTCCGACAACATCGACAGCGCGGCGATAATGGCAGTAAGGATTCTGAAATCAATCGGATTTTTCATGTAGCTACTTCTGCGATAGTTCATCGATAATCCCCTGAATTTTTGTGTTGTATTCAACCAACTGCTCTTCGTAAGAAGTAGTATTTTCGCTGATGGCTTTATACATGAGGTTATAGCTTTGGATGCGTAGGTTGCAATAATCTCTGAGCTTCTTGTTTTTTTCGCGGATTACTTCGGGAAGGTCAAGCCGATCGATCTCATCGAGCAGTCTTAAATTCTCATTCCAATAAACCAGCCCTTTTTCCTGGATCTCGGCGAGTAATTCTTCTTGTGTGGCTGTTTCGTATATGCGAAAGAACTCAAGCGCTTTGTTCTCGAGGTCTGAAAATTTTTCCATTGACTTTTGGTATTGCACGGTATCGTCAGGAATCATTTTAAAAGCCATGAACGAAAACGCTACGGAAAATACAACCATTGCAGCCATTGCTACCCTGCCGGTGTTGATCGCTTCGATATTTTTTAAGCTGGGATAAAGGGCATACCCCGTGATCAGCCCGGCCACGAGCCCTCCGATGTGCGCGGCATTGTCAATGCCACCCCGCAATCCGCTAACGAGGTTATAACCAACAAAAACGATGATACTGGTAAGGAATGCCTGTCGCGCAGATTTTTCAATAAGGTTGGTCGTTAGCATAGCCAGAAATACGCCGTATAATCCGAAGATCGCTCCGGAGGCGCCAGCGCTGATCGTGAGGTCGTGCCACCACAAACTGGTTACGCTGGCGCAGAGGCCACACACGATATAGGCCACGATAAATCTTGAGGATCCTAAATAAGGTTCAAGTAACAATCCGATGTAGAGAAGAGCGTATAAATTCATCAACAGATGAAACACACCGATGTGAATGAAACAACAGGTTATTAATCGCCACCATTCTCCCATTAAAGTCAGCGGTCTGAAATTCGCCCCCCAGCTCAGTAAACTTTCATTTTCAGGCACGAAAACATCGGCGCCCGAAAATACCATCAGCAGGAATATTACGATGTTGATAATGAGAATGATCGGCGTAACAAAGTAACCAGGGGTGGGTTTGAAGATGGACAACACTCCATTGATATTCGTTTGAGGCAGGGGTGCAGATTGTGCATTGCCGGAATTTGCCGGGTTGGAGAGGTCGGGGTGTATGACAACAGTTTTCAAAGCCAGGGCCTCGGGAGAAAGCCTGGCGCGTTCCGTATAAAACGTTGTTATAAAATCTTCCACATTTCTTTTGTTCTTACCCCAATCAATCAGTTGCGATGCGTTACATTGACTTTTGATGATGGCTTTATCCTGATCGATCTGAATGGTGATGGTCTCACTCCATGAACTCATGGAGAATTTGCTATAGGCAACAAAGCCTGATGGAGGTGCTGCTCCAATATTCCATTCCAGGTAGCGTGCGGCATCCCGTGCTATAGCGATAAACTGGTCATGTGAGAGGTCGTCCAGGGGTAACGTCTGCGTGTATTGTGGGGGAAGTCCGATGGCCATGGTGTTGCTTTAGCCTGCAATGATACGAATTCGTTAATCGTTCCTGTTCCATGTTGCGGGTAATTTTTACCTCATGTCTATTCGTCCTCTCGGTCCTTGTCGCTTGTTTCTTGTTCCTTGTTTTATTGTTTCTTCGCGATGCACTACTTTTGTCGACCGAATACCGTACTAAAGTCTTTTATTGGCGTGTTTTTGCTTTTCTTTCGACGATTTTTATCAGGACAGGATTGCCGCCATGTGTGTCATGTAAAGTTTAAATTTTTATCTACATAGCCGATGTTGAATATTCGCAGACCCAGAAGGAACAGAAAAAGTGAAGCCATCCGCGCGATGGTGGAAGAAACCCGCGTAACAAATGATGATCTTATCTTTCCGTTGTTCCTGATCGATGGCTCGAGCAAAAAAGTTGAGGTAGCCAGCATGCCTGGCATTTTCAGGTTGTCGGCAGACCTGATGCTGAAAGAAGTAGAAGAATGTTTGGAGCTTGGAATTCGCGCATTCGATATTTTTCCCGCTGTAGAAGATCAGTACAAAGATAAAACAGCAACCAAAAGTTATGACCCGAATTTTTTCTACCTGCGGGCGTTGCGTGATATAAAAAAGAAATTTCCTGAAGCGTGCATCATGACCGACGTTGCTATGGATCCCTACAGCAGCGATGGCCATGACGGACTGGTAAAAGACGGGAAAATATTGAACGACGAAACGTTGCAGATTCTCGGAAAGATGGCATTGGCCCAGGCCGAAACAGGTATCGACATCATCGGCCCTTCAGATATGATGGACGGCCGGGTGGGATACCTGAGAAAGGTGCTCGACGACAACGGCTTCGCAGAAGTGTCGATCATGAGTTACACGGCTAAATATGCGAGCGGTTTCTACAATCCATTTCGCGATGCCCTTGACTCTGCACCCAAGTTTGGCGATAAAAAAACTTACCAGATGAATCCCGCCAATCGGCAAGAGGCGCTCATCGAAGCGCAGCTGGACGCAGAAGAAGGCGCGGATTTTTTAATGGTGAAACCCGCATTGGCATATCTGGACATCATCAGGTTACTAAAAGATAACTCGTCATTGCCCATCGCCGCGTACAACGTGAGCGGCGAATATTCCATGGTCAAAGCCGCTGCGCAGAAAGGATGGCTCGATGGCGAACGAGTGATGAAAGAATCGTTGCTCAGCATCAAACGCGCCGGCGCCGATGTGATACTTACCTATTTTGCGAAAGAGTTTGCCTCCTTGCAGAAATAGTTTGAGCGAGGTCCTGTAAATCCAACATCCTTTTCACCTTGCCGCAGCCTCGTTGATGATAGCTCCATAGAAAATAGCGTTCGTCAGCAGTTTATTGGTTCCGAACCAAAACGCTCGGAATGTTAAGTTTTCTGTAAAACCGATCACGCGACCCCGGCCCATTACGGAAACGCCGACAATCGATGCCTCTTTTACCTTGGCATAATTGGGCTTCGAAATATAGCCGCTCATCAGCGGCGATGCCGTATAGGCCAGCGGATTGCCATAAGCGTTCTTCGAGCGTTCCATAAAAAGATTGTTGGATTTGAAGATCGGTATCCTGTTGCTGGTGTAGCCATACAACAATGGGTTGGTGAGGTCGGCTGTTGCTTCGAAAATAGCGCCGCTCGTTTCCTGCGCTCCCTGATATTCTGCAATGTCTGCATAAGGTCTGGGCTTCCCTGCGCCGTCTTTCTTCTCATCATCTTTTTTCATATCAAATTTCCCGAGCCCCGAATTGTTCAGCCAAGTCAAAGCGTTTTCAAGGCCGATCACCACGCCGCCGTTTTGTATCCAGGTCTTTAGCTTTTCTTTCGCGGCTTCGGTAACGGTGTTGTAGGAGCCTGGAGGGAAAATGAGTGTGGTGTAACGGTTAATGTTTGCGGCGTTGAACACATTTACTGGAATCATTGTCATGGGAATATTGAATCGAACGTCGAGCAGGTGCCACACTTCTCCGGCATCGGTGGCCGACACACCGCCATCTACCAACATGGCGATCTCCGGTTTTCTTAAGCTGGTGAACGAGCCACTACCCAAACTTGCTCCATTGTAGTCGAGACCGGTTTGAAAGGCGTAAACATCGATGCCATCTTTGAGAACGATCTCGTTGATAAGGTAGTCAATCTGATCCTGTGATTTATCCTGGCCGGCAACCGGCACGAGTATCGTACCACGATCGAATTTTTTCCCACTCGAGTGGTTAAAGGGCTCGCCGGCAACTTTCAAACGAATGCCATGTTGTTGCAAGCGGTATATTGCGCGGGGCGCGAAGTAACCGTAAGATTCAAATACGTAAGCATAGTCTGTTTTGCCATCCAGCTTCCCGAGGGGCATTTTAAGATCGGTTATTTTTTCTCCCAACGCTGGGACAGTCTTGAGTTCTTCGTAATCCAGTCCGGAGGCCAGTGATAATGTCCAGCTGGAAATATCGTAGAATAGGCTGTCCTGGAATTGCGTACGTTTTTCAAACATACCTTTGATCAGCTTGTATTGCGCCTGGTTCATAGGCACGACATAGCTGGACCCAGCGTCGAAATTTTTTCCGTTCAGGGTTTGGTTACTGGCGGGCCGGTAGAGGGCAATGTCCTGGCGTGCAATAATGTCGGCCAGCAGGTACGCGCGGGTCTTGTCTTTTGCCGACCCAAAGATGATGGCCTTCACAGGATCCTTTGCAGCTTCTGCTACGGCATCCTTGAAGAATTGGCGCTGATAATTCAAAAGATCTTCACGCAGTGCGTTCACCGCTTTCAAGCTGCTCAGTGCTGTAGTAAATTGGTTGCGGATGGTGAATGGGAATCGCAAAACTCCATTCACACTTTCCTGTGCGTGTCCGCGTGAACTTGCCTGCTCGAATAGAATTCCGATGGCACCTTGTGCGTCCGGGAAAGTTGAGCCTTTGCCATAATAAAAATCATCGTAACCTTCTTGTGTATAGTACAGCGAGCCGATCTCATCCAAAGCCTTGGCGTGGAATTCGCCGATCTTGCGTGTTAGCTCGAGGTTTTTTTGCGGCGTGATAGGATGCATACGCGAGGGAACACCCGGTTGAAAAAAGAAGGTGGCGTTGGTGCCCATCTCGTGGTGGTCAGTGAGCACATTGGGTTTCCAATAGTGAAACTTTTTGATACGCGCTTGCGATTCCGGATGTTGAGCCACCAGCCAATCGCGGTTGAGGTCAAACCAGTAGTGATTAAATCTTCCTCCCGGCCAGGCTTCGTTGTGCTCCATGTCGTTGGGGTCGGCCGAGATCATTTTACTTTTGCGCGAGTTTACCCAGCTCGAAAATCTTTGAAGACCATCGGGGTTAAAGCTCGGGTCAAAAAGTATGATCGTGTTATCGAGGAATTTTTCTATTTCCGCGCCTTGTGCTGCGGCCAGGTGATAGGCGATGAGCAGGCCGGCGTTACTTCCACTAGGTTCATTTCCGTGGATGCTGCAACCGAGGTAAAAAACGGCTGGCATCGAACGGGTGTCGAGACTGGCCGACCGTCCGGGGTCGGTCAGCTGAACGTGCTGAGAACGAATGAGTTCTATGTTTTGTTGGTTTTTCGGAGATGTAATGGTCAGGAGCAACAGCGGGCGCGATTCGTAGGTGTGTCCGGTAACTTCGAGCGTAATGCGATCTGACGCGTTGTCGAGCGCCTGCATGTACGTGACCAGCCTGTCGTGGGTAATGTGAAACTCTCCAACCTCATGGCCGATGACAGACTTCGGCGTGGGAATTTTGGTGTCGTAAGTAACACCTTCCGGCAGATAATATGAGAGGTCGGGCTGCGCAAACAGGGGGACAAGAAAGTATGTAAGAAAAAGCGCGGTGAGGAAGGATTTTTTCATTGCAGTTTAGTGTCTTGAGGGGGTCAATAGAAAAAATAAAACAGTCTTTATCAAACGATTAGCTTAATTTTATATGAGTGGTGCGTGAGGCGTTGTTAACTAATTGTAAACAAAATGTGCAAAGATTTAAACACTTAGTAAAGGTAATATCTTGGCAAAGGAATATTTTTGCCGTGCTCATTTATAACCCATTCAAGCTAAACCAAATACAATTCAAACTTATGAGGAAAATTTTACTGCTAGTTGCCTTATTGTTCTCGTTTGCAATCGGGGCGTTGGCACAAGGTGTCACTACAGCGACCCTGAGTGGTACCGTAAAAGACAACAACGGGGAAGGTGTTCCGGGAGCAAGCATTGTTGCAACCCATACACCTTCAGGAACGACGTACGGAACAGTTTCATTGGCTGACGGAAGATTTACCGTTCCTGCCATGAGAGTCGGCGGACCTTACACCGTGAAGGTCAGCTTTATAGGCTTTAAAGAAGCCGTGTATAACGAAATCTACCTCAGTCTCGGAACCGCAGCCAACCTGAACGTTGCGCTGGCGGAAGAGACACAGACGCTGGCTGAAGTGACGATTTCTGCCGACAGAAACGATATCTTCAGTACAGATCGCACGGGTGCTGCTACCAACATCCGTAAAGAAGCCATTACCACCTTGCCCACCATCAGCCGTTCTATCAACGACTTCACGAGGCTGACACCGCAAGCCAGCGGAAGATCATTCATCGGTCAGGATGCGCGTTACAACAACATTACTATCGATGGTTCTATTTTCAACAACAGCTTCGGCCTGGCCGACCAGCCCGGCGGCAGGACAGGGTCAACACCCGTGAGCCTGGATGCTATCGAAGAAATCCAGGTGAGCATCGCTCCTTATGACGTGCGTCAGGCAGGATTTATCGGTGCTGGCGTTAACGCTGTAACCCGAAGTGGGACTAACGAATTCAGCGGCTCTGTATTTTATAACTTCAGAAGCCAGAAACTCGTTGGTGACGAGGCCGATGGTGTTACTGTAAATACTGCAGATTTTAATGTAAAACAATACGGATTCCGCTTGGGCGGTCCTGTCATCAAGAACAAACTATTTTTCTTTGTTAATGCGGAGATCGAAAGAAAATCAGAACCTGCTACGGCGTACACCGCCAACACTGGCTCTGAAGCAGTGGGAGGAACCAAGACCAGGGTACAGGTTTCTGACCTTGATCAGTTGAGCACATTCCTTGCCACCAACTTCAACTACGCTACTGGTCCCTACCAGGGATATAACAACGATACCGAGAGCGATAAATTCCTGATCAAGTTTGATTATAACATCAATCAAAATCACAAAGCTAGCATCCGTTACAACTTCCTCGATTCACAGACAGACGTTCTGTCAAGCAATAGCTCGTCTTTAGGATTTGGTAACAGAAGGACCAACACCAACGCGCTGAACTATCAGAACTCGAATTATCAGCAGTTGGAGAAAATTCACTCAATTATTGGTGAAGTAAACTCCAGATTCGGAAACAAGTTTGCCAATAACCTGATCATTGGCTATACCTACCAGAATGAAGACCGTGGTTCGCGCGGCCAGTTCTTCCCGTTGGTAGAGATCCAGCAGGCGGCCAGTACTTATATTACTTTTGGTTTTGAGCCTTTTACACCTGCAAACCAGTTGAGCTATAAAACCTTTCAGTTGCAAGACAACCTGAGCATGTTCATGGGCAAGCATATTTTAACGGCTGGCTTCAACATCGAAAGATTCTCTTATGTGAACGTGTTCTTTCCCGGTTCACAAAGCGTTTATGTGTATAACACCCTGGCGGATTTCTACACCGATGCCAACGATTACCTGGCTAACCCTAACCGCGTAACTTCTCCGGTTAGCTTAAGAAGGTTCCAGCTGCGTTATGTAAATCCTTCCGTGGTAAGCGGAAGCGAGCCGGTGCAGCCTACTAAAGTGCTCTACATGGGTGCATACATCCAGGATGAGTTTTCTCCGCTACCCAATTTGAATGTTACGGCAGGTGTGCGTGTAGATGTTCCCAAATTTGAGGACACTGGCTTCTTGAACTCTCAGGTTGAAGGTCAGACGTACCTTGACCCCGAGCAAAATCCTTATAAGATCAATACCGCTAAGTTGCCAGATGCCAAAGCACTGATTTCTCCGCGTGTTGGATTTAATTACGATGTATTCGGTGACAAGAAAACTCAGGTTCGTGGTGGATCCGGACTGTTTACCGGTCGCCCGGTTTTTGTGTGGATATCCAACCAGATCGGTAACAATGGTGTGTTAACCGGGTTTGATCAGGTGGATAATACGACTACACGTCCGTTTAATCCGAATCCGGCAGCCTATGTGCCAGCTACCGTAACGCTACCGGCTACCTACGAAATTGCAGCAACCGATCCGGATTTTAAATTTCCGCAAGTGTGGAGAACGAACCTTGCTGTAGATCAGCGCTTGCCTGCAGGTTTAATCGGAACGTTGGAGTTTATCTATTCGAAAGACGTTAATGGCATCGGTTATTTTAATGCAAACCTTGCGGCTCCCAATGCGGCTTTAGATGGTGCTGACACTCGCCCCAGATACACACCTACTAACCCCAAGGTCAACGCCAATGCTGTAAACGCAATTGTTATGAACAATACGGATAGAGGATTCTCACGCTCGCTCTCCGTGAAGATTGAAAAGCCTTTCACAAAAGGCTTTACTGCGCTGGCCGCTTATAATTTTGGCGTCGCCAAGAACACCATTGACCCGGGCTCCATTGCGTCGGGCTCCTGGAACAACAACCAGGTCTACTACGATCCCAACAACCCGATGTCAGCCTATTCCAATAGCGATCAGCGTCACCGCGTAATTGCGTCCGTGACCTATCGCAAAGAATATGGTAAGAACTTCGCGTCACAGGTAGGCCTTTTCTGGGAAGGTCGCAACCAAGGCAGAACAAGCTATATCTATTCTACAGACTTGAACGGTGATGGTCAGATCAATGATCTGATTTACGTTCCGCGCGATGCAACCGAGATGACATTCCAAGATTATGATCCTGATGGCACTGGCCCGGCCGGAATCTACACTGCCGCAGAGCAGTCGGCCGACTGGCAGGCGTATATTGCCCAGGATGAGTACCTGAGCGAGCACAGAGGAGAATACACCGAAAGAAATGGAGCAATACTGCCTTGGGTTTATCGCGCTGACTTCAGCTTCGTTCAGGAATTCTTCATTAATGTAGGAAACGGAAAACGCAATACCCTTCAGCTCCGTGCCGACATG
>JBMOKS010000454.1:0-10875 GCA_049324355.1 Bacteroidota bacterium
GTCAAACGAAATGTACATGCCTGCCTCTGTTCCGGCATAAAGCAGCCCGGCTCGCTTAGGATCAATTCTCACTACGCGCGTGAAGTGATTCGGATCGATGCCTTCGGTGATCTTCGTCCAGGTTTTACCATAATCTTTCGATTTGAAAAGGTAAGGTTTGTAATCGCCCGATTTGTATTTCGTGGCGGCGATGTAAATTCCACCTTTTACAAAAGGATCAAACTCCACGGAATTGATCATGCTCCACTCGGGCATTTCCGCAGGCGTGATTTTGGTCCAATTTTTTCCGCCGTCGCGCGTGATGTTCAATACACCATCATCAGAGCCGGTAACGATCAAATCTTTTTCATAGGGTGATTCGGCTGCGGCAAATATGGTACAATAGTATTCCACGCTCGTGTTGTCTTTGGTGATTGGCCCACCGGAAGCCCCGAGCTTCGTGGCATCGTTGCGTGTAAGGTCAGGGCTTGCCAACTCCCAGCTTTCGCCTCCGTTGAATGACACGTGAAGGTTTTGCGAAGCGGCGTATAATTTTTTCGGATCGTGAGGCGAAAAGAAGATGGGGAAGTTCCATTGAAAGCGGTACTTGGCGCCTTCAGCACCGTGACCCATTGGGTTGTCAGGCCACACGTTGATACTGCGTTCTTCTGACGTGCGATGGTTTCTGCGTGTGAGATAGCCATCGTAACTTCCGCCATAGACAACATCTTCATCTTTTGGGTCAACGGCAATGTGTCCGCTTTCGCCGCCGGCCGTTGCCTCCCAATCACGTTCGCCAATAGCGAAGCCATCGGTGCGATGAAAGATCCGCACGGTAGAGTTGTCTTGTTGTGCGCCATAAATTCTGTACGGAAAATGATTGTCAGTAGTCACGCGATAAAACTGGGCAGTTGGTTGATTTTCGTAGGTTGACCAGTTTATCCCGGCATCGAAAGAAACCTGTCCGCCCCCGTCGTCGGCAATGATCATGCGCTGGTTGTCTTCGGGTGCTATCCACAGATCATGATGATCGCCGTGGTTTGCCTCCATGGCCTGAAAACTTTTTCCGCCATCTTTCGAACGGTGATACGCTACATTCATGACATACACCATGTCTTCTTCTTTTGTGTCGGCTATGATGCGCGAATAATACCATGCGCGCTGCCGCAGGTTGCGATCGTCATTCATTTTCTTCCAGGTCTTTCCGCCGTCGTCTGAGCGGTAAACACCACCATTGTCATTTTCAATGATGGCATATACGCGGTTTGAATTCGCAGGCGAAACCGAAACACCTACGATACCCCAGGTGCCTTTGGGCATACCTTCGTTATTCGAAATATTTTCCCAGGTGTCGCCACCGTCGATGCTTTTCCAGAGCGCAGAACCTTCGCCTCCGCTTTCAAGACTGTAAGGTGTTCTTCTGATACGCCATGTCGATGCGAAAATTATTCTTGGGTTGTTGGGGTCGAGGCAGAGGTCCACCGCGCCAGCGTCGCTGTTGGCAAAAAGAATCCTCTTCCACGTTTTACCGCCATCGTCCGAGCGGTAAACGCCACGCTCTTCGGACGACTTAAATAGATCGCCTAAAACAGCCGCATATACCAAGTCTGGATCTTTGGGATGAATGCGAACACGTGGAATATGTTTTGAATCTTTTAAGCCAATAGATTTCCAGGTCTTTCCTGCGTCTGTGGACTTCCACATGCCATGGCCGGCAGAAACATTGCCCCGCACTGTAACTTCTCCGCCGCCGACATAGATCACGTTATTATCCCATTCGCTTACGGCCACGGCGCCGATCGAGCCACCGAAAAAACCATCAGAAACGTTTTCCCATGTATTGCCCGCGTCGGTGGTGCGCCACATGCCGCCACCCGTTGATCCGAAATAATACAGATTGGGTTTTCCGGGAACGCCAGTTACTGCGGCCGAACGTCCGCCCCTGTGCGGACCGATGTTTCGCCACTCCAGCGCGTTATAGAGTTTCTCATCAAAACTTAAAGTGTTCTTGATGGTGCCCTTCTTTTGGGCTTGAAGTGCTGTGATACCAATGAAGTACAGGTAGATAACGAAGAAGCAAAATCTTCTCATACATAGATAAAATTAGGTTCGCTGCGAGTTAAACTCAATTTACGACTTACGCGACCCCTTTTTCGAAATACACGACCGTCTTTTTGACGAAAGGTAAAATCATTGCCGCGTTTGGGTTTGGCTTTAACGGATTTCCTCTATTTTCACGGTCAAAAATTCAACGGATGGACCAAAAGGATTTCAAAAAGTTATTCAGCTTGCCGGTGATCGTCGCAGCATTAGGATACTTTGTTGACATATATGATCTTTTGCTATTCAGCATTGTGCGAAGACCCAGTCTCATCTCCATGGGCGTGCCTGAAGAAATGTTGCTGGAACAAGGAGAGTATTTGCTCCGGGTGCAAATGACAGGACTCCTGATCGGCGGACTGATCTGGGGCATCATGGGCGATAAACGCGGCAGGCTCTCTGTTTTGTTCGGGTCAATCCTATTGTATTCTCTGGCCAACATTGCCAACGGGTTTGCGACATCGGTTGATCAATATGCTATTCTTCGATTCATTGCTGGTATCGGCCTGGCGGGTGAGCTCGGTGCCGGCGTCACCCTGGTCTCAGAAACTTTGCCATCGCATTTGAGGGGTTACGGTACAACCATCATCGCAACAGTGGGTTTGATGGGCGCAGTGCTCGCCAATTTTATTTCCAAACTTTTCGATTGGCAGATCGCCTATTTTATCGGGGGTGGTCTTGGTCTGTTGCTGTTGATCGCCCGGGTCAGCGTATTTGAGTCAGGTATCTTTTTGAAGATCAAAGAGAAAAAGGTCGACCGAGGAAATTTCATTCAGTTGTTTACCAATGGCAAACGCCTGATCAGATTCATTGGCTGTATTTTTATCGGCTTGCCCATCTGGTATGCGATCGGCATCCTGATCACGTTCTCTCCCGAATTTGCGAAAGTGCTGGGTATTAGCGGAACCATCGTTGCCGGCGATGCCGTGATGTACAGCTATCTGGGCCTGGCGGCAGGTGATTTGAGCAGTGGTCTATTGAGCCAGGTCATGAAGTCGCGGAAAAAGGTGGTGGCAGGATTTATTTTGCTCACTCTTGCCTTTGTCATCCTGTATCTGTTTACACCCGTGCGCACGGCTGAATTTTTCTACTTCAACTGCTTCTGCCTGGGCTTTGGCGTAGGGTATTGGGCATTGTTTGTCACCATTGCCGCCGAACAGTTTGGAACCAATCTCCGTTCTACTGTTGCTACGTCGGTTCCCAACTTCATCAGGGGCACGGTGGTGCCGATCACTTTAGCGTTCAAATTCATGCGCGAATACGTAGGGATTATCCAGGGTGCTTTGATCGTGGGTGTCGTTACAATCGCCGTTGCTTTTATTGCCTGGAAACTGATTGACGAGACCTTTGGACGGGATTTGAATTTTGAGGAGGTGGATCACTAAGAGGGTGAATGTTAATAAATTAAGTTAAGTGCCCTTCATGATAGTGATGCCGAATTTCATACCTTTGAAAAAATTTTAGAGGCTGCTCACGTGACGAGGAAAATTCTAATCATCTCCTGGATATTCTTGCAGGCCTTTGTTTCCTCTGGGCAAAATTTGCAATTGATCGATAGTATTAAGACCCAGCTTAAAGGTGCAGAGGGCAAGCGTCGCTTTGACCTCTTAAACGATCTAGCCTGGGAATACCGCTTTGCCACTCCTGATAGCACAATTTATTGGGGCAATCAAGCCTATGAGCTTGGTAAAGCCCTGAATCTTTCCAGGCAGCTTGCCGAACCGCTCAACTTTATCGGCGTAGCCTACAACTATAAAGGCGAGCGCCTTAAAGCGTTTGAATACTATGACCAGGCGCTACAGGTTGGCATCAGTCAGCGCGATTCGTCACAGGTAGCGCATGCTAATAATAATATTGGGCGTCTCTTTTACGAGCAGGGCTTACTTTCCAGATCATATGACTATTTCATCAGAGCGCAGGCTATCTTTGCGTCCATCAACGATTCGTCAGGTTTAGCCTATTCTTTGCAAAGTCTTGCCAATCTGTACAAAACCCAGCGTGACTATGACAAGGCAGAAGTAACGTTTTTAAAAGCCTATCGCCTCCGGCTGATATTGGGCAGCCCGCGGGAGATCATGGCTGCGTTACTGTACCTGGGCAGACTTTATCAGGAATCAAATCAGTTCGACAAAGGGGTTCGCTATCTTGAAATGGCCGATTCTACCGGCCACGTGATCCGTGACGAGATTAACATCGCAGAAGTAAAGACCTATCTTGCCGAAGGCTACCTGGCGCAGGGCTTGTTGAAAAAGGCTGAAGTGACCAGCCGGCAGGGACTGGACGTTATCGAGCGAAAAAAAAATACGCGAATGATGCCCCAAGCCTACGAAATTATGGGCCGTATCAACATGCAGCGCGGGGACTTGAAAGGAGCGAAGACGTATTTCCGCATGTCGCTAGACATCGCGTCGCGGACCAAAGACCTCAACGCCAAGATGGAAGCGTATTATTACCTCTGGAAATTATCCGAGGAAGAGAAGAACCTGGGTGAGGCCCAGAGAAACCTGAATCAATACCTGATTTTGAAAGATTCGATCAAAGACCTTGACCTGGCCCGGCAAGTGGAACGCTTTCAGTTTGAAATCGAGATCCAGCGAAAGGAACAGGAGAATGAATTGCTTAAAGTTAACGACTCACGCAATGCGGCGATCATCCAGCAGCAGAAGCTTCAAAATATTGTGCTCATCGTTATCGTGGGTTTTGTAAGCATACTTGGATTCTTGCAATGGATGAACAGCAAGAAGCGCCGTGAGTTCAATGAAAAATTGATCAACCAAAACGAAGAGATACAGCAACAACGCGAAGAGATCATCCGCCAAAACGAAAAACTTTCGAAAAGGAATCAGCAGCTTTCAGACCTCAATCATGAGAAAGATACGCTGATGAGTATTGTGGCTCATGATTTGAAATCACCGCTGAATCGAATCAAAGGAATTATCAGGCTCATTGAGATGGAAGGTGGCATCACGGAAAATCAGAAAGAATACCTGAACATGACCAAGATCGCCACACAGTCGGGACTCGACCTGATCACCGACCTGCTGGATGTGCACATGATCGAAGAAAACGTGGAGCCGAATTACAGCACGTTTGATATCAGTAAGTTTTTACTCGATAAGACCGACGCCTTTACACCCGGCGCCGCAGCTAAAAATATCCACCTTCACATCACTCGGGTGGAGAATGAAGACATCCACACCGACCACGATTACCTCGATCGTATTATTGACAATCTGCTGTCTAATGCCATCAAATTTTCACCAAAGAATTCTGTGATAGATATTTCCGGCGACCGCACCGATCACGAATTCTGGATCTCCGTGAAAGATCAGGGTCCTGGCTTTACGGAAGAGGATAAGGGGCAACTTTTTAAAAAATTCAAGAAACTCAGCGCCCGTCCTACGGCAGGCGAAACCTCAAACGGCCTCGGTTTGGCCATTGTTAAAACCCTTGTCGACCGCCTGAGAGGCAACATCGAGCTGGTTTCAAGCCCCGGAAAAGGCAGCCAGTTTACGGTACGTTTCCCGATTGACGGGAAGATCGCCTGAATTTTTTCTTTCCCTTTTTAAACCTTTGCGTTTTCTGCCGGTCAAAGCACTAAACAAACAGAAACGATATGAAAAAGATAATGATCATTGCGATCTTTTTAGGAACCTTCGCTATAGGTGCAGCAAAAGCTCAAAGTACTCCCGCCGTTGACGCCCGTCAGCAAGCCCAACAAGCGAGAATTCGGGATGGCGTAGTTTCCGGCGAAGTAACACGCGCCGAAGCCACACGGCTAAGAGCAGAACAACGCCACATTCGCAGGGCCGAGCGCCGCGCAAAATCCGACGGTACGGTAACCCGTCGCGAACGTCGCAGACTGCACCACAAACAAAACCATGCTAGCCGCGATATCCGCAGACAAAAACATGATGCACAGGATAGGGGAAACTAGACGAGGGACGAGGGACGAAGAACGAGGGACGATAGGAAGAATAAACAAATGGCCCGTTGATAACAGCGGGCCTTTTGCATGGTTTGAAACTATTTTTTTTTCAGCTAGGCTTTCGAAAGCGCCTGGTCGAGGTCTGCGATCAGGTCTTCTGCGTCTTCTACCCCGATACTAAGTCTGATCAGTGAGTCTACCAAACCATTTTTTATGCGTTCATCTTTCGGAATGCTGGCATGGGTCATGGATGCCGGGTGATTAATAAGTGACTCCACGCCGCCCAGCGATTCGGCTAGTGAGAAGAGTTCCACTGATTCCATCAACACAGTTGCTTTTTCGAGACTGTCATCTTTAAGGGTAAACGAAAGCATGCCGCCAAAGTCGCGCATTTGTTTTTTTGCTACCTCATGATTAGGGTGATCTGTGAATCCCGGCCAATATACTTTACCTACTTTCGGGTGTTTCTTCAGGAACTCAGCAATTTTTTTTCCATTGATACAATGCCGCTCCATACGAAGATGGAGTGTTTTGATGCCGCGCAGCACGAGAAATGAATCTTGCGGACCGGGCACCGCACCACACGAGTTGTGGATGAAGGCCAACTCTTGGTAAAGTTTTTCGTCGTTCACCACCAGTGCGCCCATGATCACATCTGAGTGTCCGCCTAAATATTTTGTTACGGAGTGCATCACGATGTCCGCTCCCAGGTCGAGGGGATTTTGCAGGTATGGCGATGCAAACGTATTGTCAACCGCAACCATGATGTTGTGTTTTTTGGCAATGTCTGTACACGCTTTGATGTCAACAATGTTCATCAAAGGGTTTGTTGGGGTTTCGAGCCAGAACAGCTTGGTCTTGCTGTTGATCAGGGGTTCTATATTGGAAGTTTTAGTAAGGTCTATGAAGTGGAATTTGATACCGAATTTCTCGTACACTCTCTTGAACATCCTGTAAGATCCGCCGTAGAGGTCGTTGCTGGTGATCACCTCGTCGCCGGGAGCAAGTAATTTGATGACCGCGTCAGTAGCCCCCATCCCGGAAGAAAAGCATAAGGCAAACTTACCGTTTTCGAGAGCCGCCAGACTTTTTTGCAACGCGTTGCGGGTGGGGTTTGCACCACGGGCATAAGCGTAACCTTTATGTTTGGCAGGCGATTCCTGCACGTAAGTGGAGGTCTGAAAAATAGGGGTCATAATAGCTCCCGTCGAGGGATCAGGCGCTACGCCTGCGTGCACTGCTTTAGTTCCGAATTTCATACAATTTGATTTGGTGACGCAATATTAGCAAAAAGCAGAAAGTAAATGGCAGAAAGTAAAAAGCAGGAAGCAGGAAGCAGGAAGCATAAAGCATAAAGCATAAAGCATAAAGCATAAAGCATAAAGCATAAAGCAGGAAGCAGAAAGCAAAAAGCATAAAGCAGAAAGCATAAAGCAGAAAGCAGGAAGCAGGAAGTAAAAAGCAGAGACGATAGCTGAAAGCAAAAGGCCGAAAGTGACTACGGCTTTATGAAACCTAGAAACCGAACTTTGAACTAAACAACCTTAAACTTTGAACTAAACAACCTTAAACTTTGAACTAAGTAATTTTAAACTTTAGCCTTTGATCTCCAATAATTTCTAATCGCCTCCTTCCACTGGTCGCCGCTTTTCAGGTAGAGGGTGGTGTTGATCAGCATTTTATCTTCGGGCAGGGATTGGTTCTGTTGTTCGAGCAACTGAATGATGAGGTCGTAAAATTTTTTTCTGAAGTGATGGCCTTCGGCAGACGATAACTGCAGAAGATCGCGCAGGATACCGTCCGCGGAAACATGTTCTTTTGCGCTGGCGATTGCTGTTTCTTGAACTGGCGGCGCAGCTATTTCTTTTTCAACCGCAGGCGGAGGTGTTGTCGTCTCAACTTTGTCGCTTAAGCGCTCCGGCGATACCAGGGTGGCAGCTTGCTGCTTGAGAAATTCGTCCAGATCCTTTAAAGTGTTTTTTTTCTTACTCATGACAGGTGTTTGATAATTTCCTGGGCCACGGGTTGATATTCTTTTTCGGCATTCAGCGTGCTGAAATTAACAAATAGGTTGCGCTGCGGAACAATCACGGGCAACACTATCGCATCCAGGTTCTTTAGATTGTCTCTGACGGTATGGAGCCCGGTGGCGGTGTGGATGCGGTTTGGCAGGATCAGAATTTTAAGCTGTGGATTGAGCTCCCGCGCCGGCGCCAGATCGGTGACGGT
Source organism: Bacteroidota bacterium (assembly GCA_049324355.1). Taxonomy (GTDB): domain Bacteria; phylum Bacteroidota; class Bacteroidia; order Cytophagales; family Cyclobacteriaceae; genus Chryseosolibacter. The sequence continues at coordinate 8,237 of JBMOKS010000454.1, forward strand.
CTGGTACGTCACCAGCAGGTCGTTCTGGGTGAGACTCGTAGGCACGATCACGATGTCGCTGATCAGACAGAGCTTTTTTATTCCTTCGTCCGTCGTTTTTCCGGCGCTATCCACTACCACCACATCGGTGCGTTTGCTTTGTTTGATGGCCGAAAGTTCTTCAGCTACCTGACTATCATGCGAGCCCAGGATGTCGAAATGGGCGCCATTGTCTTTGGCTTTAAACACCTCCATTTTTCGAAGGGTGTTCAGCGTATAATTGGTGTCGGTCTCAACGAGGACTACCCGCTTGCCTAGCTGGTGCAAGGTGGTAGCCAGATTAATCGCATTGGTGGTTTTGCCGGTTCCGCCTTTGCGGCTGATGAAGGAGATTACCTTAGCCATGCACTAATTTAATCTTTTTTGCTTTTCTTCTTTTTTCTTTCGGTCTTTTTGGGCCCTAAACTTGCCTCCAGAGAACCAAAGGGTTTGTCGATGTTGAAAAAGATCTCGTCCTCCGCCCTGGTTTCGTCTTGCGTCTTCAGGACGTCAAAGCTATGACCATCCTGGTGTCGAAGGGACTGTGAATTAGATCCTAAGCCCAGGTATCTCAAAACGTCATACTCATGCCGCGGCGATATCACGATATAAGCGGAATCGTAAGAATTTCCTTTGCCCGTGGCGAGCACCGACTCAATCAAGCCGAGATAACGTTTTAAGCTTATTTCAAAATTGTCGTACTGCTTGAGCCTGAACTCAGCCAACGATAAGGTCTGGTAGACAGAAATGTTGAATTCATCTTGTTTTAGAATGGCTTTGCATTCTTTCACTACACCTTCCATGTTGTCATCTTCCATAAGCTTCGAAAGGTCGTTCACATCCGGCCGGTAGGGCGAGTATCGCGAATCAGTGGTAAAGCCATAGTAGACCATAAAAAACTCATGTAAGCCCATATGGTGGACATTGTTCCGGAATTTTTCGAGAAGTGTCGGATAGTGATAGGGGCCTTCTTCTCCCACCAACCGGTCGAGACGCGCGGTAGCGCTGCTGGTTATGCCCGGCAATCCAAAACTGAAGAGATGCTGACTGACTTTGTCGGCGGGGGTTTGTTGCATGATCTCAGACTTGGCCTTGAGAATGTAATAGGGAATGGGCTCCGCGGATTTGTGGATCAGCGTATCGACAAGGCCGAGCACCGCATCATATTCGCCCAGGGCAAAGTGTGCGTAACACTCCAGCGAGACCAGTTCATTGAAGTAGGGAAAATAACGTCTCGATTTTTCTGCCAGGTGCAACGCCTTCCGGAATTGTGCGCGTGTAAAATATTCGGAAGCCAGCAAATTATAAGTATAGGGATTGAGCGTATCGAGTTGCATGGCATGCTCCAGAAGCAGGAGTGAGGAATCGTTTTCCTGATTTTGGAAAATGGAGGCCAGTTGGATCAGCCCATCAGGGTCGTCGGGTTTCAATTTCACAAAAGTGCGGATATTGTTTTCGGCCTTCAGGGGTTGTTGCAGCTGGGTGTACAGGTTGCCAAGGTTATAATACAGCTCGGGCATGTGCGGCGACAGTTTCAATGCTTTTTCATAACTGTTGCGAGCGCTGTCCAGTTGATTCAAGTCAAAAAAACAATTGCCGATCCATTTGTAAACCTCGGCCTGGCTTGAGTCTCGCGAAATGTATTTACTGAAATAATAAAGTGCTTCGCGGAATTCTTTTTTATCATAGTGGTCTTTGCCTTTTTGGTATAACGGGTCTTTGATCTGCGCTTTCAGAGCGGTGCAGGCCACAAGTAATAAAAGGGCGAATACGGTTGTTTTCATGAGCACGCATGTTGATGAACCTGAACCTCCTTAAAAAAATAAAACCGGGTTTCCCCGGCTTTATTGTTAAGTTACTTATATACTTCTATTGATATCGAATTTCTCGAGATAATCGGCCACTCTCCGCACAAGGCTTCCGCCCAATGCGCCGTCTACCACGCGGTGGTCGTATGAGTGTGACAAGAACATCTTATGACGGATTGCGATGGCATCGCCATAGGGTGTTTCGATCACGGCAGGTTTTTTCTGTACGGCACCCAAGGCAATGATCGCTACCTGGGGCTGCATGATAATGGGCGTGCCCATCACGTTCCCGAAAGAGCCTACGTTTGAAACGGTAAACGTTCCGCCGCCGAGTTCATCGGGCTTGAGTTTGTTTTCGCGGGCGCGTTTTGCAAGATCATTCACGATCTTGGCCAAACCGGTAATGTTATACTGATCGGCATTTTTGATCACAGGAACAATGAGGTTGCCCGAGGGCAGCGCCACCGCCATACCGATGTTGATATCTTTTTTCTTGATGATCCGGTCGCCATCTACCTGCACATTGATCATCGGGAAGTCTTTGATGGCCATCGCCACGGCTTCGATGAAGATCGGGGTAAATGTCAGCGCATCTCCTTCGCGCTTTTGGAACTCGTTCTTTACTCTATTTCTCCAGAATACAATATTGGTCACATCAGCTTCTACGAAAGACGTCACGTGAGGGGAAATGCGTTTGGAGTCCACCATACGTTCGGCAATCATCTTGCGCATACGATCCATCTCGATGATCTCGTCGCCGCCGCTGATGGAAACCGGAACTTTTTGTGGAGCAGCAGCCGGCATAGAAACGAC
>JBMOKS010000455.1:0-927 GCA_049324355.1 Bacteroidota bacterium
ATCGGTGGTTCAGGAAGCAAGTGTTGAATACGAAGCGAACCTTTTACAGCGACTTAAAGAACTTCGTCGTCAGCTGGCGTCGGGGGAAAATGTTCCAGCTTATATCGTATTGTCCGATGCTACGCTCGTCGAACTTGCGTCTTACTTACCTCACACGCACGACGATATCAGTAAAATATCAGGCTTCGGAGAAATGAAGTTGAAGAAATACGGCGAACAGTTCTGTAAGTTGATCGTTGAGTATTGCAAGGAACATCAATTAGCTTCCCGCAGTCATTTGAAATCGCCGAAACGCCCTCGCAAGGAAAGAACCCAACGCGACAACGACACGAAACAACAAACTTTCAAATATTTTATCGAGGGAAACTCAGTGCCGAAGATCGCCGAACTTCGAAACCTGTCACCCATTACGATTGAAAACCATTTGGCTTTTTATATTCAACAGGGGAAGTTGTCCGTGCAGCGTGTAATGGATGCCGAAAAAATTCCCGCCATTCAACAGGCAATCGAACAAACCGGCACAACTGCCCTTACACCCATTAAAGAGTCGTTGGGCGAAGAATACAGCTTTGGCGAGATCCGTTACGTGATGGCACACCTGGAGTTCTTTGCTTCGGCAGGCTACGAGTCGTTCTAGACACATTCTATGTATCTCAACTGTCACACCGGGTACAGTTTCAAATACGGCACATTGTCGCCACAGAAATTATTTGATGAAGCCAAACGGTGCGGTGTACACAAATTGATCATTACCGAGATCAACAACACAGCATCGTATATGGAAATGCTGCGTCTGCGCGACAAAAATCTCCCCGTAAGCAATGGTCTCGCCAAATTCGGAGAAGCACCATACCGCCTAGATCTTGGCGTCGGCATTGAGTTCCGCAAGGAACATGAGTTGCTCTACATCGTCATAGCCCGCAACAA
>JBMOKS010000455.1:937-10869 GCA_049324355.1 Bacteroidota bacterium
TCGGTTTTTATCCTATCACAACCGCGAAGAGAAACCACTGCCGCCCCTTCGAGCACCTGAGTTGGAGAACACGTTTGTGGTGTATCCCTTTGGTCGCGTCGAACCGGAACAATTGCGCAATAACGAATTTATTGGTGTTCGAAAACACGAGTTAAATCAATATGCCGTGCACCCTTCCCGAGCCGAATACCAGCGCAAATTTGTCATCCTGCATCCGGTGACTTTTCTGCAGCCGCAAAAAAATGAACACGGAAAGCTAGACATTCGCGATTACAATATTCACCGGTTATTACGCGCCATCGCGTTGAACACGTTGCTCAGCAAACTTCCCGAACACCAACAGGCACATCCGGACGAGTATATGATACCGGTCCACGAACTCGATAACTACTTTCAGGGCTATCCGGAACTTATCAGCAACACCAACTTATTGATGGATCAATGCTCCATCCATTGCAAGCAAGGCGAGGATAAAAATAAGAAGTTTTTTACGGGGAGTAAAAACGACGACCTGCACTTTCTCCGGCAAGAGACCGTGAAGGGATTTAACAAAATATATGGCAGCAATAATCACGAAGTCTGGCAACGGATTGAGAAAGAGTTGAAGATTATTGAACAGAAAGAATTTACGGCCTATTACCTCATTACCCACGACCTTACCAGGTTTGCACGTGAGAAAGGTTTTGATTTCGTAGGTCGCGGCAGCGGAGCCAACAGCACGGTGGCTTATTGCCTGGGCATCACCAACGTCGATCCCATCGAACTCGACCTGTACTTCGAACGTTTCCTGAACGAAGAACGCACCACACCGCCAGACTTCGACATCGATTTCTCGTGGGATAATCGCAACGATATCTACGACTACATCTTTCAAAAATACGGACACGACCATGTTTGCTTGTTAGGCACCCACGTCACCTACCAGGCACGTTCCATCATCCGCGAACTGGGAAAAGTATTCGGATTGCCCAAGGAGGAAATCGACGTCTTAGCCGAGCAGCCTGAAAAAAACAAAGACCGAGATCACATCACCCAACTGATCTATCGCTATGCAACTTATATCATCAACAAAGATCTGCCGGCCAACATTTCCATTCATGCCGGTGGCGTATTGATCACCGAAAAGCCGATTTACGCTTACACCGCCACCGAATATCCGCCAAAAGGTTATCCAGTATCGCATTTCGAAATGCACAACGCCGAAGATTTTGGCATCTATAAGTTCGATATCCTGAGCCAGCGCGGTCTCGGTCATATTAAAGAAACGGTGAAACACGTCAAAAGAAATAAAGGTATCGACATAGATGTTTATCGCTTCGCTGATTTTAAGAAAGATGAAAAGATCAAATCGCTTCTTCGCAACAGCCACGCCATGGGGTGCTTTTATGTAGAATCACCCGCCATGCGCATGCTGCTGGGAAAATTACGCTGTGAAGATTACCTCACGCTTGTGGCTGCCAGCTCCATCATCCGCCCGGGAGTGGCGAGTTCGGGTATGATGCGCGCATATATCGAGCGTTTTCACGCCGTGCGCAACGGCGGAACATATGAGGCTATTCATCCCAAGATGGATGAACTCATGAAAGAAACCTTTGGTGTAATGGTATACCAGGAAGATGTGATCAAAGTGGCCCATCACTTCGCTGGCATTACGCTGACCGAGGCGGACGTTCTACGCCGGGGTATGTCTGGCAAATACCGGTCGCGCGAAGAATTTCAGCGTGTGAAAGAACGCTTTTCTGAAGAATGTCATAAAAAACAATACGCACAACATGTGATCGACCGCGTGTGGTACGAGATCGAAAGTTTTTCCGGATACTCATTTGCAAAAGGCCATTCTGCCAGTTATGCCGTGGAAAGCTATCAGAGCCTCTTTCTCAAAGCTTACTATCCGCTGGAGTTTATGGTGGGTGTGATCAATAATTTTGGCGGATTTTATAAAACGGAATTCTATTTCCACGAAGCCCGCATGAATGGCGCCGCGATCAACGCGCCATGTGTCAACCATAGCGAGTACCTCACCACGATCTATGGCGACAACATCTACATCGGCTTTGTACACATCAAAAATTTGGAAGCCGGTCTGGCACACGAAATAGGTCGTGAAAGAATAAAGAATGGCCCGTACAAAAGCCTCGACAATTTTCTACGCAGGATCGAGATAGGTTTGGAACAAATACGCATGCTGATCCGCATTGGCGCGCTTCGGTTTACCGGAAAGAGTAAACAGCGCTTGTTGTGGGAAGCTCTGTTATTTTTCAGCAACGCAAAAACAAGAAACAAACACTCCAACGAATTGTTTGACACGGAGCCAAAAGAATATCCGTTGCCTCATCTCGTGCGCAACGACATTGAAGATAGTTTTGACGAACTTGAGTTGGTCGGCTTTCCACTCTGCGACCCATTCAAGTTGCTAAACTCTGACAAACGCGGCGACACGCTGGCGTGTGAACTTCTGGAAAAAGTGGGAAAAAATGTCTCTATTATCGGATACATCGTTACGACCAAAGATACCCGCACGCGCGGCGGCGAACCCATGCACTTCGGAACACTCCTCGACAAAAACGGAGAAGTGTTTGACACTATTCATTTTCCCAACATCGCCAGCAAATATCCGTTTCGCGGAAGAGGATTTTATGAGATCCATGGAAAAGTAGTTGAAGATTTCGGCGTAGCCATGATCGAAGTGAGTTGCATGATCAAATTGTCTATGATCCATAAACGCGCAGATACCGTGTTCCAGGAAATTACAGAAGCACGCCAAACAACCGATGTTGGGCACTAGATGCCGGATATTATTCCTACTTGTCGACTTAACCAGAAATATGGCGCTTTTGTGTCGATTGCGCCGGTATTTCAACAAGCATCAAGCCAGTATCTAGAATTTCCCCGTGTATTCTTTTTCGTCGAAGCCGAGAGCGACAACTTTTCCGTCTTTTTCGATCAGAGGCCTTTTAATGACGCTGGTTTTTTCTTTCATGAGGTTGATCGCTGCGGCTTCGTTGGTGATCTTGGACTGTGTTAGCTCGTCCAATTGGCGCCAAGTCGTACCTCTTTTATTCACCAGGCTCTCCCAACCCACTTGCTTGCTCCAATCCTTCAGCTTGGCGTCAGTGATGCCTTTGGCTTTGTAATCGTGAAATTCAAAATCGATCTTCTTTTTTTTTAGCCAGTCTAAAGCCGACTTTACCGTATTGCAGTTTTTGATACCGTAGATGGTCATTGCAAAATGATTATTTTTTTGAGTTGAAAGATTAAAGGAAGGTAATTATTCTGCTTTTGTCAACTGTGTTTTGACGAAAGCAAGCTAATTCGGAAGCATGACCTCAAATTCAGTGTAACGTTCATTGCTGCGCACGAGGCTAACGCCGCCGTTGAGTTTATGCGCACATTGCTTTACAATGTACAGGCCCAGCCCCACCGTGTGATGTTCCAGGGCGGCTTGAGAAAACATTTTAAAAATGTGATCAATTTCTGTTTGTTTGATCCCAATACCATTATCAGTAAAAGATAGGACCGTGTTGCCATTGCTTTTTCTCCCCTTGATGCGAATGAATTTATTTTCGCGCGTAGACTCTTTCTGGAAGCGCACGGCATTTTCGATCATGTTGTGGAAGATCGTTTCGATTAGAAAAGGATCCGAATATAATTCCAGGCCGTCGGTCTCCAGCATGATCCTGATCTGGTCGTAACCATCAAGCGAGCGTAGATTGGTTTTGACATTTCTGAGAATCTGGCCAAAGTCTATCCGCACCTTGTCAACCACCAGGCCGTTGATATCGCTCACGATCTTGAGGCGATCAAAGATTTCATTCAAATGCTTCGCCGTGGTATTAAGCATTGTAAGATAATCGCGTGCCTTTTCATCAGTGATATCCAGCAAGGCCACGTGGCAAATACCCAGCAGGCGAACGAGCGGGCCTTTGATGTCGTGCGACGACTTATAAATAAAATTATCCAGCTCAAGATTTACTACCCTTAACTCACGGTTGGCAACTTCGAGCTCTTTGGTGCGTATATCTACCGTACTTTGAAGTTGCTGGTTCAAGGCAGCCAGCTGTTCACGGGCTTTTTCCAGCTCGGTGTTGCTCAACAGCAACGCTTCTTTCTGAGTTTGGATCTCTTCTTTCTGGCTCGTGATCTCAGTGTTTTTCTTTACCAGATCAGAGCTCAGTTTCTTTTGAACGTGATAGTAGCGGTACAGCAACGCCGAGAAAAACAACACCAGCACCACAACGGCCGTCAGGAAATAGGCCAGCATGGTCCGCTTTTGCAGTTGAATATCTTTGGCTTCCAGTTGTTGCCGCGTTTCCTCGTCCTTTACCTTGAGTTGAATTTCAACAAGATTGCGCGCCATATTCTCGTTAAAGAGGCTATCGCGCAGGGCGATGAACCTGGATTGAAAGAACAGCGCACTGTCGTATTGTTTTTTTTGCGCGTAAAGATCCTTGAACAAAGCCAGGTTCTCGAGTCTTCTCTCTTTGGCGCCGGTTTGTTCTGCGATCTGCAAACTTATTCTGGCGTTGATAAATGCAGAATCAAGTTTATTGGCCCTGGCATAGATGCGGCTCATGAACAGGTATATTTCAGAAATACCATTCTTCTCGCCGATCTTCTTTCGAAGCTCCAGCGAGATCTTGAACAGCCGCTTGGCTTCTGCAATACGGTTCATAGAAAGATAAACTTGTGCCAATCCACTGTAGGCCGTGGCGTGCCAATTTGTGTTGTCAACGATTTGAGCAATCTTCAATGACTGCTTGAAATAATTCTCCGCTTTCTCCAGTTTGTTTTCGTACAAATAGGTAAAACCAATATTGTTCTTCGAGTAGAGTTTGATGTTGTCATCTTTAAGTCGCTCGGAAACTTTCAACGCCTCGTTGAAATAATCACGAGCCTTGGGGTAGTCTTTTAGTTTGGTGTAAACGAGACCAATGTTGCTCAGATTCAAACCCAGTCCGTAGTCCTGCTTAATGATGTATTTGATACTCAGAGACCTCAGCAAGTTCTCCAATGCGGGTGGATAATCGCCCATATAATAATAGACAAGACCCACGTTGTTCATGGCACTCGAGATCAAAAACGAGTCACGCGCCAATATGGACAACTCGAGCGCCTTCTTATTGTACCGCAACGACGAGTCGTAATTTGATTTATAAGATTGCACGCCACCCATCAAACGATTGGCGATCGCTTCATACCGGATGTTGTCGGTCTCCCTGGCGATCGCCATCACTTCGCGCGCATATTGCATAGCTGAGTCCGGTTGATTCAACCAAAGTCTGATAACCATGCTTTGAAGGATCTCGATCTTTTTTTCTTCGGGAGATTTTTCCAACAATGTTCTTATACTATCAGACGGGTGCTGTTGCGCTAAGCCCGCGATAGACAAAAAGATAAGAAAACACGTGAAAAGCCCGTATCTCATTTACAATCTCAGAAGATCAAAAACAAGCGGCTCTTTTCCGAGCCGAGGCTTTTGGAATTAAGAGGGATTAATTCGCAAAATGCCACATTCTAAATCTAAGAAAAATAGAATTGCATGGCAATAAACCATCGTTAACCCTTACGTCCGAATTGCGAAGCTCAATCCGTTAGGCAATTGGCCTGCTAAAAACGGCTAAAAACTCTCCCGGAGCGCAAATGCTCTTTGCATTCTTTCGATGAGCCGGGCAGATTCTTCAAAATCCAAAGTCTGCTGACCATCTGAGGCGGCTTCCTCCGGTTTTTGATGAGTCTCGTAGATCACACCGTCAGCTCCCGCCATCACAGAGGCCAATGCTACAGGCTCCACAAAATCGCGGATGCCGATGCCGTGAGATGGATCGGCCACCACCGGAAGATGGGTTTTCTCTTTTAATATCGGAATAGCATTTACGTCCAGGGTGTTGCGACTCGCTTTTTCATAAGTACGGATACCTCTTTCGCAAAGAATAAGTTTTTCGTTGCCTGCCGAAAAAACGTATTCCGCCGAATACAAAAGCTCTTCAATAGTTCCGGAAATTCCTCGCTTGATCATCACAGCCTTGTCTACCTTGCCCAGTTCGTCAAGTAAATTGAAATTTTGGGTATTGCGGGCACCTACCTGAAATACATCCACATAATCGTGCATGTCTGCGATCTGACTTACCTGCATCACCTCACTGATTATTTTAATGCCTGCCGCACGTGCCTGCTGGTGCCACATTTTGAGACCCTCAACTCCCAATCCACGAAAAGCGTAAGGCGAACTTCTCGGTTTAAATACGCCACCTCGCATGATCCGTACATTGTTTTCCTTTAAGTGGTTGATGGTAAGTTCCACCTGTTTCTCATTTTCAATAGAGCAAGGCCCTGCCATGATCGACAAGCTGCCGTTGCCAATCACCACATCATCCCCCAGATCAATGTGTGTACGTCCAACCTTCCATTTTCGTGACACCAGTTTGTAGTCGTCCGAAACTCGATGGATGTCCGCGATTCCCTTCATGTGGCCTAACTGCCGGATATCGAACTCCTTTTTTCCAATGCCAACCAAATAGGAATTCTTCTGCGTCTTCACCTCTGTGGTCTTGTATTCAAGACTTTTGATTTTGGCAACAATAGCGTCTTTATCAGCGCGATTGATGTCGGATAACAACTGGATGATCATACAATTTGAGTTTTAACCTTTTAATTCTTTAACAAATTTTTCAATATCGCTGGGAATGTCCTGTGAAGATTTCAACAGGTTAATGAACGCGCTGCCTACAATGGCACCAGCTCCATATTGCGAAGCGGTCTTGAATGTATTGTGATTGGATATTCCAAAGCCGATGAGGAAGGGATTTTTCAACTGCATGTTTTGTAAAGTTTCAAAATACGAAATTTGCTGCGGCGCAAACTCTCCTTTCGCGCCCGTAACACTTGAAGCGGATACTGCATAAATAAACCCATCGGTCACCGCATCGATGCGACGGATGCGATCTTCAGAAGTGGTGGGCGATATCAAAAATGTGTTGCTCATACCGGCAGCTTCGAACATCGCCTTATATTCGTGTTGATATTCATCCATCGGCATGTCGGGAAGGATCAGTCCGTCAACACCGGCTTGTGCAGCATCTCTGATAAATTCTTCGATACCATATTGCAGCACCGGATTGAGATAACCCATAAGAATGATCGGGATGTCGACCGTTTGGCGAATGGTCTTGACTTGTTCGAGCAACAACTTTACGCTCATACCGTTGTCGAGCGCCACTTTGTTGCTCTCCTGTATTGTGGGGCCGTCGGCTACCGGATCGGAAAATGGGATGCCTATCTCAATAATATCCGCACCAGATCGACTCAGCGATTGGGCGATAGAGACCGTATGATCGAGCGACGGAAAGCCAGCAGTATAGTATACATTCAAAATACGCTGCTTCTTATCGGCAAAAAGTTTTTTGATTCTATTCATTGAAAAGTTTGTTTTTCAGTTTACGACAATTTTTTCGGCATGGTTCATTTCAATATTTACCCCACCGGATATAAGTCTCCAGATCTTTATCGCCCCTTCCCGATAAATTGACGACGACGATATCTTCGCGATCGAATTCAAACTGGCTCAGCGCAGCGATCGCATGTGCCGACTCGATCGCCGGAATAATACCTTCCATCCGACTCAATTCAATGCCGGCGTTCATAGCTTCGTCGTCGGTGGCGCTCACAAATTTTACGCGACCCACATCAAACAAATGCGCATGTTGAGGACCGATGCCCGGATAGTCAAGACCCGCAGAAATGGAATATGGTTCAATCACCTGTCCGTCTTCGGTTTGCATAAGCAACATTTTACTTCCGTGTAGTACTCCGACCTTCCCCAACGCCGTAGTCGCCGCCGATTCTCCTGAATCTATTCCTTTCCCCGCAGCTTCAACCGCGACAAGGTTGACATGATCTTCTCCAAGGAAATGATAAAACGCACCAGCTGCATTACTTCCACCGCCAACACACGCAAGCACATAATCAGGGTAAGGATTACCTAACTCGCGCGTAAGTTGACTTTTTATTTCTTCGCTGATCACCGATTGAAATCGCGACACCATATCGGGATAAGGATGCGGCCCCACTACCGAACCAATAATATAATGTGTGTCCGTTGGGTGATTGATCCAGTGACGGAGTGCTTCGTTCGTGGCATCTTTCAGCGTCATATTTCCGCTGAGTGCGGGAACCACCGTCGTTCCGAGTATACGCATGCGTTCAACATTCGGGCGCTGACGCTCCATGTCAACTTTGCCCATGTACACTGTACACTCCATGCCCATCAATGCGCAGACAGTAGCGGTAGCAACGCCGTGCTGACCGGCACCGGTTTCGGCGATGATCTTGGTCTTACCCAACCGCTTGGCCAGCAAAATTTGCCCTATCGTATTATTCACTTTGTGCGCTCCGGTGTGGCAGAGATCTTCACGTTTCAAATAAATGGTGGCATTGTATTTCTCAGATAAACGATTGGCTTTGTATAATGGCGTTGGCCGTCCAACATAGTCTCTGAGCAGTTGATCGAATTCTTTCTGAAAATCCAGTTGATTAATGATTTTCAGGTAGTTATCTCGAAGTTGCTCAACATTAGGATAAAGCATTTCCGGGATGTATGCGCCTCCAAATTTGCCGTAATAGCCCCGTTCATCTACAGTATATTTCATAATTCATGATTTAAAATGTTTTGTATTTCGATGATCTTATTGATGTCTTTTCTTGCCGGACTTAGCTCCACGCCGCTGTTCACATCAAGCGCGTGGATGTTCATTCCTTTTAAGACACTGATGCCCCGTATGTTAGATGCACTCAATCCGCCGCTCAGGAAAAACGGAGTCTGTTGATCATAGCGTGTCAACACCTCCCAATTAAAGGTTCTGGCGTTGCCGCCGTAGTATTGACCTTTGGTATCAAATAGAAAAAAGTCTACCACACCCTGATAAGGTTTTGTCACCTCAAAGCTCATGTCATCATCAATTGAAAAGACTTTGATGATCTTGATGTTATCAGCCCGCAACTGCTCGCACTGTTGACTTGTTTCGCTTCCGTGTAACTGGACATAATCCAGTTGATGGCGTCGCACCTGGTTGACGATCTCTGGTGATCGCTCATTCACAAACACGCCGACTCGCTTTATCGAAGCCGGCAGTTGGCCCGGACTAAAGTTTTGCCCGACATAGCGTGGCGACTTTTCGTAAAAAATAAAACCCATATAGTCGGGCTGCTGTTCGGCAACCTCGGCAATATTTTGCGCTTCGCGCATGCCGCATATTTTAAGTTTTATTTTACGCATCAGACATTGATTACCTTCTGAGCTTTAAGCTTTCTGTTTTAAGTTTTCCACCTTCAACCGACTTCCGAGTTTTTCAATGAACTCCCTCGCTTCTTTTTCGGGGCGGCTGTGTTTCATAAAATTCTCACCCATGAGAAATCCTTCGTAGCCGTATTGTCTCAGCTCGACGATGGTTCCGGGTTCTGATATTCCGCTTTCTGAAACTTTCACCACCGTGTCAGGAATAAGAGACGATAACCTTTTCGAAACGTCTATGCTCACTTCGAAGGTTTTCAGATTACGGTTGTTCACGCCGATCAGATCTGCAGCAACATCGAGATTGCTTTTCAATTCTTCTTCGTCGTGCACTTCCAAAAGCACCTCCAATCCAAGGGAATGCGCCAAGGCCGCCAGTTGTTTCGAACGAGATGGCTCCAAAACTGCGGCGATCAATAAAATGGCATCGGCGCCAATAGACTTTGCTTCGATCACCTGATACTCGTCCATTGTAAAATCTTTGCGGAGAATGGGGCAATAGTTAAACTTTCGGGCAATAGTAAGATCTTCGTTGCTGCCACCGAAAAAGTGTTTGTCGGTGAGTATCGACAAAGCCGAAGCCCCCGCCTGCATGTAACCAATAGACGTGCGCTCAACGGACACGTATTGATTGATTATACCTTTG
>JBMOKS010000456.1:0-2614 GCA_049324355.1 Bacteroidota bacterium
CGGAATTAACCTGGTCGAAAGGCTTCTTTGGGCCTGCGATTCTGCTGTTTTTCATGGCACTGTGCTACCTGCTCATCACGAGAGATACGCCGGAGCAAGCTCGAATTCAAAATCTTCATCGAGAACATGCAGAAAAGGTCTCCAATAAAGATAAAGCAGTTCAAAATTTTGAACTGGAAAAGTTAAAGGGCGTGCTTGGTAGCTCTTCGTTGTGGGCTACCGCTTCAATGTATTTTTTTCTTAAAATGACCAGATATGCTTTTCTATTTTGGCTGCCCATATATATGGTAGAGGCATTGGGTTATGAAAATGAAATGGCAGGCTACATGTCTTCTGCCTATGAATTAGCCGGTTTTTTTGGAATCCTTCTTGCCGGTTATGTATCGGATAAGTTCTTTAACAGCCGAAGGTTTCCGGTTGCTACAGTCATGCTTTTTGGTTTGGCCTTTTCATGTCTCATGTTACCGTTATTGTCGGACATCAGTATGATTGCAACGCTGGCAAGCATTGCTTTGATTGGTATGATGACCTATGGACCCGATTCGCTCATGTCTGCAACCGGAGCCATCGATATCGGAGGTGAAAATGGAGCGGCAACAGCCGTTGGAGTCATTAATGGAATAGGCTCTATGGGGCAGCTGATTTCGCCGTTCGTTGTTACATTTTTTTCTAAAACATATGGTTGGGATGGGCTATTTTATTTTTTTGTAGGCCTCTCGCTCATTTCGTCGCTTATTCTTTTGCTGAAGTGGAGGTCGTAACGTTTTTAATGCCCTGCTTGAGATTCCTCTGGGGCTCAAGTGAATAACAGCCGCCTGAAACGTTATGCTTACCTTTACCAAATAAGTGATAGGTTCATCAAATTCAATGATGAGCGGAACATCGTCAAATGCAATGGTGGAGACCCCGTTCACAGGATTCACGGTGGATTTTCAAAAATAAAAAAGTATATTATCGAGTAAAGCATCCTCATCGGAACTTCAAACCACGTTGAATTGTATCGAAGGAATCAACCATGTCTGCCAAGCCCCAACTTCTTTATATTGATGACGAGCCGAGCAATTTGCTGGTCTTCAAGTCGGTGTTTAGAAATGACTACGATGTCATGGTCGCTGAATCTGCCAAAGAAGGACTGGAGGTCCTCAAGGGGAATCCCGGAATTCAACTCATCATTACCGATCAACGCATGCCCGAAATGACAGGGGTTGAATTTTTGGAAGTTGTTGTTTCAGAATTTCCGGATCCGATGAGAATCGTTTTAACCGGATACTCGGATATCAATGATATTATTAAGGCCATAAACTTTGGAAAAATATATCATTATGTAACTAAGCCCTGGGATAAAACGCTTCTTAAAGTTGTGATCGACAAGGCACTTGAACATTATTCTTTGAGAAAAGAAAATTCTCAGCTTGTTCAAACTCTCGGAGACAAAAACAGAAGCTTGAAGGGTGCTATAGACGAACTTGAGATGTTCTTGTATCGATCATCTCATGACCTGAAAGGTCCCATATCAACGCAGCTCGGCTTGATCTATCTCTCCAAAATTGAAACAAGCCTGCAAAAGATCAACCTTTACATTGAAAAAATGGAAGAGTCAGTAAAAAAAATGGACTCGACATTAAGTAAACTTGCAAAACTCAATATAGGTAACCTAGATCATTTTTATCGGGAGCAGGTATCGGTTAAAGCATTGGTAGACGAAGTACTAAGAAACAGTCAGGAAGAAATTGACAACAGAATGCTCAAAGTGTTTTTACCGGACGATTTTGATGACCTCAATCTTTTTACCAATCCAGAACTCTTTAAGATTATTATTGAAAGTGTAATTGAAAATGCAATTCTGTATTCTCGTGAAAATGGAAATCAAGAATCATATATAAAAATAAACTCGTGGAAAAAGGATGATTGGTTTTTTATAACGGTTGAGGATAACGGTCATGGCATTCAGTCGGCGGTTAAAACCAGGATATTTGATCCGTTCTTCAGGGGAAATGAGAATTCAAAGGGCAATGGACTAGGATTGTACATCGCAAAAAAAGCTGTCGAAAAACTAAAAGGCGAGATTGATGTCATGAGTGAATCAAACCACGGTACTACTTTTGTAATTAGACTTCCGTGTGATACACTCGAGGTTTACTAATGATGAATTTCAGTGTCGTATTATTTATAGGGCAGGTTCTTTTAAAAGGTTGATGATTTTTTCGCGAATGTCTGCTTGTGAATGAATTCCGTAGAGAGCGTCGCAGATATCTTCTCCTTTTGCAAACAAAATAATAGGCAGTTCAGAAAAACCGAGATCACTCACGTTTAGGTGTTCATCATCAATATCAACCTCAAAGAAAAGAACACTGGTGCTAAAATCAGCTGAAAGTTTTTTTAGAATGGATGATGATAGGTAGCAAGATCCGCATCCTTTGGAAGTGAGTACACTCACGGTACGTGTATTATTTAAGATAATACCGTTCAGGAAATTTTTGTCGATTTTTTTGAGAACACTATCGATTTTCATAGGGATGGTCTTTAATGAAAACGTCAGTGTTCAAATCCTATGCCATGATTAAAAAAAAACCTGGCGGATTGAAACAACGCCAATGAGATTGCAGTGTCAAGT
>JBMOKS010000456.1:2624-10819 GCA_049324355.1 Bacteroidota bacterium
ATTTCGTGATTGCTAACGAAATACCAACAAATCTTTGTTACCAGAAAGTAATGTAGAGTGCGGCAAGAATTCCGATTATTGCGAGTGACCCAATGGCGAAGGTCGGCGAAACTTGAAATTTTCTTGTGTCAATTTCGATCGGATTTTCAGTTCGAGAACGCTCCGGACTCAATAAACTAATAAGAACCATGATGCCGATAATCAACACAAATGTAATAGACATTCGATCTAAGAATGGAAAATCGGGGAACCCGGCTACCCATTGTGGTAAAAATTTTAGAATTGTTGATACCGGAATAGTGAGCAACGTGCCAATTAAGGCAGCTGTTGAAGTTGTTTTTTTCCAGAGAAAACCCATTAAAAAAATGGCCAGGACTCCGGGGGAAATGAAACCTACATATTCTTGAATGAATTGATACGCCTGGTCAAGTGTTTTCAGGGACGGAGCGATGATACCTGCAATAACCATTGAAAACACGACTGTCCATCGTCCTATTTGCACAATTTTCCTTTCACTGGCATTTGGATTGAAGTACTTTTTATAGATATCGAGGGAGAATATCGTTGATATGCTGTTGGCCTTGCCGGCAAGTGAAGCTACTACTGCAGCTGTTAAAGCCGCGAATGCCATTCCTTTTAAGCCAGCAGGAAGTAGGTTCATTAGTGTTGGGTAAGCATGGTCGGGCCGTACTGCACCAGACTCGCCCAACATTTCCGATTGAAACATGCCTTGTTGATAGAGAACATACATGGCAATGCCTGGCAGTACGGCAATGACTGGAATAAATAATTTCAGAAAAGCTGCGAACAGTATACCGTTTCGCGCGGTTTTCAGATCGGTGCCAAGCGCTCGTTGTGTGATGTATTGATTACAGCCCCAGTAATTTAAATTATTGATCCACATACCTCCGATCAATACTGATAGGCCCGGCAGGTCCTGATAATAAGGATGACCGCTTCGGAAGATCATATGAAAATGTGAATCCGCCTTTTCCCTAAGAATAACGAAACCTTGCCAGATATCTTTCCCGAATCCGAATTTTTCCGATACCAGTGTCAGTGAGAGGTAAGCCGTCACCAGTCCCCCGATCAACAGGACAATGACTTGGATAACATCAGTATATCCGATCACTTTCATGCCACCTAAGGTTACGATGCACGCAAAAACGATCAGCCCCACTACACACCAAGCGAAGCTTATAGCTGTGATGGAATTGATGGCTATGGCTCCGAGGTAAATGATTGATGTGAGATTGA
Source organism: Bacteroidota bacterium (assembly GCA_049324355.1). Classification (GTDB taxonomy): domain Bacteria; phylum Bacteroidota; class Bacteroidia; order Cytophagales; family Cyclobacteriaceae; genus Chryseosolibacter. The sequence goes on from JBMOKS010000456.1 coordinate 3,882, forward strand.
CAAACACATAGATCAGTAACCAGAATACTGCCATAATCGTGCTGACACTGTCGTTGTATCGTTTCGATAGAAATTGTGGCATGGTGAATATGCGATTCTTCAGGTAGAGAGGAATGAAGAATACCGCCACGACGATAAGTGTAGCTGCCGCCATCCACTCGTAGGTAGAAATTGCCAGTCCGAGGGCAAATCCAGAACCTGACATTCCAATAAAATGTTCGGCAGAAATATTAGAAGCAATCAGGGAAGCGCCAATAGCCCACCATGTTAGCGATCCTTCGGCAAGAAAAAACTCGGTTGAGTTTAGGGAATTCGACTTCTTCCGGCGATACACACGGTACCCATACCAAGAAACAGCTACAAAATAAATGAAGAAGACAATGTAATCCGCCAAATGAAGACTGCTCATATTTTTTTAAAAGTTCTATTATTCATTGGGCGTTTTTTTTGCAAAATATTTTTTTTTGAATTTTTAAAATTTTAATGTGGCTGGTAAATATTTAGCAACAAGATCTTCGTAATAAGGTCGAAGCTTATTCCAATCGGGCGGATTTGGGTTTTTGGAGTATAAGTCATATGGATTAAACAACTTGACCCATTTAAACATCTCCTTGTCATGCTCATCCATGAGATGAGCATAGGCGTCTTCGCGGTGCTGAGAATAAAAAGAATGATAACGAAGCATATATAACGCCGGTTCTGGCAAGTTGTCTTTTACCATATGATAGACATATTCATCGTGCCCCCATGACATGAGCACATTGTCGAGACCACAGTTCGGTGCATATATACCATATCTTGTCCTGTACAATTCATTTTTATTATCAGGATTGTTTTCAAAAAATTGAGGATAAACAATTTTATCAGAAAATGCACAACCAACGGGAAAAGTATCGCCTACAACAGCCCACTGAGGTTCGCCGAACAAGCAAAGGACCTTTCCCATGTCGTGAATGAGCCCGGCCAATACCATCCAATCAGGGTGCCCATCTCGTCTAATGGCTTCAGATGTTTGAAGTAAGTGCTGCAATTGGTCAAGGTCTGTGTCCGGATCTGAATCATCTACCAGCTGGTTAAGAAAATTAAAAGCTTCCCAAATCGGCATCTCCTTTTTATCAAAGGATAAGAATTCGGCTCGCTTTGCCTTGACAAAATCCACCGTTTGGTACGAATGGTTTAAGCGGTAGAATTCCCGTACTGAATCTCGTTCTGGCTTTTCATAGTTTCTGTAAGCTTCAGTTGACCTTCCTTGGGCTATGGATTCGGGGTCGGGGTACCTTCTCAACAGGTCATCTTCCCATTCGTCAAGATTTTTCAGCGGATTCGCATCAATATTATTATTGGCCATAAAGTTTTTCTTTTTAGAACGACTGAACATTAAGTCTAATAGTATACGAACTTGGTGAATATTATTCTTGCAACCAATGATTGCGAAACCGTTATTTACGAAACCGTTTTCGTTGAATCACAACACTTTATGAGTATAACAATAAAAGAAATTGCAAGGGATCTGGGACTAGCTGTTTCAACGGTTTCAAAGGCACTCCGAAATAGTTATGAAATCAGCCAGGAGACAAAGCAAAGGGTTTTTGAGTATGCAGAAAAGTTAGATTATTTGCCGAACCCTTATGCCAGCAGTTTAAAGAGAAGAAAAACTGGCAATATAGCAGTTGTAATACCTGAGGTGGCTGATAGTTTTTTTTCAATAGCTATTAATGGAATAGAATCAATAGCGCAGGAAAAGGGCTATCATGTCATAGTCTATCTAACACACGAGGATCAAAAAAAGGAGCAAGCCATTTTAAGAGATTTTCGAAGCGGTAGGGTAGATGGCGTATTAATGTCTGTAGCCAGTGGAATGGAAGACAGACGGTATATAAAGGAGTTTTGCTTGCGTGAAACTCCAATAGTTTTTTTCGACAGGATATGCGAAGACACGCAGGCAGCGAAAGTTACAACAAATGATGCGGACGCAGCATTTCTGGCCACTCGTCACCTTTTTGAAAGGGGCTGTAAGAATGTTGCCTTCCTATCAATGTTCGGAAATTTAGCCATTCTCAATAATCGATTAGAAGGCTATAAACGCGCCCATTCAGAGTTCAAAATAAAAGTTAAATTGAAGAATATAGTTACTTGTACGGACGTTGACGAACAAAATCTTACGATCATTCGAAAGCTATTAAAGTCAAAAGAAAGGCCAGATGGCGTTGTTGGCTCCGTTGAAAAAGTAACGACGCTATTATACACTGTAAGCAAAGAATTGAAAATTAAAATTCCACGTGATTTAAAAGTGGTAGGTTTTTCGAATTTACAAATAGCTGCTCTCTTGGATCCGCCGCTTACAACTGTCGCTCAGCCAGCCTTTGAAATGGGAAAGGCCGCAGCGTCAATTTTGTTTGGAGTGTTAGATAAAAAGAAGGTTGACTTAGCGAAGGAAACTATGGTTTTACCATCGTTGTTAGTGAAACGATCATCTACTTAGTTGAGAAATCCGATATTGAATTATCGCGACGTTATTGCACTAGTATTAGCTTTCCGAAAGAACTTGCTACGTGAAAATCAGGATTTTCTGTACGAGGATGTATCCAGCTAATCCATTCGAATTCCGCTTCATCATCATGCGATGCAATACAATTTGCCCGGTAAAGGCCCGCATGCATAGTATTATTTTTAAGAACATTCAAGCTGACAAGCGATTCTAGCGTTATCTTTCCTTCAATACTATATCCGTTTTCCAATACCTTGGGCGTGACGACGAGGTTTGGCCACTGCCATTCAAAATTAAACTGACGATAGAGTCTTGCTTCAAAATCCATAACTCTGCCATGAGGGTCGATTTCCAGGCAATAATAAGGATTCATTTCTTCATTGCTCTTAAAAAAAATCTCAACTCGGTCGGATAATCCGACTTCCAATTTATCATTCGATTTTTTATGAACGTTGATGTTCATGTCGGTTGCGTCGAATCGGAAATAGAAATAGTCTGAATCCCATAATGCGCGAAATACAGTTGCTGGAAGGATGCCGCTATTCCACGGATAAGAAAAATCAGTTAACGAATCAGCGGTGGTCCAATCTGGATGGAAAGAATGAGGAGATTTTTTTTTAACAGAATATATCTTACTCATAAACTGGCTATATACCTCAAGTAGTGAATTTTACGCAGATGTCAAGTGTGCGCTTATCGTATTGGAGATTATATTGATCAAGGACCTCCTTAGGAACTCCGTCCCACTGATTAGGACGATTCCCGACATAACCTAAATCCTGAATGCCCATTTTGCTGGTAAAAAAACCACAGGCAGTAAGATTGCGAAGTCTGTTAAAAAATTGAACGCCTTGTTGCATTCCGGGTCCTGCATCCTCTGGAAATGCAATATCTTCTATCATTTCAATTTGTTGGTTGACGTTGCAAAATGCAAATGCATGTTGATATCGTTTCAAACACTGCACGTCAAGCCACTTCAGTCCTCCACGAAGGGGTAGTTGATGGGCGGGTATATCTTTTACAATAAATTCAATAAATCCCGGCACCCCGGCCTCTGACGCGCTGCCTGAGATTTCGTCCTTTGGAATAATATAGTCGACAAGAATGGTCAACGTCTTCATCTCGTGCTCATCAAAGAATGTTTCACGCATGAGATCTTGTTCGCGCTTCAGTTCTGCTGGCGTGCGATCATAGCTGAAGCTCTTTTCAGGCTGATTCGGTGTCTCCTTTTTTTCCGACTGGCACGATTGTAAAAGTATGCCAGTTCCTAAAGAGCTTGCCACAAAAGTTTTTATATATTTTCGACGATTCATAGGTGTGTTATGATCTATTCTAAGGTCTATTAGAGATTTCGTTTTTTAATTTCGTCTATGATATACTCGGATGCTCTCATCGACAATGCCAGAATGGTCCAGGTAGGGTTCTTATCCGCTTGTGAAACAAATGCACCTCCGTCAACAACGAAAAGGTTTTTACAATCATGGGCTTGATTGAATTGATTTAGGACAGATTTTTTTCGATCGTTGCCCATACGTGTAGTGCCAACCTCATGAATAATTCTTCCAGGGGCCATCAGCCCATAGTCGTTTTCTGCGCCGCTCTTTCCATAAGTGATTTCCGCTCCCATTTTGTGAATTATTTCCTCGAAAGTGCTTTGCATGTGTTTAGCTTGATTGATTTCATGCTGACTCCATTTATAGTTGAAGCGGAGAACCGGTATTCCAAATTTGTCGACCGTGTTAGGATCTACTTCGCAATAGTTGTCTTCCCGTGCTATGGCTTCACCGCGCCCCGAAAGTTTAAATGATGCTCCGTAAAAGAATCGATAGTCATCCTTTAATGTGGAGCCATATCCACCTCCCCGTTTTTTGCTCCCTGTGCGGTCAACGAATTTTCCATTGATATTCTGAATGTCAGCCCCGAAATGATAGGATGGCATCGTCATTCCGCCGCTGTATTCGATATGGTATCCCCTGGGAAAATCAAGCTTTTTATTGTCTAACCACCATGGAGAATAAACATGCATACCACCAACGCCGTCTTCATTGTAACGCTGACGGCCCGTAAGTTTGGGAAGGAAACCACCAATCGACACACCGGTGGAATCATGTAGATACTTGCCAACAACATTACTCGAATTCGCAAGTCCGTTCACGTGTTGTGCAGACTTAGAATTTAGTAACAGTCTTGCAGACTCACAGGCGCTGGCTGCCAGTATAACAATCTTCGCCTGTACAGCGTATTCTTGCATGTCTTCTTTACTTACATAAGATATGCCCGTGGCCATTCCCTCATCATTCGTCAGCACTTCGCGGGCCATAGCATTGGGAATAACGTCAACGTTGCCCGTGGCCATGGCAGGTTTGATTAAAACTGACGACGAAGAAAAATCTCCGTAGACAGTGCAACCGCGTCCGCATTGTGAACAAAAAAAGCATGCACCACGGTCACTGTTATTCGACAATGGCCTGGTGAGAATTGATAACCGCGATGATATCACAGGAATGCCAAGTGATGTCGCTGCTTCTTTGATAAACAGTTCGTGCAGGCGTGGCTTTGGTGGTGGGAGAAAAATTCCATCGGGCTCATTGTAAATTCCCTCTTCACTTCCAAATACACCGATAAGCCGATCAATCTTGTCGTAATATGGTTTTATATCATCATAGCCGATCGGCCAGTCGTCACCCAGGCCGTCGATGCTTCTTCGTTTAAAATCATTAGGTCCAAACCGCAACGAAATACGTCCCCAATGATTTGTGCGGCCACCCAGCATTCGTGATCGAAACCAGTCGAATTTTGTTCCATCTTTGTGTGTGTATGGTTCGCCGTCTAACTCCCAACCTCCATAAGCAGCGTCAAAATCCCCATTGTGCCTGAAAGTTGTGTTGGCGCCGCGTCGTGGAGACTCGTATGGCCATTTAAGTTGGGTTACATTTTTCGCGGGATCATACATCGGCCCGGCCTCTAGTAGTACAACCTTAATCCCGGCTTTGGCTAGTGTAAAAGCAGCCATGCCCCCACCAGCACCGGAACCAACAATACAAACATCGTATGTCTTCGGGGATTTTTTGATTTGAAAATCGGGCATAAGCATTTTGATATTTTTTGTTGTCGGTCTTATTTTTTTAGATGCTGGTTTTTTCAAAGGCATCTGTTAAGCATGAAATAATAAAGTCACAGTCAGCCTTGGAAATTATCAAGGATGGTCTGAGTGTAATCACATTGCCCTCAATAATTTTGAATGCTAGTCCCGCATCCATGCAGGCGTACATAATTTTTTCGGCTTCAACGTAAGCGCGTTCTTTGGTTATCGGATCCCTGACAAGATCAATTCCAATGTGGAAACCCTTTCCAGCAACATTTCCAATGATTGGATATTTTTCCTTCATCTGATTAAATGAGTCCAGTAAGTACTTTCCTAGCTGTTGTGCATTAGCTACTAGCCCCAGGTCTTCAATATATTGGATTTCTGCGAGTCCGGCAGCGGCACAAAGCGGATTTTTTTCATGTGTATAGTGACCGATGGATCTATGCTGCAAGATGTTGTAACGATTTTTTGTAACTATTCCTGCAAATGGTAACACTCCACCACCTAGAGATTTCCCTAGAACCAATATATCAGGTGTGACATAGTGCTCACATGCGAACATCTTTCCCGTCCTGCCGAAGCCTTCGATGATCTCATCGAAAATGAGAAAGATACCATGGCTATCGCAGAGGTGTCTGACCTCTTGCCAAAAGGTTTTTGAAGGAACAACGGGGGTTGCTGAAATTGGCTCTGCAATAATGGCGGCGATGTCTGGATGGTGCTTGATGATTGTTTTGATTTGGCGCAAGCACTCTTGATCCACTGACTCAGTGTTTTTGAACCCCCAGGGATTTCTGTAATAATTCGGAAACTCAACGTGAAACGCTCCCGGCAACGTTGGCCCATGACCGACATTAAAATGTTCTTGACATCCGATGCTGGAGGCCTGAATACCATTGCCATGGTAAGACTCCCAGAAAGATATGGTCTTCCATCGCCCGGTGACCTGCTTAGCCAACATCACGGCGATTTCAATCGCTTCGGATCCCCCTGGACAAAACAACACCCGATCCAATTCTCGGGGCGCTATTTCAGTTAATTTTTTTGCGAGTTGAACGACGGGTATGTTGGTATATCTCCTTGGCGTAAAGCACAACGCGTCTTTAAGTTGCCTGGTTACAGCTTTAACTACGTATGGATTGGTAAAACCTGCGTTGTGCACTCCATTTCCGTGCATATCGAGGTATTTTTTACCTTTCAAGTCATATATATATGGTCCTTCAGTTTTAGAAAGAACATTCATTACCGGTGTTGAGAATGCTTGGTGAAGAAAATATTTTGCATCTTCTTCAATCCAAAATTGAGTGGTGGCGTCGAGCTTTTTATGATAAGCAAGGCGTTCACCTGAATTATTTGAGTCAC
>JBMOKS010000457.1:0-10791 GCA_049324355.1 Bacteroidota bacterium
ACTAACAAATTGATAGATGAGAAGTACCTTAAAGGCCTAATGCCTTCTTTGCTATGGAAGTTTTAACTGGGTCGTTCTTTACTACATCGGCCAGCTTGGCAATTTCCCGTGCCTTCAATTTTTGCATCAGCGTGCTTGCTGCGGACAGTTTTACTTCTGCCTCTCCCTGCGTTTGCGCTTCAATCGTCACTTCAAAACTGTACTTGTTCATATTATGCTTGTTGTTTAATGTTCACATGATTAAGGATCAGGTCGATCTTGCTTTTGTCATCGGCAAGGGTTTGCAGGATGAGCAGGATTTTCTCGAACTCATCTTTTGTAAACTGTGCCTTGAGCTGATTGACAAACTGGATTGCAGATTGATCTTCTTCGCTTAAAGCCGGACCGCTTGTCTTTGGCTTAAAGCTCACTTCAGATTCCGGCAAGGCTTCATTTTGCGTCTCTGAATTATCTTGCTGAAGCAATCCCGCAAGGGCTTCACCTCCCGGAATGGTGGACATGAGTTTGGGATTTCGCTTGATAAAGCTCTCGACCAGGCTGGAGCCTATGTCCCCGAGAAAATTGTTAAGCGGTGATTGTCTTGCTTCAAGTCTTGCGTTGTGCTTTTCAAGCTCATCAACTTCGCTCTCCAGATCGGCAATGTGCCTCTTCAGCTTACCGTTCTCATCTTTCAAATCTTCGAACTCCTTTTCCAGAAGCTTTTGCTTCACTTGCTCAGTGACCATATTCTGCACTTCAATACCGCTAAGGCCTTCATCCTTGTTCTTCTCTTTGGGAGGTTCACCGAAATAGAATATTCGTTTTTCGTTGTTGTTGCTGGAGCCTGTGAATAGGAGAACTTCGATTGATTGTGTATCCGCTGTTACGAAGTTTTCAAACATCGTGAACATATCAGCATCGTTTGTCCTTCGCACCGCTTTAAAGCCATCAACCAGAATTTCATAATCTATGGGTTGCCCTTTCTGCTGATAAAGACGCAGGTACTGAATAAGGTTGTCAATCTTTCTCTGTTCGTATTTCTCTTTATTGGGTAGTGCCATAAACTTTTAATTCACTATGATTACTTGTATAAATTTTATCCTTCGTTTTTCCATCCCTGGGTTACTGATCCTGATTTCCCCGCGATGAACATGAATGCTTTCCGGTATGGGATCTTCAGTCGAATCATACATGCCGTAGTCGGATTCAATCACGAGCCCCGGAGGCTCATCCACGATAAAGAACAATTCGTTGTATGCCGGTATCTCTACTATCTTTCCCGCTTCGATGATGAAGTCACGCAGCCGTAGATGATACTTGTTATAGCCTAGTTGCTTGACGCGAATAGGCGCATATTGCAAGATGAATTGCTCCGTCATAAATGAATCTCAATCGGGTCATAGATTGACGGTGCGCTGCTGGAGTTATCACTTCCATCTTCGCGTTTCTTTCCGTCCGCACGCACTTTTTCAAGTTCCTCGACCAGCTCACACTCAACATACACTCTGACAGTAAAGGGTTGATCAAATGTTTTTCCTTTAAACCAACCGTTCACAATCGTTGTGTCACCTTCAACATTTATTGCTCTCAGCTTCGGTACATTCCCGGTAACCCAAACCTTATCACTTCCGAATTGTGAATCTTCCACATTGAACAAAGCTTCATCAGAAGGTTCTATTCCATTCTCGAAAACCTGGGCAACATGGAAAACATCCATCCTGTCATTCGCCTGAAAGCTTATTGTTCCCGATGCCTTACTGCCCGAAGCCGTCACCAGAATTCCTGTTAACTTTTTTACATTCGCAGGAAGCCTTATCTCGAAAGGTTTGAATCTTTCAAGCTTCTTTACCTCGAATCTGGTTATGATGATCTTCCGCTTTGTGCTTGTGACAATCATTTCATTTCACATAAGAGTGTAATGATCACTTTGTAGGCAGCAAAGGGCGCGTTTGGATTGTCGGTATCCTTGAACTGAATTTTGAACTCTCCATTGCCCGCGACAACTCCGTTCCCCAATGATTTGTATTTGCCATCGGGAGGAACTGCCATTCCGCTCATGAACATTTTGCTCTCGTAGTCTTCGGGAAAAAGCTCATCGCCGCTCAGCTCGATGCGCTGAGACCCGCGGTAGAACAAGAGGTTCGGTCTGTCAGAACTTATCGCAATTCCATGCACCACTTTCACGTTCTTATCCAGATCAAACTTCTTGTTCACTGGCTGGCCTTCTGCGTCCACCAGGAAAGTGAAGATCTTGTCCACTAACCGCTTGTCCATAGCTACTAAGGAATAGTTGCCGTTCCTTCCAGACCCACGTAGATCACCGAGTTGGCATCAAGTCCCTTGATAGTGCCGAGCTCGATCTCGAACTCGATGTCAACATCGTCATGAATGAGGCGAGGGTTCGCGAGCTTGTAGAATCCTTTCGGAACCATGTCGAACTGTGTAGTGATAAACTTCCTGTTGGAAGTATCGCTCACGAGTTGCTTCTTGTTGGCCTTCAGCTTGAACTCACCGTTAGCCAACGCCCCAACATTTTCGATTACATCGAATTTTGTGGTCTTGATGTCATCAACATCAAGCGATGCTGCAACGCCATGTAGCAGGTAGATTCCTGATACGAGCAACGCCATGTTCTTGGGCAGCTTTGCATTGCTGATGTTTCGCAGGTTCACTTCTTTCACGTCCTGGCTTTCAAACATCTTGATCGTCTTCGCACCCTTCACCGGCTTGATCGTGTAGATCAGGTGGTCAGCGAGGCGAAGCTTGCCTTGAAGCAGTTGCTCTTTGATGTGCTTCGGCAGTTCTACAAAGAACTTTTCAAATTCTGCCCTCGAACCCTGTGAGGGTATGTAACGCTTCACAAGCTTGTTCATCGCTTTAGCCCTTGCTACAGGGTTGAGCGCATTGAGATACCCTAACAACTCGGTATCCATCTCTCCATTCAAGCCCAACAACTCTGTCGGGTTTGTGTACTCACTCTCCATGAGTTGTCCTAATGCTCCTAGCATATTGATTTATTGTTTAACTGTTTACGATTTCCCTTTTCGTATCAGAGGGCGGAAGGCTTGGGAAAAAGACACGTGTTAGAATCGGTTTGAAAAACCCAAGGCGCCTCCGCTCAGGTGTGTATGCGCACCTGTCACTTCTGAATAGCTTTTTGATTTTTGATTAAAACTCTCTGTCTAACTCCACCTCGTTCAGTCCCGCAGTACCTCCTTTGCTCATGTTCGCGATCTGTTCTTGTATCCTGTCAATCGCTGACATATCAAGCTCCTTTGCGCTGTTGTAAGGATTCACGAAGTAGGTTACCTGCTCCTGATTCCCATTGCCTTCAAGTCCGGCCGTTCCTGTAGGTTCGGCCTTGCTCAGATAAAGCTTCTCTGAGAAGTTCTTGAAGAAGGTGCCTACACGGTCCTTGGCTTCTTCAGCAATCTGCTTGATGTCAAGTCCGTCAACTCCCTGAACCGGTGCCGATGTCTTATTCGGGTTCTGGAATCCATTGCTGAGGCAGAGACCCAGGCCCGCTGCCATCAGGTAGTTATTCTTCCGGTGATAGCCAATAAGGGCCAACGGTATCCCAGCGATCAGCGAGTGTTTTCCGAGCGCGGCACCCGCACCGCCTGCGGCAATCGCGGTAAGCAAAACCAATCCTCCTTTTGTTACAGTTTGTGCTACCGGATGCTCCATCACCTGAGTTACTCCCGCGAGGTGTTGGCCCTTTGCATTATTTTTTCCTTTCCCACGTCCCATTGTTATAATAAGATTTGTCGTTTCACATTATTCTTCTTGTTCTTCCCGCGAGGTCTCCCTCTTTTACTTTTAGGTTTTTGCGGAGTGCCATTTAATCCGCTTGTACCTTTCGATCCTCCAGAGAAAGCCTTCGCCAGTAAAATTCCTCCCGCCACGATTCCTCCTGCTACCAGCAAAGACTTTCCGGGATTTTCTTTTACCCAAGTGGTAGTCTTTTGTAAAAAGCCCTCTTTCTGCGGAATATTATTCTGAGTCTGCAAAGCAGTGCTCGTTGTTGTACTCTCAGTTGCCACAGGCATACGTCTGTCTGCGGCATATTGATCTGGTAATACTGACTCAGCACTTGCAGCAGGAGCTGTATTAACCTGTGTTTCATTAGCTGTGCTCTGTGTTTGTTCTGAATAAGTCTGTGTGCCTGGCTGCGTCTGCTGCGTAGCTGCGTTAGGTGCAGTCTGCTGCGTAGCAGTCTTAGGCACGAATGATTGAATGGATTGTACTATTGAACTTTTCGGAAGTGCTGATGCCGCACTGGTGATCTTCGAAACAATCGAAGACGACTGACTTGGTGCCGGTGTATCGAATGCAATGGCATCTTCATCTTCCGGTATTGAAGCCGGAGCGGATGCTGCCGTTCCTGCATTGTCTGTCTCACTCTGAAAAGCTTGTTCTTCACTTCCACCTTTTGAGAATAAACCTTTCACTTGCTTGAGTGCCCCGGCTATTGCCGCGACCGCTGAAGTTGCTGCCGCAATAGCAGTACCACTGGCGATTTCGCCTAATCCCTCTAGGTCGTCACCGCTATGGATGATTCTGTATTCATCATAGTCAGCGTATACATTGTCCAATCCGTCTACTCCTTCGAAACCGCTCAGTGGCACCTTTTTATCCTTGTTGCCTTTGCCTCCAAGAATTGCTTTTTTGAGGTTACTCTTTTTACCTCCGGCTTGCCAGTAAACTGTCTCAGCCCGGTCCTTGATTGCACGAAGCTTTTTAAGCTCGTTCAGGTTGATCCCTTTGGCCTGCGCCTGGGCATCGGTGAGGTAGGCGTAGCGCAGTTTTCCTCCGACATTCATGAGGTTAATTTTCATGGCTAGTAAGAAGCCGTTCCTCAGGAGGATTGTGGCGGGGTTTGCGTACCGGTTGATGAAGCGGATTCCTTCGCCCACTTTATCGCCTACCTTCTTCACCGTTTCCTTCACTTGCTTGCCCAATACTTTGGCAGAAGATTTTACATTGCTGGCTACTTTTTTCGCAGCACTTCCGATCTTCTTAAAGATGTTTCCCATTTCCTCGTCATCATAAATTGATGCGAGGTCGGCCAGATCAACACTATCAGGTTCGACATAATCTACGTTTTCGTCCTGCTCAACATAGGCTATAGTTTCGTCCTGCGTTCCTTCTTCTTCAATTCCGTCCAAATAATCCAGTCTCATATCGTAGTCTATTGCTTCTAAATAAGGTTGCTCATCGTCAAAATTGTCTTTCACACAGTCAATCACTATGTAGTAATCGCGGTCATCGAGATAGTCCTCAAAGTGTCCCGGCTTCGGCACGATGGGATAGATATGCTGCCATCGTGGAACCTCGGGAAACTTTTTTGGGTACTTGGTGACCCTCGCTAAACAGTCGATGTTTAAAGAGCGGAGGATGGAGAGTATGAATACTGTATAGCAGTCGCAATCAACTCCCGTCTTCCTGTCCCACCATGTCCTTCTGGGACTGCGTACCTGCTCAACTCCATCCTCATCTCTTTTGTACTGAATGTGGTTGTAGACAAAGTGCCAGATATTTGAGCACGTTTCTTCCAGTGTGTTACCTTTCAGTACCTTCGCTATCTTCTCGGTCTGCCACAACGTTTGGGGCAGTGCCTTGCGAATGAGTTTGAGTGTATCTTCTACATTCGCACTCTTTTTAATTACAATGTCTTGTTCACTCGGTGGTGGAAAGAGATGGTCGAACTCCCTGCCATCCTTCAACCTCCTTTTTCGTTCTGCTACCATACGCCTCTTTCTACTTCACATTTTCATCTCTTTCCTGCAAGCCATTAAGCTTGCTTACCGCCACCTAAAGTGATATTATCTGTTTTCGTATAAGGAAACTTGTCGTTGATCGTGGTGACCGTGTTCACGACAAGATTCAGCTTACCTGTCTCCCTGTACTCTTTGATCAATGCAGGTGCAGTCGTAGCCATGCTCAAGAACCCAAGCGTGATCTTTACAGGTTCGATATTCACTTCTCCGTATTTGGGGATCGGAATGTTCACATCCTTGACCTGAGATGAGGCGATTGTTTTTCCTCCATAGATCATCTTCACAAACGGATGCTTCACTGTTATACTTCCCCCGCTCGGATTCTTGAGCTTTACATTGATCGTTAGCTCGATGCCAGCCAGGCTGACTTTGTGAATGGAAACTTTCGTTTCCGATTCCAGTTCATTAGAAAGCCTGTTTAGCTTCAGGAGGTAGCTGCCTCCATAGTACAAAGCAGCTACGGCTCCGGCCCCGATCAATATGTGGCTAGTCCTGATCATTGCGCTTCTTCCTTCTGATCTTAAAGCCTTTGATCTTGTTCATCTTTGTGAAATCCTTCACACGCTCTTTATGTTTCTCCCAGAGCGGACTGAGAACGTCACCAAGAATTTTGAAAGCGAGGCAGATGATACCCCCCACAACTGCTTGCAGTGCATAGTCCAGGAGAAACGTGAGCTTCACGTTTCCAAGGAGATTAAACACTGCTCCAAACACGAAAGCAATCCAATTACCTCCGTTACCATGATTTTGATTTATGTCTGCTGCGTTCATGATTCAAATATGCAGCAGCGAAAAAGTGAGAGTTAAGGATTGTGAACGTTAGTGAATGATTGTATGACTTAATGAATTTTTCTAAACGATTGTAAAAGGATGTGAATGATTGTAAACGATTTTGTGCGATTTTAAATGAATGTTCCCCGTGGAATTTCCTATAATGCCTCATACTAATTATCTTAATACAAAGTCACAATTCCGAAATGGACAACAAACTTCGGTCAACAATTCAGGAACTCTTGGTATCGCTCTATTTGCGATTAAATGGCTATCTAACGAGCGGGTTTATTTTGCATTCCCAACATAACAGCATAGAAGGCGAAATAGATTTGGTTGCAGTGAGATTCCCTTATCATCGCCAGCCTGAGACAGAACATAACTCATCTCCCTATCTTGAAGTGCCGGACAACATTGATGTTGTTATAGCAGAAGTTAAGAGTAAAGGAGAGAGTCTTCAATTCAATAAATCATTGAGAGAAAGACCGCAGATTGTCAGATTGCTGAATTGGCTTGGTTTGTTTACGGACGATTGTATTGATAAAGCCAGTGACGAACTTGTACAGCTTATCGTGCCTAAGCCAAATAGCTCCGTCAAAACGTTTTTAAGTACCAGTATCAATACGAATTTTGGAAGGGTGACGATAAGACCAATAATTTTTAGTCCAGAACGTATCCACGTCAACAATGCTAACAAGTTTATTCATTGGACCGAGTTGAATGATTTTATTTGGCATTGCTTATGCCCTCCTGAGAACAGAGTTTCCTGCGGAACACGCTATGATTTTAATGCTTGGGGCGCAGGCTTAAATGATGTGGTGAGAATTTACAAAGCGCGGCAAAAGGAAAAAAATAAGCCGGAGAAGATAGACGATATATATTCTGCCTTCCCCGACAATTTAAAGGCTTAGTTAATCGATGTTGATTGCAGCTTCAATTGAGGCGTATTCAAATACCAATTTATGCTGTCGTCAATCTCCTGATAGAAAGGTGCAAGGTTTACGTGGCTGGTTTCCCTCGACATAATCATTTGAACAATCGGGCTGTATCGGCTAAGATCAATTGATTTGCTTCTGATGTAATAGAGTTTCTCTTTGATTTCTTCTAATTGCTTTGACGATACTCTGATATGAAATTTATAGTCAAGGTAAGTGTCTAAGTTTGAAACCAAGCGGTTTATGAGTGCATCACGGTGTTCTTCGAGGAATTCTTTTAAGCGAATGAGGATTATGCTGGTATCCGATTCCGGAATTCTCTTTGTTCCAGTAATGGTGCGAACTGTTTTCATAACTAATATTTTTAGTACAAAAATATACATAAAAACTAAGAATATTAGTTTAACTCTGTCACAGAGCGCCAATTAACCCACAGATAATCAATAAGTTAATTTTATTTTTTAATTAGCCAGCTACAGTAAATCCATGCTTTTTGGCCTTTTGAAGGTTTTTTAGTGCGATCTTCTTATTGTGGTCTGTCAGTTGCTTTTTTCCCTCCGCAAGGGAAAGCATGAATTTATATTCGAATCCTTCCAGTTTCTTGTTTTTCTTATCCCATTGGACGATCCTTCTAATTAATTCGATAGAAATCTCACCTGATATCGTTGATGCCTGGATTACTGGCATGTTATCTATCTCTGTAAGCAAGTCAGGGTATTTCTCGATAATCAGATCAAGCACCTTGATACCTGTCATTCTCTCGTAATCGGAGATTTCTGTGTTGTTCCTGATTCTTCCTGCAATGTTATAGCAAACAGTTTTTTGCTGTGGTGTCAAAGCGTCCGTACTCCGTCCCCAATCTTCAATTTTCCGCCATATTTCCGGAGGCACAGATTTTATTTTTTCAAGTTCTTGGCGAATCTTCTCATGAGTCGTTTCTTCATCGCTTATTCGTCTTCTTTGTGACGGATTTTTTGGATCCTCAAAGTCTTGCTTCAGAATCGTTTTGAAATCTATTTTAAAGTCATTTTCTTTTATCTGTATCCAGCATTCTTCCTTCTTAGCCCATTCTCCGTATAAAGCCCCTGGAGCATTTTTCTTTATATAGTTTTCAACTTTAACCATCAGAGTATATAAAAGATCTTTAAGCTGCTGTGATATCGACTGGTTTCTCCAAATTTTATAAAGATCAAGTTTGCCGTTCGTATGGTGTGTCAGGAGAGATATCGCATACGGCACGGTGATGTACCTCATATCCCCAATGGAATTCGGTTTTACACCATATATCTTCTCTGCTGTCCTGAATAATATTGCTTTTGAAATAACATCTTCGAAATATATGTTATCAACTTTCTTTACCAAATTGTAGTTAATGAACTGTACATAGTTTTTCTGATTTCCCTTTACTACCGTATGCGGGCCAATAGCTAATTTTTTTCCGTCGTAAACTTCCTGGAAAGCGTTAACATATTTTGCAAGGTCTTCTTTAGTGAACATCTGATTTTTTGGATTTTTTAAATCAAATGCTTTAAGCCTTGCCTTGGTAAAGCCTTCTTTGGCCCTTGCGTTTTTATATTGACCTCTGGCTCTTTCGTAAAACCACCTTGTCTGAGTAACTTGTCCTGCTACATGGGGAGCGAAAATATTTCTCGACAACTTTTCAAGCTCTATATGATAAGGTTTGTTGGAGCTTAAATCGGAGACAGAAACTTTGTTTTGGGTGTTTGCGTACTCAGCAATTCGTGAGACTATCAGACTGAAATTATTGCGGTTTTTTACAACTGTTAATTTTACCTGAACAAAAATTCCTGAAATGTCAGCTTTATCCTTCTTTAAGGTGTGATAAATCGAAGCAGTCGTCTGTCCGCCATTTACTATTTGAAAATCCTTTACCTTAGAAATCAAAAAGCCCTTTCCATCTCTGGATTTCTCTATTGCAACTTCTTCAGCTGTAGCAGCGATTCCATTGTTAAAAGCTAAAAACATCACGGGTTCATCCTTGATCGTTTTACGTATTCCGTTATTAATTTTTCCAGTGAATTGAAGAAAAGACCGGACATTTTGCTCGAGCAGTCTCGAACCATACCTTTCGTAGATTGTGGCTAAGGCGTGGCCAGGAATTATGGCAAGATATGATTGATATTCATTATTCTCTGCAGGTGAAACAATACAAGGAATCTCGAACCCGTCTCTCATAAAGTCAATTTCAATCGGAATATGAGATTTTTCAGTAATGTTATACAGGTAGTTAATATCGACTACTCTATAGAAAATAGGATATCCTGATATTGATTGGCTTACTGGCACCTCACCTGGATACAGGCCGTCTGTGAGAATAATCGCATTTATTCTGACAAGATTTTCTTTGAGCAGCTCAGACGTAGCTAATGTGTGAGCAAAGTCCCATATCGGCGAGGACTCTTCAATCTCATTTACGTAATCTTTATACTTAGACTTCCGGAAAAAATTGGCGATTCGTTTTGCAGCAGTTTCAACCTCGTCTTTTCCAACCCTAACAATCTCATCTGCTCCCTTGAAAATTGTTATAAACAAGTCTATCGTTTCATAATTATCCGGTTCAGCGTACGCATTTATTTTATGTTGGTTCTTAGTTCCGAGTTGGCCCTCGTCATGAGCCACTCTTGCATTTTCGGTTTCTCCTGCATCAGCGAGCAAATCGATGGCAGCTTGCGTAAATAGTTCCTCTAGTATTCCACCACCTTCTTCAGAGACTTGCATTGATTTTATGTCCTGAATCAGGGATTGATAGTAGCGCTTTAATTCAATGTTTTCGAGCAATTCACTCATAGAAACTGTATTTCCTGAAATACTTCTTGCTCGGATTTAACAAACTCATTACATCCGGTAAGTGTTATGGAATATTTTACATCTGTGACTCCGGTACGAAGGTCTTTTTGCTCTATTCTCGGAAAGGTTCCGGTAACCTGATAAAACGCCTCTCTTCTTAGGAAATACCCGGTACTTGCGTAGAGGTCTCTATGCCTGTCAAAGTATCCTCCTGTAAGCAATTTTGTTTGAAAGCGTTTTAATGCTATGAAGTTGTGGCTTAGCCGCTCTGATATAGAAGCCACCACCTGATTTAGATTTTCCCCTGCATTTTGTCTTGCTTCTACAGATACATGATATAAAAACAATTTATCCATATTAAAGGTATCCAACTGCCTCTCACCGTTGATCTGAACCCTGCCTTGATTATTTCCGTGAGTCGTCTTGACTTCAACACTCCATCGGTGCAATTGGAAGTCACGAATTTGTCCCTCACATCCAGTCCAAGAGGTAATAATTGATAGCGGATCGAACCCTCT
>JBMOKS010000458.1:0-2504 GCA_049324355.1 Bacteroidota bacterium
GGTAATAGACGTGAATACCGGCAAGGTCACAAAAACGTACGAAATAGAAGGAGCAGAATTTTTAAACGACATTACCGTGGACGAAAAGGGAAATGTTTATATCTCTGACTCGGCCACCGGCAAAATTCACAGGCTCAGCGGCAACAAAGTAGGCATGTATTTTCAAAGCCCTGATTTCAAACGGGTTAATGGGCTGCTGGCGCTGAAAAACTCACTGTACATTGCCGACGCAGGAAATGGTATCAACTACAAGCTTAGCATTGAAAAAGAATTGACCAAGTTCACCGAAACAGCTCCGGGAGCCGACGGCGTGGTACAAGTAGAAGAAAATCTTTTCATTGTGTCGAGCTGGGGAGGTGAAGTTTATTATGTAGACGCCAGCGCCAAAGCTCAGAAACTCCTCGACACCAAAGAGCAAAAACTCAACAGCGCCGATGTTGACTACGACAGCAAGTCCAGAACTCTTTTTGTACCAACATTCTTTGGCAACAAGGTGATGGCCTATACGTTTGAAAAGTGATAGCGCCAAAGCCTCGCAACACACTCATGCAGGGTACTTAAAAGCGTTGTCATCGAACGAGCTGCCTAAAGTGCCGTTGGAAATGTTTATATCGCCGTAGACCGTCAAGGAATGCTGTTGAATTGAAGTACGATTTCGGTAAAAAATAGTATGTTCGCATTAAATTTTAAACTCAAGAAAACAATATGAAAAAGGTATTTTTACTTACCGCCATCTCACTGGTTTTTTGCGCTGCCTCTCACGCACAGATTCGTCTCGGTGCTCTGTTTGGGTATGGATCTGAAGTTGAGCAACCCGGCCTTGGTGTCAATGCCGAGTTCATGCTGAACGATAAAATGGCTATCTCCCCTAACCTGTTGTTTTATTTCCCTGAAAAGTTCACAGGTGGAAAATACTCTTACTGGGAGTTGAATGGTAACTTCAACTACTATTTCTTCGACAAGGATGCAATAGCTGTTTACGGTCTGGCCGGTCTGAACGTGACCACTATTAAGGTTAAATACGATAACAACTCGTTTTTTGCTTCCGCATCGGACAGCGAATTTGGTCTGAATATCGGTGGAGGTGTAAATTTTAATGCGGGTGGCATTATTCCATTTTCAGAAGTGAAATACACGCTAAGTGATTTCGACCAGCTCGTGTTGATCCTGGGTATAAAATTCCCGCTGGGCGGCAAATAATCTTAAGAAGATATAAATACAAAAGCGATGATCACCTCATCGCTTTTTTTATGCCTAACTTCTGGGATGAAACTCTTTGATGACCTGTTTCAGGTAATCGCGGTCGAGGTGAGTATAAATTTCGGTGGTGGTGATAGACTCGTGACCCAACATTTCCTGCACCGCCCGAAGATCGGCACCACCTTCGATCAGGTGCGTGGCAAAAGAATGCCTGAACGTGTGGGGACTGATCGTCTTTTTCAACCCGATCTCGCCGCACAAGTTTTTAATGATCGTGAATATCATCACCCGGGTGAGCTTACGACCACGCCGATTCAAAAAAACATAAGACTCAAATCCCTTCTGCGGCGGCTTATGGGGCTCACGGCCCCGGATCTGTTCGATGTAGATCTTCAGATGTTTCATAGCATCGCGCCCAATCGGTACAAGCCTCTCTTTATTGCCCTTACCTACCACCCTTAAAAAACCAATGTCGAAATGTACGTTGTTCAACTTCAGATCTACCAATTCCGATACCCGAAGGCCTGAGCTGTACAGCACTTCCAGCATGGCCCGGTTCCTGCCACCTTCGGGTGAAGACAGGTCTATCGCATTGAACATCTTTTCTATTTCCGGATAACTCAGCGTGTCTGGCAATTTCCTGCCCAACTTCGGCCCTTCGATAAGTGTGGTTGGGTCTTTTTCGATCAGCTCCTCAAATAATAAATACTTATAAAAACCTTTTATGCCCGAGAGTATGCGAGCCTGGCTTGTGGCACTCATACCCAACTCGTTGATGTACTCCAGGAACTGCTGCAGATGCCGCGACGTCACATGCGCAGCGCTTAGCTTCGGGTGTTTAAGCGACATGAATTGTTGCAGCTTTTCAACATCATGCAGATACGCATCTATCGAATTGGCCGACAACGAACGCTCAAGCTTCAGATAATTACCAAAATGTTTGATGTGCAAGTCCCACATAGCGAAGGTACGAGGAACGAAGTACGACGAACGAAATATAAAAAGCAACCGTCACATGTTGTCTTTGTTCAAAGTTCGAAGCTCAAGGTTCTGCGTTGGGAACAAAACCTTGAAGTTTGAACCTCGAAATTCGAACAACTAACATTGAACATTTTGTTATCTTTCAAGCATGAAAATCCAGATCATCAACGGGCCCAATCTCAACTTGCTCGGCAAACGTGAGCCTTCGGTTTACGGAAATCAGTCGTTTGAAGATTTTTTTGAGCTGCTTAAAAAACGTTTTTCGTCACTCGAGCTTCACTACTATCAATCGAATATTGAAGGCGAGATCATCAATAAACTTC
>JBMOKS010000458.1:2514-10773 GCA_049324355.1 Bacteroidota bacterium
AGGCCGGCTTGGCATCGGCGTGGAGTTCGCGCAGAGCAACCACGAAGGCGTACTGGTCGACTTCATCCAGGCCGCGCGCGAGAAGAACAGCGCCATCGTCATCAATGCCGGCGCCTATACCCATACCTCAGTGGCCATTCATGATGCGATTGGGGCTATTAAAACCCCGGTCGTGGAAGTGCATATTTCAAATGTTTATGCCCGCGAAGAATTCAGGCACAAAAGCCTGATCACCTCCAAGTGCATAGGCCTGCTTACTGGCTTTGGTATGGAAGGCTACGCCATGGCCGTAGAGTTCTTGAAAAATTCAAAGGATAAAAAATTATGATCTCCTTCTATCCCGGTCCGTCGAGGGTGTATGACGAAATACCCAACTATGTAAAGGATGCGTATAAAAAGGGGATTCTCAGCATCAACCATCGCAGCGATGATTTTATGCGTATCTCCGAGCGCACTATCCGGCTCCTGAAAGAGAAACTGGACATTCCCAAAACTTATACAATTTTTTACACCACCTCTGCCACAGAATGCTGGGAGATGATCGCCCAGTCGCTGATCACCGGCAAGAGTTACCACTTGTACAACGGCGCGTTTGGACAAAAGTGGTTCGACTACACAAAACGTTTACAATCCGGTGCGATCGGACTACCCTTTGATCGCGAAAAGAAAATAGAAACTGTCGGCGATACAACATTCGAAGCCGGCAGCGTGATCTGCATCACACAGAACGAAACCTCCAACGGAACACAGGTTGACAACCGCACCATAAAAAAGATCAAAAAAAATAACCCCCAATGTTTAGTGGCTGTCGACGCTACCTCGTCTATGGCCGGCGTTTCTTTAAACTTTGCGGCCGCAGATATCTGGTTTGCGTCCGTTCAAAAATGCTTTGGACTACCTGCAGGGTTGGGTGTCATGGTTTGTTCGCCAGCCGCGATGAACAAGATAGAAAGTGTAGGTGAGAAGGCCCACTACAACAGCCTCGCCTTCGTGGCTGAGATGATGCAACGCTGGCAAACCCCCATGACCCCCAATGTGCTGGGCATTTACCTGCTGATGAGGGTGATGGAAAAAGTAAAGCCGATAGCCGAAATACATAAAAAAACCGTTGCCCGCTACAATCAATGGATTGACTTCTTCCACGGAAGTAAGCCATTAAGTCATTTAATTACCAACGAGGCCGTCCACTCCCATACGGTTATTCCCGTAAAAGCCGATCCGGAATTAATGATATCCCTTAAAGCCAAGGCAGTGAAAAAAGGTTTGTTGCTGGGAGAAGGTTATGGCGACCTCAAAAGCTCCACGTTCCGAATCGCCAACTTTCCGGCGTTGAAAAAAATAGAAATCGAGAAGCTTCAGCAGGTCCTGAAGACATTCCTTTAGCGCGTGATAGTTCGGCATTTTTGTCTTATTTTGTAGTATGATCAACTTCAAAGAAATATTTTCCGTTACACTGATCCTCTTCTCGGTGATCGATATTCTTGGATCTATTCCGTTTATCATCCTCATACGCAAGCGTGAAGGTCGTATCCATGCGGAAAAAGCCACCATCATTTCGGCCATATTAATGATCATATTCCTTTATCTGGGGCAATCTATTCTGCAATTGTTCGGTTTGGATGTTGCGTCGTTCGCGGTAGCAGGTGCTATTGTGATCTTTATTGTGGCGATGGAAATGATATTGGGCATTACGTTGATCAAAGACGACCCCCATGCCAAGGGCTCTGGCTCTATTGTTCCGCTGGCCTTTCCGTTGATCGCCGGCGCCGGAACGTTAACGACGATCCTTTCTTTACGCGCTGTGTATGCCGAGCTGAACATTCTGATTGGCGTAGTACTGAACGTCATCATCATTTACATTGTGCTTCGGTCTATAGGCTGGCTGGAGCGTGTGATCGGCGAGTCGGGCTTCGCCGTATTGCGCCGGGTTTTTGGCGTAATTTTGCTGGCGATTGCCGTGAAGATCTTTAAATCCAATCCTTTATTTCCGGGATGATAAAAATTTATACTGATGGGGCGGCCCAGGGAAATCCGGGTCCGGGTGGTTATGGCGTGATCTTGAAATATAATGATCACGTGAAGGAGCTTTCGCAAGGATATCGCCTCACCACCAATAACAGAATGGAACTGCTGGCGGTAATCACCGGCCTTGAGGCTATCAAAAAAGAAGGTATACCGGTCACCATTTTTTCAGATTCCGAATATGTGATCAACGCCGTAGAGAAAGGTTGGCTGTGGAGCTGGGAAAAGAAAAATTTCAGCAAAAAGGCGAATGTCGATCTTTGGCAACGATACATTCCCTTGCATCACAGATTCAAACCAAAATTCAAGTGGGTCAAGGGACATGCCGGTCACGCCGAAAACGAACGGTGCGACTTCCTTGCTGTAAAGGCTGCTAACAGCCCGCCATTGCTCATTGACGAAGAATATGAAAGTCAAAAAGGGTTGGTGTAAAACCAACCCTTTCTTTTTCAAGACCAGTCACAGTTTTTTGTCACTAAAGTTTGTAGCAAACAATTTCAGTAGGGCTGGGTCTGTAATAAACATAGTTGTAAATCTGGTCCACATCATATTCAGGTTCCCGGTCGTTCTTAATATCGATCGCACTCATGATCTCTCCGTTCCCTTTGCTCACCTGAATGAGTTGGTTGCCCTTTTTCTCTTGTGTAGTCATCATCATCACAAAGTTAGGTGTGTTTTGGGAGGCCTTGAACCGCGCGTTGAATTCTTTCATAGCCCGCGATGAATAGGCGAAACCAGCCTGACTCAATTCGCCGAATTCCCTTGACATACCTTGGCCTAAAGCCTTTCCGCCGGGATCAGTGGTTTGTTGTGAAGCCTGTGCAAATGCGGCCGAGTAAGCGGATGCAGCGGCACCGATGTACGCCGCACGAATTGCCTGCGCCATGAGCAAGGCACGCATGAGCGCTGGCTGGCGGGGTGCCGGATAATATTTATAGCTCTTCAGCAATCCGTCATTGCCAAGTTTCATGATATTTTGTTCAGAGTACAACAAAATCCCGTCGTCGACAACGTCAATGGCATTGGGTAGTTCTTTTCCGCCGAATTCGATCTTGGCACTGGTGATCTTTTTCGAAGTAGCGTTCACTTTATCCACTTCATACAATCCACTTTCTTTCGGGGAAAACACATATAGCTTATCTCCTTTTGCACCGGTGGGGAATGGCCTCGGTTTGTCGCTGTTGAACGGAACACCCGCTTCGATCGAGTTGGGCCATAACAACGCCCCTGTATTGGTATCGAGAATATTTACTTCACGTGTGGTGATGAACATCAATCCCTTCTGAACCATTTCAGAACGCACGAGGTCGCCTTTCAACTTGACGGACTTGGCATACTTTAGTGTGCCGGTATTAGGATCGAGAATATTCAGGTAATATTCTTCTGCCTTGTCATTCCACGCATTATCAAAGGCTGTAGTGATCAGCAATCCTTTTTCAGTTTGAATGTAGCTTACCACGCTACCCTGCGCCTTGATACCCTTCCCCTTGTTTCCCCAGGTAGTCTGACCTGTTTCATAGTTGATTAGGTTGATCGTTGGTTTTTGCGATGATCGCGGACAAATGATAATGCCTTTTTCGTGCATGATCACCTGGTTGAGCATATCGCTTTCCTTGGCGGGTTGTTTCCAGAGCGCATTACCGGTCTGAAGGTCGTAGGCATAATACAGATTGTAATAAAATTTCTTAGGCTCATTTGAACCACCGGAGGATGTAGTGAAGCCAGATCCTGTTTCAGATTCTATTTCAGTACCAATATAGACAACTCCTTTTTTGTAAGGGGAGAAATACACTTGTCCGCGCCGCGAGGGTTGAAGTGCATTTTTCCAAATCACTTTTCCGTCGGCAGAGTTGATACGAATGGCAAAATTAGGGTGCGTTATGATCAGGCTTTGATCGGGTAACTCCACGGGCTCACTGGTGAGTGATTGCAAATTGCTCATTTGCTGACCCATGGCCTGCAGCTTGCCCAGAAAACCTTTGGAAGTTTGTTCGGCCTTGAAGAGATCGTCGTTCGCCCAAAGCTGTTGCCCCGAGGCGATGTCATACATAAACAACGACGCCATGAGGGTTCTGGGCCGCGCCCCGATTACGAGCAATCTACCTGAGCCGGGTAACACATGTCGGCTCAGCACACCGATCTTTTCTTTCTGTGAATCGAACAGCACTTTGCCACCCACCACTTCAATGATCGCCTGCATGGGAATGGTAGAAACTTTATCTCCCATAAAAGAGATCGTAACGAATTCAGTGCCTTGAACTTCGTGGAAATTGTCGGGATTTACAGCCGGGAAACCTTTATTCTCCCATATAATTTTTCCGTCAGTGGGATTGACGCCATAAAGACCATCGTTGGTGCTTACGATAAGGTAACCGAGAGAGTGAACCCGCTGCCAATTAATGGCACTCTTGAATTTGGCTGACCAGGAAGGAGTCGAGGGAGCTGTCTTAGGTTGAGCATAACTCAAATCAGCGAACATACTAACGCCCGCAATCAACAGAATTCGGAAAAGTGTTTTCATAAAATAGGGTTTGATAAACCATAACTGAATACTGAGGCAAACATTACCTGAAGTTACAGCTTAAGAAACCAAAAACACGCGCCAGCGAATGAAAAGATCAGATAAAAAGTGCGCTGATTCTACACTATGTGTTTCTCGTGCAAGGTTATACCCATTGTTTTCAACTCGGCGAGTATCGGTTCATAAAATTCGGCCGTCATGGGTACGATCACGCCACGGGCCTGAATTTTCTTTTGCGTCACCAGTTTAGCAGCAATGGCCAGCGGGAGGCCAACTGTTTGGGCCATCGCCGTGTACACGCTGTCTGTTCCGGTAGCTACAAGAGAAGCTTGTATCTCCTTCCGTTTGCCGCGCTCCTCATAACCAAATCTGTGCCACATTACGATCTGGTCTTTGTCGTTCGGATTGAGCTTCCATTTTTTATTCAAGATATGCTCAAGTATTTGAGCTGGTGTGCCTTTATTTAATCCGACTGGTTCATCATCAAACAGATTCAGCCATCGTAAATATTGTAGTTGCAACGCCTTTGGTTCGAGTGCAAATTGTCGACAGATCTTTTCTTCTGTGCCCTTTCCGGCATCGTTGAGAAAAGATTCTAAAAAATCACGATGAGTCATTTGCGAGACCCCTTCCATCTCGTAACTGTCGTCGCAACACCCGAGCTGAACAAAAATATCCCAGGCCTGGCAATATCCTTTGTTGCGCAAGGTGCCTCTCAGCATGGTCTGAATTCCATCGAGGCGATAAGTTTCGATGTACTTGAGCGAATCGCGATTAGCGTAACCGTCGTACTGTCCGAGCCCTTCAATCTCCACCGGCGTAGTACGTTGAAAAAGTTGCTGATAAGGAATGTATTTATACTTTCCGTGCTGCAGGAATTTAGCAACCCCTTGACCTGCCATCACGACATTTCGCGGGTTCCATGTGAATTTGTATCGCCAGGGGTTTTCCGGAGCAGTTTGTGGTGCAATCAAGCCGCCGGTAAACGATTCAAACGACGTGAGCTTTCCACCTTCCTGGCGAATGCGATCGATAACTTGCATGGCACTCATGTGATCGATGCCGGGATCCAGACCGCACTCATTGATGAACAGCAGATCTTTAGATTTCGCTTCGGCATGAAAAGAGGTCATTTCATCAGACACATAGCTGGCGGTGAGCAAATGTTTTTTCCACTTCAAACAATGCTTTGCCACCAGCGGATGCAGATGGGCTGGCAACAGCGATATCACAATATCGGCCGCAGCGATTGCATCGGCGGCCTGTAGGTTATTGATGTCAAATGCGACGGCGTTGGCCCTCGGGTGCGATCCTACCTTTTTCGCGGCAGCTTCTTTCGAGACATCGCCCACAACGATTTGCCAGTCAAACTGGGCGGCATGATTCAACAAATAAGAGATAAGGGAGGAAGAAGACCTTCCGGCACCCAGTATTAAAATGGTCTGCATAGGGCGGCAAAGTAAATCAAAACCGGAGGATGTAGAATTCTAGGCCGAAAATATTTAACTTTCCCTTCTCACCCTACTAAAGACCCCTTATGCCGATGAGTAATTTTATCGTGGTGGATCACCTGGAAGACTTGGATGCCGAATCTAAATACCTTGCACACAAAGCAAAGGATGCGGCTAACCACGCCTATGCACCTTATTCAAAATTTCTGGTCGGCGCAGCCGTATTATTGGAAGATGGCACCATTGTGACAGGCACCAATCAGGAGAACGCCGCCTACCCCTCGGGCATGTGTGCCGAGCGAGTGGCTTTGTATGCTGCTATTTCGCAACATCCAGACGCCATGATCACCAAAATTGCCGTGGTTGCTAAACGCAAGGGTGGCAAAGAACTGCTGCCCGCAACTTCGTGCGGACCCTGCCGGCAGGTGATGCTGGAATTTGAGCTTCATCAGAAAAAGCCTTTCGAAGTGGTCATGCAAAATCAGGAGACGAAATGGGTGAAGGCACCCTCTGCAGAATCGCTTCTACCCTTCTGCTTCACGAATGCAAGCCTCGACCACGGGGAAAAAAAAGTCCATTAGCTCTTTTTTAGCAATCTGCTTTCTGCTTCAGGCTTTTTTAGCTTATTTGGGATATGAAGTTTTTTCGCAATAGATCATTGCTCCTGATGGCCTCCCTCATCGTTGGCGCCATGTTCCTGATTTATGTGTCGGAATACCTTATCATCAGAAATAAGATCGAAACGCTGGAGGAGATCGAAGAGAAAAAAGACTATGCAAGAAGTTCACAACTCGGCGGACAACAAATCGCGTTGCTGGTTCAACAATTCCTCCACGATGGCGACAACGTATCGGCCGAGATCTCGTCGCGTATAGAAGAACAAGAATATCATTTGAATATTTTAGGCCGCGGCGGAAGAATGGAAGGGACCAATATCTTCCTGAAGCCCCTCACCCGGCTACCCGCTATCTCGTTTGAAAAACTTTACGAACACTGGACAAAGTACAAAGACAATACACTTTTCATCCTCACGGAACGGGTGGCGAGCACTGGTCCAATGATGGTTGAATCCGATACCTCGTCGTCCGATTCGATGACAGTGATGTCCACTGATATTCCTGCCCTATCACCGTTCGACAAGGCAAAAGTATTGCTACCCGGTCAGTGGCTTACCGTATCGAACTGGTATGAAAAGCTGCTGGCTGATCTCGGTGAAGAAGCGGAAGCCAAAAAATCGTCAGTAGAAAACTGGTTTTTCTTTTTTATACTGCTAGATGTTGTACTGCTGGGGGTTATACTTTACCTATTCCACCGGTATGTGCTGAGGCCGCTAAAAATGCTGGAGACTAACGCACACAACCTGCAGCAGGATCATCAATTTCCACCTCACGAGATCGGCCAACTCGCTGAGCAGGTCAACCAGATTCTCGAACAATTACGAAATGCTACCGAGTTTGTGGGCGCTATAGGCGAAGGCAACCTGAACATTGACTATACTACGCTGGAGGAGGAACGACGAAAATGGGCCAACGAGGGCCTGACCAAGTTTGTGGATATCCTTCGGTCATCGAATGATAACATCAATACGCTGGGCGACAAGATCATTTCCGCCCTGGTTCAGTATACTCATTCTAATCAAGGTGGGCTATATATTCTGAACGACGAAGACGAGCACAACAAACACCTGGAACTGATCTCGCTTTTTGCTTTCGATATCAAAAAGTTCTCGCGGCAAAAGATCCGCTTGGGCGAAGGTATCCTGGGTCAGACTTTTCTCGAAAAAGAGACGACCTTGCTCAAAGAAGTGCCCGACGAGTACATCCGAATCACGTCAGGGCTTGGCGATGCGGCACCGAAGGCACTGCTGATCGTGCCCCTAAAAGTTGACACTGAGGTGTATGGCATTGTCGAACTTGCATCGTTTAAGGATTTCCAGCAGCACGAGATTGAATTTGTGGAAAGACTGGCGGAAACCATCGCTTCCACATTGGCATCAGTTAAAGCCGCCCAAAAGAACAGACACCTGATCGAACAATTCCAGCAGCAGACGGAAGAAATGAGAGCGCAGGAGGAGGAAATGCGTCAAAACATGGAAGAACTTCAGGCCACCCAGGAAGAGATGGCACGCAAGGAACGTGATTATATCAGCAGGATACAGGAATTGGAACAACAACAGTCTGAAGGCGCCGCCCTATCAGAGCAGCTAACCAGCCTGAAGGAAGAGTACGGCCGCAAGGAAAGAGACCACAAGGCCCAGCTGAGAGA
>JBMOKS010000459.1:0-10769 GCA_049324355.1 Bacteroidota bacterium
CAATGTTTGGTGCCGAGCGTTGCCGCGAAATTATCTTCGAATTCTTTTACTTCGGGCCCCAGGCAAAATTGAAACCTGGAAAAAGCCCGGTCGATGTGGTATTCTACCGTTTGATGTATGGATTCATATTGCGCCCTGAGGTTGATAAAAGGGATGTGCATGCGATCGGTTTATGCTTTCTAAAGTTCAACATGATCCGGGTCTTTTGCAACACGCTTTTGCAGCATCACACGGTACAAAATGATGCACAGCGTGGTAGACACAAAAGCGATGGCTGGCAGCACGACGCGATCACTATAGCGTTGAAGCAGTAGGGCAAGACCAATGAAGAACACGTGCGTGACACCCAGCACGATCACCGCATGCCGATGAGGAAGTCCCAGCTGTAACAATACGTGATGAACATGCCGGTTATCAGGTGTAAAGGGTGATATTTTTTTTCGAAGTCTGATCATGATCACGCGGGCAGTATCTACAATCGGAATAATGATAATGCTGATGGCGGTGGCTATGGATGCGCCGAATTTAACAGGCGCTTCCGGATGAAGCGTATCGTTAGCGTTGATAAAATGTATCGTGAGTATCGAGAGCATTAGCCCGATGAGCAATGAGCCAGTGTCGCCCATAAATATTTTTGACGGCTCCCAATTAAAGAATAGAAACGCGCCCACGCCACCCAACAATGCGAACGATAACAGCGCATATAAACTATCGCCGGCCTGAGAGAACCAAATTCCGAAAGTTGTCAAAGAAATGATGGCTATGGTGCCGGCCAGTCCATCCAATCCGTCAATGAGGTTAAATGAATTGGTGATGATGATCATCGTAAAAATAGTGAGACAATAACTAAACCACAGTGGCAGGTCCATGCTGTTGAATAGTCCGTAAAAGGATTTGAGTCGCACGTCGATCAGCAACACGATAAGGCCGATGGCGATCAGCTGTCCCATCAGCTTGGCGACAGGCGATAGGTTGGCGGTGTCGTCAACAGCGCCCAACAAAAAAATGATGGTAGACGACGCCATGATAAATTTCATCTCCGTGTTATTCAAAAAGTTGCTCCAAAGCAGTGACGAGACCAGGAAGCCGAGGTATATGCCGATGCCGCCCATGGAAGGCATTTCTCTTTTATGAATTTTCCGGCGACGCGGAATGTCCAGGTTTTTATTTTTCGAAAATTTGATGATAAGGGGGATCGTAGCGACCGATATAACGAACGAGGTGAGCGCAGCGAAAAATGTGTTGTTCATGATCTTTCAGCGTATCAAATTTAAGCTAAAAAATCAATATGAGTTCAAACGAGCATGGCTTGAACGGTGGGTTTAGTATGCTTTTTCGTCGCCCTTCAGCATAGAGACCACGGTGGCCATAACGATCTTCAGATCGAATATGAATGACCAGTTCTCGATATAAAAACGATCGAGTTTCACGCGGTTCTTCATCTCGATGATGTTCTGTGTTTCGCCGCGATAACCCTTAGCCTGGGCCAGACCGGTGATGCCAGGCTTAACAAAATGGCGGGCCATAAATTTTGCAATGATCCTGGAATATTCTTCCGTATGCTTCAACATGTGCGGACGGGGTCCGACAACTGACATGCTGCCTTCCAATACGTTAAAAAATTGAGGTAATTCGTCAAGGCTGGTTTTTCGCAAGAAGGAACCGACTGTTGTTATGCGCGAATCACCTTTGGTAGCTTGCTTTTTATCGCTGTCGCCGTTCACATACATGGTACGAAATTTCCAGCACCAGAAATGGGTATTATTCACCCCGGTTCTTTTCTGCTTGAAGAATACAGGGCCCCGCGAGTCGAGCTTGATAATGATAGCCAGAATAGGGAACAGCCAGGAAAAGATGCACAAGATCACCAGAGACGAGAACAGAATGTCAAACGACCTTTTGAAGATCTGATTTCTTCGGTTGTCTAGCGGAATAGACGATACATTAAGCACTGGAATATAGTCGTAACGTTCCAATTCAATTCCCTTGAAGGAGAATGCGCGGAAGTCTGCCAGCAATTTCACTTTGATCAGCCGTTCTTCGCTCAGGTCGATGATGTTTTTGATCGTTCCGTATTTGATATACGGCATACAGCAATAGATCTCATCTACGTCTTCATTTTCGAGGTAAGGCGCCAGATCTTTGCATTTACCGATCACTTTGGCTTCTTCGCGCATGTCGTCGAAGATGCCCAGCAGGCGATAACCGTGCTCGGGGTGTGCGCGGAAGAAACTTTCAAGCTGTTTGGAGATCTCGCCGTATCCGACGATCACCACATTCCTGTAGTTGAAACCGCTGATGCGATAGATCCTCAACAAGTAGAAGAATACAATTCTCCATCCCAGCAGCAACAGAAGCTGGAACATGAAGTAGTTAAGTATATACACTTTGCTGAGGTAAAATCCGCTGATGAAGAAGAAAGTTGTAGACAACAACAAGAAATACAGCAGCGATGAATTGAGTGCCTCCACAAGTATTCTCGATACGCGGAACACACGTGATATTCTGTAGGGGTTGATGAACAATACCAGAGCAGCCCATGAGAGGTTGGCGGCTGCCATAACTGTCCAGGCCACGTTGTGTTCGAGTAGCACGCTGGTGAGGAGGAAGCAAAGATTGAGGATGAGAAGATCGCCAATGAAGAGTATGATACGGATATATCTCGAGAATCTATGCTGCATGTTACTATGGATTAAGAGGGTTTTACCATATATACATGGTGTATTTCTAATGACACCCAAACGAAGGAAATGGTTGGAAGAGACTAAAAAAAAATGCCTGCCGGACGGGCTTCTGACGTTTCTGTCATCTCCTCAAACAAATCGAATGCCTCTATATCCAAATTGGGGCCAAAATTATTAAAAAACCAACAAACTATTTAGACAAACGACATTACGTAAACTTTATGTTTACGCGTCGCCAATAAATTCTCTCTCCTAAGAGGCGAAAATAGTACTACTTTTTAACTAGTTCTTTTAGCGTGAGCATGATGAAACGGAAGTTACCAACGGTATAGCGATACCACATTCTGCGAGGTTCCTGTGCGAACCGATAGAACCATTCGAGTCCGAGTTTTTGCATCCACACCGGTGCCCTCTTGGTTTTGTTGGATACTACGTCGAAGCTGCCTCCCACGCCCATAATGAAGTTTACGTCTTTCAGCATGTCTTTATAGCGGAAGAGGAAATTCTCTTTTTTTGGCGAGCTGATCGCCACGAATAATATCTGCGCTCCGCTCGACGCGATTTGCTGAGCAATTTGCAACTCGTCTTCGGGCTTATAATATCCGTTGCGATAACCCGCGATGATCTTGTCAGAATATTTTTTTCGATACACGTCAGCAACCGCAGTGACCACATCCTCGCGAGCGCCGAACAAAAAGATCTTGTAGCCTTGTTTGTGCGCGAAGGCCACAAGCTTTTCCATCAGGTCGATGCCCGCCACTCGCTCAGGTAATTTTTTTCCGAGCAGACGTGCAGCCCAGACCACCGCCTGACCATCTGCATTGATGAGGTCGGCGTTAACAACGCTTTCAAATAGCTGT
The DNA here is from genome assembly GCA_049324355.1 of Bacteroidota bacterium. Taxonomy (GTDB): domain Bacteria; phylum Bacteroidota; class Bacteroidia; order Cytophagales; family Cyclobacteriaceae; genus Chryseosolibacter. The sequence continues at coordinate 3,545 of JBMOKS010000459.1, forward strand.
TTGTCATCCTGCATCATCACGATCTTGCCGGCGTTCACCACTGTATGGTGCAGCTGTTTCTTGGCGCGGATCGATTCGCCGATGAATTCCAGCGTCTGCTCCATAGTGAAAGCATCGATGGGAATAGAGAAGATCTTAATTCTATTTTGATTCATCGTGAATGCTGAATAAGTAGCAAGTCATGGAAAAGAACATCCAGGCCTGGGCCCAGCGCATGTAGGGAATTTTAGAGTTCCATGTTCTCTTCATTTGGTAGTAAAAATATCCGCTGGGGTCTTGCATGTTCGTCATAGTCCAACTCAGAACCCGGTTCACCAGTTCAAGGTGGTCATTAATAATGCCCAGGCGAAAGAATGTAACCACCAATTGCGCCGGTGCATGAATGTCGATTGGATACAAAGTTGTGTTGTAATACTTCGATTCACCTTGCGGTGTGAAGAAATTGGTGAGATAATATTGAAGACCTTTCTCAGCATGCAAATGAAACGAGCGATCGCCGCTGTATTTCTCGTATTCGTGAATGCACTCGAGGTTGAACCCAGTGTGAAAGTTGTCGATCCATTGATGGAACGGCAATGTGCCATAAGCCCAGGCTCCATCGGCTTGTTGATATTTACAACAAAACGAAACCGATTTTCTGGCTGCATCGATCAAATGTTTTTCATGCGTATAATGATACACGCGCGATAACAATCGGCTGCCTAATAACGATGCATTAAAGACCTGTGTTTGATCGAGGGGGGAATACGAGAAACAAAAATCGCCGTCTGCATCCGAAGTCTTGTTGAGATCTTTCAAAACAAAATCGCAGCTCGATCGCGCAGTACTTAACAACTCGGAGCTTTTCAGAATATCGTAAGCGTCTAACAGCGCATAAGCCACGTAAGTAGTGGCAACTACCGTTGGTGTGAATTTGGGCTGGAAGAACGCACGTGCCTGCCAGTCGAAATTGTAACCCCAGCAGCTGCCGGAATACGATTTATTTTGAATGGCCATTATGCGTTGTGACAAGTATTTTATTTTTTCAAGATACTCGGGCCGGGGATCGAGGTTATAAAGATTACAATAGCCAGAAAGAAATAGACCTAACCCTTTGGCGTTGTGGTCTTCTTTAACATTGAAAAGTTTTCGAAGGTTGATGGGGCTTCTTTTAAACAACTGTATCCATGCCAGCCTGATGAACGAACTCTTGCGAAAAAAAGATCGCTGGAAAAAAGCGCTGTTGAGACCATCGTAAGGATCCCAGCCTTTGAAGTCTTTTTTCTCGACGTACTCTTTCAGCAAATGAAAACTTTGCTTCACCATGGATCGCATACTGAATTATTGTTCGCCCATTTCTATGGATTGTGGAAGTCCGGTTTGCAGACTTTCAATCGCCTTGAACGATACCAACGTTGTGTTTACAATAGAATCAAAATCGATAGGATCGGCACCGCCTTGTTTTACGGCGTCCAAAAAGGCTTTTACTTCTTCGCGGTGGCCTTTGCCCGCGAGATCCAGTTTCTGCTCTTTTCCCTGACTATGGATTGAGCCATTGCGGAAATCGTGGATGATGGAAACAACGCCATCGCAGTAAACCTCGAGGCGTTCTTTGGGAAGGGAGTTGTCGCCATTGGCAACATATACCAGGTTGCCGATCGAGCCATTCTGGTATTTAACCGTAACACTGATGTTGTCCTGGTTAGAATATTTGGAGTTTTCCGTTTGGATACTTTCTGCAAAAACCCTTACCGGTTTGGCGCCAGCGAAAAATTCCATCAGATCGAAAAAATGACACATTTCACCGATGATGCGACCGCCGCCGATCTCGGGCTTTTGTATCCAATGGTCTTTGGAAATAAGTCCGGCGTTTACACGGAAGTTCATCACTGCCGGTTCTGAGCGTTGCTGAAGTTTCTTTTTGATCTCTTGCGCGATAGGAGAGAAGCGCCGGTTGAATCCTACCATGAGCACTTTCGAACTTTGTCTTTTAGCGTCGATCACTTCCTGGAGACCGGCGTAATCGATGGCCAAAGGTTTCTCCACAAAGACGTGTTTGCCTGCCCTCAAAGCCTCCGCAGCAAGAGATGCATGGCTATTGTGAGGTGTGGCTATGAATACAGTGTTGATCGCCTGCTGACCAAAAACATCGGAAGGATCGGAGGCTGCATGACCGAATCCGAATTTTGTGGCAACGTTCTTTGATGTAATACCGCGTGCATTGACAACGGTATGAAGGTTGCCGCCAAAGGATTTCGCATTTGGGATCAGGTAACTCTGCGCGAAACTTCCGGCGCCAATAACACCAACCTGAATGGACTGATCACCTTTACGCTCCTTATTTGGCAGGGTGACTACCGACTTACGCTTGAGATCGTTTTCCGGATATCGTAACAAAATACCGATGCTCGGTTCCTGCACTTTCCCCAGCACGATATCGAACGCCTGTTGTGCATTGTCAATATCGAAAGTATGCGTTATAAGCGGATTGAGGTTAATTAATTTTTTTGCCACCAGATCCAGGAACGATTCCATGTTGCGCTGCTCTGTCCAGCGTACATAGCCAAATGGGTAATCGTGTCCGCCTTCTTCGTAGTTGGTGTCGTAACGCCCGGGCCCATAGGAGCACGACATGCGCAGATCCAGCTCCTTGCGAAAGAAATGCGGATCGCGCGGCACGTCCATTTTCACGGCGCCAACCATCACCACTTTTCCTTTCTTCTTGGCCACCTCGGCAGCCAATTCGATAGGGTCGTTAGTAGGCGCGGCGGCGGTGATGATGACACTATCGAAACCATATCCCTTAGTGAACGATTCGCATATTTTCACCAGGTCAGCCTGATTCCGGTTCACGGCCACATCGGCGCTGACGTCCTTGGCCAGCGACACCAGCCGGTCAGACAGGTCGATGCCAAAAACATTACATCCATTAGCTCGCAATAACTGGCAGGTGAGCTGACCTAATAATCCCAACCCGATCACACAAACATTTTCACCCAGGGTGGGCTCTGCTTGTCGCACGCCCTGCAGCGCTATTGATCCCAATGTTGTGAAAGCAGCTTCTTCAAAAGATACAGCGTCAGGTATGCGCACTACGAGATTTTGGGGCACGCTGATCATTTCGGCATGAGAGGCATAATCCTGGCCGGCGCAAGCCACGCGGTCGCCTGGTTTGAATTGGTTGTTGCGATCCAGGGAGGCCGCCACAACACCGGCTGTGCTATAACCTAGCGCCTTGAGTGAATCCAGTTTGGTTTGAACCTTCTTTAGGGTGGCGGCAATACCTTCTTTCTTGATATTCTGAAGTACCTGGGCTACGAGGTCAGGGCGCTGTTTGGCTTTGCCCAATAAGCTTGCCTGCGCCACTTTTACCGTGCCCCGCTCGGTGCCGGAGCTGATCAGAGAATATCGGTTTTCTACCAGAACAAACCCGTCGCTGAGGGAGGGTGCGGGCAGTTCATCCACATACAATTCGCCAGTCTTGAAGTTCTGAATTAACTGTTTCAACTTTTATCAATTTGACTGCAAAAATAGTGTTTTTGATACTACTTCTGAGCAAAAATCCAAAGATGCCAGCCAAATCGGTGAGCAAGCCAATTTTTAGTTTTTCGGGGTAAGATCTTCTGTAATCCAAGCAAATGCCGTTCGTTGAGGAAATGGATTTTGAACTGATGATCCTTGAATTGTTGAAATAATTTTTTCGAGGTCTTTTTGTTCCAAACGGTTGCATAAATGTTGTCCGGACCGTCAGTAGAACGATGCACGAATTCAGACATTTTCAGATAGCCGAACCCTCTCTCCTTGAAATTCTTCTTATGTTTTTCGATGCGCTCTTTGCTTTCGCCCGTGAGCTTAGACACTAGCCGCGTAAGAAAAGGGAACATCAACAGCAGCATAAGACCCACTCTTCGTAAAATGCCGATGCTTATATAATAGTTGAACGAACTCTTATGGTAGAGCATGATCACGGCCTTGCCTCCGGGTTTCAACACACGGTGGATCTCAGAAACGATCTTTTCAATTTCCGGTGAATGGTGAATCACACCGTGAGAATACACGATGTCGAAATAGTTATCGTTATAAGGGATTTGTTGCGCGTTGGCTTTACGCACTTCAATGTAGGGCTTTTCAAAAAGTTCGAACCGCTCTTTTAATCGTCTGATCGATTCGTCGGTCAGGTCGATGCCGTGATATTGAGCACCACGGTTGATGATCTGCATGGAATCGGCGCCCTGGCCCAGGCCGATCTCCAACACTTTTTTGTCCTTAAAGTCGATCAGGTCAAGTTCGCCGAGAATGTGGCCTTCCGTGCGATACCTGAATTCGTCATATCCCTCATAGAACTTCTTTCCACCCTGGTATTCAACAAAATTGCTGCCCACCGGATTTTCATTCCAGAAGTGTTCGATGTTCTTGTCTATATTTTTTTCGGTGTTCATTTATCCTAAAAATTCATTGAACCAGAGCTCCAGGGTGAGCAGCTGATAAATCTGATAAGCGTTGTCCTGAATGCCTTTGCGGTCGTCGTCGATCAGTTTTTTTACAAAAGCGTACTGAAAGATACCACGCTTTTTTATTCTTTCTTCCGACAACAGGTCATCTACCATGCCACGAAGGTCGTTTGAGATCCATGAGCGTATGGGTGCGCCGAATGAGGCTTTGGGTCTGTAAATAATTTCTTCAGGCAGGTAGGATTCGGCGGCTTTCTTCAATATGTATTTGCTCTCGCCTTTTCTGTACTTCAGCTTCCCTGGTATGGTCATGGCGTACTCCACAACCTTTTTGTCAATAAAGGGCACCCTCACCTCCACCGAGGCCGCCATCGAAGCGCGATCGGAATACGCAAGGTTCAGACCTACCATGAACATATTGATGTCTGTATAGCACATCTTGTTCTCGAGGTCGAAATCCGGGTGTTCGTAGAAGAATTGGTGGTGTTGCTCGTTCAGGGTGCGCAGTTCATTGTGATAATCCCCGATCAGCAGCCTGTTATAATCTGAGTCGTCGTAGTAAGAGTAACTTCTGCGATAGGCCTGCTCGATGGGCAGGTTGGCGAAGCTTAAAAAACGTTTTAGCCATCGCCCGGTCTTGAATCCGCTGTTGTTGATCTTTACGGGTGCAAGTCTGCCGGCAATTTCTACGGGTTTGCGAAGCAACGCCGGAATTTTTTTGTATCGTGCGGCATACAATGTGGCCAATTGGCGGCGGTAGCCGAAGAACAATTCATCCGCGCCCATGCCCGAGAGCAGTACTTTTACGCCTTGTTCGCGCGCTTGCTTGCAGATCAGGTAAGTATTGATCGCTGCCGGGTCGCCAATCGGTTCGTCCAATAATTTTACCATGCGCGGAAAATCTTCGATGATGTCAGGGCTGATCACAATGTTGTGGTGATCGAAATTGTGCTTATGGGCGAGCAGGTTGGCGTACTTCTCATCGTCGGGCATTTTTTCTACCAGCTTGTCCTGTGAGCGTGTGCCGATGGTGTAGGTAGAAAGTTTTTTGTTATGGTGCGAGGCCAGGACCGAGATCAAAGAAGAATCAAGTCCGCCGCTTAAGAAGCTGCTCACCGGTACATCGGCCACCATGTGTCTTTTGATGGAATCGGCCAATACGCTGCGTAGCTCTTCCACCGTTTGTGCTTCACTGCGGTCTGATTCGGATGCCTTCAGTTTCCAGTAGGGTGTGATCTTCGGTGTGATCGGATTTTCTGCTGCTGAAATTTCCAGGTAGTGACCTGGCGGCACTTTTTTAATTCCCTGCACGATGCTCTCGTTGCCGGGTATCCACAAGTAGTTGAGCGAGGCGAGCAACGAAAAAGTATGAACGGTTTTATTCACCGCGCCGAGCTTCAGCAGGGTTTTCAGTTCCGAAGAAAAGGCAAATTGATTGTTGTGATGCGTGTAATAGAGCGGCTTGATGCCGAAATGGTCACGCGCTAAAAGCAGATATCTTTTTTCTTCATCATACAGGGCGAACGCGAACATGCCAATGAAATGATCGAAACATTTCACGCCCCAAGCGCGGTATGCCTCCATCACCACTTCGGTGTCGCCGGAGGTAATGAATTCTACATTTCTTTCGCGAATAAGTTTTTGTTGTATGTCCTGGTAGTTGTAGATCTCGCCGTTAAAGATCATGGTCAGGCCATTTTTGCGAAAGGGCTGGTTGGATCGTTCGCTCAGGTCGATGATGGAGAGGCGTTGATGAATGAGAACTACGTTGTCATTGATCCACGAGCCGTGGAAATCCGGGCCGCGATGTGCCTGGAGGGTGTGGGCTTGACGAACTAAAGACTCAGCGTTAGAAAAATTGATGAAGCCAGCTATTCCGCACATGATTCAAAACCTTTATAAAGATCAAACGAGCTCAGACAGCGCCTTCAGGATGATAGCGTTCTCATCTTTGGTTCGCGAAGCCAGTCGAATGAACTCACCATCTAATCCGATCTTGTCTGAACACGTACGGGTATACACACCATGCTTGATCAATAAGTTTGTTACAAAATCGCTCGATTGTATGCCCGACAGCAGTTCGATCAAGGCGAAATTCGCTTTGCTGGGATATACCCTGATGTTGGGGATTTCATTAAGCTTCCGGAAGAACTCCTGTGTTTCCTTGATGTAACGAATGCGCTCCACTTCATATTCCTCCATGAAGTCTTGGCGAACATACAGGCGGAAGAAATATTCGGATAATCCGTTGGAGTTCCAAAGGAATCCGTTTTTCAATAGATGTGCCACGCGCTCGGCACTCATGATCGCATATCCGGCGCGGATACCAGCGATGCCAAAATCTTTGGACATGCTTTTTACCAACACTACATTTTTATATTGTTGTACCAGTGAAGAGTAGCTGACCAGTTCATAGTTGTCGTCTTCATAGGCAAAGTGAATGAAGCTCTTGTCCACGATCACCGTCTCCACGTCTTTCAACTGCTGCATCAGCCATTCTATCTTGGCCCAGCTGATGTAATTTCCATCGGGGTTGTTGGGATTGATAAGTACAACTGTGTCTGGTTTTACGCGTTTTACCAACTCAACATATTCATCTACATCTAGCTGGTAGTTGTTTTCCTTTTTCAGATTGTTGTAAACAACCTCCACGCCATCCTTTACAAATTCATAATACGATGAAAATGTGGGGATGTTGATCAGTATTTTTTTCCTGGTGAAGTTGTGAATCACAGCCTGGATGATCTCGATGGCGCCATTGCCGATAAAGATGTTTTCCATGCCCACCTGTAGAT
>JBMOKS010000460.1:0-10746 GCA_049324355.1 Bacteroidota bacterium
CTCCTCCTGGAACATGTGCTTGGCGTAGTTCACCTTCCATTCTTCCAGGCGTTGGGCATGGGTTTTCATGCGCTCGCGGAAGTCTTGGTAGTTGCGATTTTCCTTCGGCGTCCACAACACTTCGGCCATGGCACAGGCACGGGGATACACCATGTATTCTACATACTCGGTTGTGGCCATGTATTCGGTCCACACGTTGGCCTGCGCACCGAGAACATGTTTGGCTTCTTCTGCAGTAAGTTGAGGCGGAATGGGCTCGTATGCATACACTTCGCTGACGGGCGTAAAACCACCGATGGCGAGCGGCTCGTTGCCGGTGGTATCCTGGTAGTGGTCAAAATAGCACCAGTTGCCGGGCGTCATCACTACGTCGTGATTTTGTTTTGCCGCCGCGATGCCGCCTTCTTCACCTCTCCAGCTCATCACAGTAGCATTGGGAGCAAGTCCGCCTTCCAGTATTTCGTCCCAGCCAATGATCTGGCGACCTTTGCTGTTAAGGTATTTTTCAATACGACGGATGAAATAGCTCTGAAGCTCGTGCTCATCCTTTAATTTTTCTGTCTTGATGCGCTTTTGACAAAGTTTACACTTCTGCCAGCTTTCTTTAGGGCACTCATCGCCACCAATGTGGATGTAGGTGCTGGGGAAAAGTGCCATCACCTCGTCAAGTACATCCTGCAGGAAAGTAAAAGGTTCTTCTTTACCGGCGCAATAAATATCGTTGAATACACCCCAGGTCCTGGCAACTTCGTAGGGACCTCCTGTGCAACCGAGTTCAGGATAAGCGGTGAGGGCCGCCTGCGAGTGCCCAGGTAGTTCGATCTCAGGAATGATCGTGATCTTGCGATCGGCGGCATACTTTACAATATCTTTTACTTCATCCTGGGTATAGAATCCTCCGTACCGTTGCCCATCGTATTTGGATTTGTCGCGTGAAGCTGTGGCAGCATGGCCAACAACGGTCTCTGTGCGATAGGCGGCAACCTCCTGCAGTTTGGGATATTTTTTGATCTCGATTCTCCAGCCCTGGTCTTCGGTGAGGTGCCAGTGGAAACGATTATACTTGTGACGCGCCATCAGGTCGATGTACTTTTTAATGAACTCTGGCGGAAACATATGACGGCCCACGTCGAGGTGTACGCCACGGTAAGCGAAGCGTGGGTAATCGGTGATCTCTGCAAATGGAACTTTCTTTCCGTCGGCCGACAGGAGCTGCATCAGAGTTTGCGCTCCGTAGAACAGCCCTGCGCCGGTGTTTGCCTGAATGGTCACACCATTTTCATTGACAGAAAGTTTATAACCCTCCGGTCCCAGCGTAGTATCATTGATGGTCGACAATGTAATTTTATCCTCATCGTCTGCGGTTTCGGCCGTTGTTGCCTGAAGATTTTTTCCTTGAAGAAGACCTTGCAGTAATTCCGCTACTTGTTTTTCGTCGTCAGTTTTCGCGATGATGGCAACACTTTCGTCCCAGTCTACAGCGTCGGTTCCTGCTGTGAGTGATACCGGTTTCGGAACGATGTCAATTTTTAGAGCTTCTTTCTTAGCGCAGCCTGCCAGGCCGAGCACGACCAGAAGCGTGATCAAAGTTTTTTGCATAGTGTGTTAAGGGAATGGTGAATTGCATAATTAATAAAAAATATGCGTGTTGCCGCGCACACAATGATTTTTTTGCTGACCGGCTGCAAAAATATACTGAATGGTCGTTCAACGATGTTGGCCGTGGGCCCGTGCAAAAGATCAAAAAAAGCCTGAAGTGATTCCAGGCTCTTTTAAACGCTTGTTAGGTTAAATATGTATCTGAAAATTAGGGCGTGTAGGGCGCATTAATGAGCGCTGCTTGCTCGGTTGTTAGTCGTTGATAGATCCGTTGCCTCACTTCTGCCAGCGTCACCTGGCCATCGCGATTGGTGTCCATGCCCGGATTTTGCCGTGCGATCAGGGCTGCGCGTTCCGGCGATCGCTCAGAACCCAGCACAAAAGTTTCGGGCCTGCCGATGGCATAAGGATAAAATGTTACTAGGTAACAATCCAGGTAGTTTCTCATTCTCCCGCGGTAATGGTTGTAGTATCGTAGCACATATTCGAGCTGCTGCACATTGGTCATTTGCGCGAGCGCCTGCGTGGTAGTGCCAAGTCGTTGCGCTGTGGAAGGCATAAACTGGATGAGCCCCGTAGCGCCGCTGATCCTGTTCACCGCCTGATGATTGAGCCGGCTTTCGAAGTGCATCACCGCCATCAGCCAGTTCGGATTGATCTGCAGTTGCGTGGAGATCTCCCTTACCCGTTGTAAAAATTGTGCTGTGTTTGTGGTCACCAGCTGTTGGAATACCAACTCGCCTTCCAGCGATCGCGACCAGCCCTGTTCCAATGACTGCTGATGCGCCATTTGATCGGCTTGGTGTATTGCCGCATAGGCTTCGTTGAAATCATAAGGCAATCCGTCGAAGGCGCGGCTGACCTTTACCGATCTCGCATAAGAAATTCCGCGACTGCGTTTGCCCGCGCTTTTTCTTTTGATAGTGTTGAGTTCTTTTGCTAAAGCAAGTATCCTGCTCATGATAATATTGTTTAAAGGTCCGCGTCAGTGACGTTATATCTGTTGAATATGCAAATGATCCAAAGCATCGGCCATCAGGTGAAGCACGTTGGCGCCCTGCGCACGCGCATTGGCGATGGCGGTTGTCAGTTGTGCTCTTGCCGTGGCATTGTTGATTTGCGCAAGGCCCCCTGTAATTCCTCCAGGCACATACCGTTCGTTGAACTGAGCGCCTAGAAAGTAATGCGTTTGAGGCAGGTTCGCATACTGAGGCAACAACTGCGGAGGTGTCGTGGAGGTATCGTAAAGACGGAGATACCTGTATCGAGCGGCATCGGTAGCAGCGCCACTGGCATCGGTTCTCGGCGGACGTGGAAGCCCCAGCGCATAATTGCCCGGAGCCAGATTGTTGATCGCAGCAACAATGGCCTGCAGACAAGCTTGCTGATTGCTCACGACAATAGCTCGTCCGTCAACAATAGCCAGGTCCACAGCCGTGCCGTTGGAATGATGACGAGATCCCGGTCGCAAGTAACTCAGTATGGCAAAAGCCGGATTAGCTGCGCTGTTATGATGCAGTGAATAGTACAACATTTTGTTAATGCTTGCCAGTATTGCTAAGGAGGGCGTAAAGGTGTTTCCTCCCAAAGTGGCGCTACCGGTCTGCTGAATATTTTGCAGCTGTGAGCGGATTGCCGGTGGAATGAGTACACGTCCCGGCGCATTCAGTATATCGTCCGCTTCATCTTGCACCGTTCTTGTCTTGGCCAGACTCAGACGCTGCTTGCCCGACAAATATTTCTGCAAATGAAAGCTGCTATGAAAATTAAGCGACGACGACATCGATCTTCGCTTGTAGGTCAAGGTATCTTCTTGAACTGGCATCTTGTTAATAGTTAATAGTCATTAGTCAATAGTCAAATGAGTATTTAACGCGGTCCCACGTCCCTCGTTCCTCGTCCCTCGTTCCTCGTTCCTCGTTCCTTGTTCCTCGTTCCTTGTTCCTCGTTCCTCATTATGGTCTGTCGAAGCGCGTAAGATTATACTGATTAATCAGACTGGTCAACTGGGCTGCATAGTTCGGCGCGGTAGCGTATCCGGCGCGCGCAATTTCTTGAGCGAACTGAATGCCGTCGCTGGTGTGTTGAAAAGCGGCGCGATAACGGCTTGCATTTCGCAACAAGTTGCCATGATCGTTGAAGCTTTCCAATGCGCTGGCATAAGCTCTGAAATGATCGCGAACCACCCATTCGAATCGTCCGTCAGACCGGCGAGTGATGGAAATCACTTCGGGATAAGGATGTCTGCTACGGTCGTCATCAGCATGTACTTCACGGGTACGCAACAGCTGCCGTTGCCCGGTCCAGTTTCTTCCTGCTTTGATGCCAAAGAAATTATTTCCCGGTGCATGTCTTCCCCAACCAGATTCCAGCGCGGCCTGAGCCAACGTCACCGACGCTGGCACCTGGGTTTGCCTCATGCTGTCGATCGCCATTTGCGAATAGGCGGCGATGAAGTCGTCCTGGATCGTGAACTGCTGAACGTAGCCGCTTCCGTAAGACAGGTCAACGTCGTCCTGGTAATTGAAGTTTTTGCCTTCAAATTGATCGTCGTACGACTGCGATCCCACCCAGTTGCCGATGCGTTGCCCCACCTGGCTGCCGATAATGGCACCAGCAGGACCTGCTGCAATACCACCGATCACGCCACCGGCTACGCCGCCGATAGTGCCACCCAGGTTAGATTCGCTGCCTGACGTGCTGGGTGTAGGTGTCGTCGTGGTGGACGAGGGTACAGGGGTTGGTGTGATGGCTGCGCCTGCCGGTAACGTCTTCACCCAATATTTTACTTGTGTGTTGCTACCCCACCAGTTGTTGGTGTGGTATTTATAATTATTTCTTCCTGCCTGGCTTTGTAAGGGCCGGGTCACTGTTGTTCCACTGCGAACTGCGCGCTGGGTATCAATTTCAGGAACGATAGGACAAATGTGACCGGAGCCGGAATTGTTCTTGTAAACAATGATCACGATGTGGCCAGCATTAGCTTGATTCTGCAGCGTTGTAAAGTCACCGTTCGGTGTGGCTTCTACCCATCCGAAGTTTCCGCCGTGCGCGATGAACCATTCGTAGATCGCGTTCGCGTTCATTTCGTGAACCTCTGTTTCGTAGCGTGGGTTGGCGATCTGTGAAGCTGTAGGACTGGTGATGGAACTGTTCCACCACACCCGTGGAATGTATACGCCCATAAAACAAGCAAAGTCATAGGCGTAGATATTACAATACGTGCTGCTTGGCGTGGGCTGGTAGCGCTGGCTGTGTTGCACGTCGAGCCAGTTGATCACGCTGGTGATGAAAGCGGGATCAGCTATAGCGGTGGCGCCACTTCGCATGGCTGGCTGACCGCTTTCGTTGAGCTTTCGGGCTTTTGAACCACTGGCCCGTGTGATGGCCGCTCCACTGTTATTGGCCAGGTGCACTTCGGGCAATGTGGTGAACATCCAGCCATAGGGCTGTCTCCTGCGGAGTGTGCTTAATGCGCGGCTTGGAGTTCGTTTTACCCGATAGCTACCAAGCTCTGTTGCTAATGCTAATATTCTGCCTGACATAATAAGAAGGTTTATTTTTTTTCTATTAATGCTGTTGATGATCATGGGTTGAACGGACTCGCGATCTCGAAGTGCATTCCATCTTTACGGCGGAAGTGTCCGCCCCAGAAAAAGCCGTGCTGGTTGGCTATTTCTACCAATTCGCGTACGCAGCCTGTAGCGCCCAGCAACGCAGGCTCTGCACCAAATCCGTTTTGCGGCGCGTTGATATCAAAAGCGGTACCCCAGGCATGATTGCTCAACGGTCTCGGATTACGTCCTGCTGTTCCTCTGATAAATCGCGGCACAAATCCCCCCTGAAACGAAAGAATCCGGTCGAGTAATCCTGCCCGCTCCCAAGCGGCCCACAACTGAACCAATTTATTCTGGGCGAGGCGGTGGAAACGGATTGATCCTTGCCCCGCGGCAAAGGGTCTTCCGCCGAATATTTTTCCATCGAGTTGTGGTATGCGAATATTCACAATGTTGTCGTTCACCCAAGTGCCCAAAATCCTGATGTCGTCGCCAGTAGTGGGTTCATATTCAAACCTCCCGAATATTCTTTCTTTGTCCGCCTGCGTCATGATGTTGATATTGGCGGGGCGCGGAGGCCAGTTAGGTCCGGTGCGGTCATCGTAAGCGTAACTGACGTGCGATGTCTGTTGTGATTTTTCGACGGGCATTATTGAAGGTGTTTGTGTTGCTCCTGTTTCCGGCGTCGTTATGGCGGCGTTGCTCACAGGCTGTGCGGTTTCAACAGGTGAAGTTTCGGTCTGTGGTGCAGCAACATTTTGCTTCATGTTCGCCTGACCTTCCACTGGTGGTGCCGAAGTCCCTGTCTCTGCCGGTGGATTATCAAATGCAATAGCACTGAGGTCTTCGGCATAATCCAGATCACTCAATGCCTGGGCCTCATTTTCGCGTTGAAAGGCATTGCTCGCCAACGCAAACTTTTTCTCCACCGGCTTATTCCGGTCGATCAATTTGTCGAATTCGTTAAAACTATTCTCGAGCGATAGGGTGCCCAGATCATAAGAATTCGCTTTCGACATGCCCTTGGCCATTCTGTTGAATACTTCGTGCGAATGCCCGGATGGTGGAGGTGTTAGCGGTGATTGTTGATCAGACTCTGGCTCTGCTTCCTGGGCGCTGGTCATCGACTTGCTTTGTATGTCATACTTTTTCTGACCTGCAAGAATTGCCTTGATGTCATCTTCAAAAGAAGATTGCGCTGCCGAATATCCTGAAGATTCGTCTTCATGTGACGGCGCGGAGTAATTTTCTTCATAGGTGGCGTCATCGTAATTATTCTTCGCGTAAGCCATCGACGCGGCGGGAGCGCCTTCGATTTCTTCATTGAGCGTATTGTGCAGTACGATTTCTTCCCCGGTGGCATTCAAGGCCATCGACCCGGCATGCACGCCGTCGATCTCCTGATTGAGTGTGCTTTGCTGGATTATTTCGTCTGGCGCATTAAATGCATGAGACGATGCCGACGACATTTCGATCTGCTGATTCAGGTTGCTGAATTGAACGATCTCCTGATCTTGATGGGCATCAAAAGACTCTACATAAAAGCGATCGTCGCTGGCTTCGAACGAACGGACTTCGCCGATGCCGGAAACGTCAAACGAGTTGGCATAAGCCGTTGGCCTGAATTGCTGATGAGCTGCGGTGTTGTATGAAAGTTGTATGGATTGTCCCTGGTCGTAGTGGCCACGTTTTACTTTTCCCTTCCGGGCGCGACGGCCGGGCCGGGAGCTGAGTTCTTCCGCCAGCTGAGAGATTTTTCCTTTTCGGGTAATGGTATTTTGTGCCATCATGATTTCAGTTTAAGGTTTACAACTGCATAAGGATCAAGAAACATGGTAAGCTGATGGACCGAATTTCGCGGCACATCTTCTTCGTGAACTTTAACCAGGATGTTATTCTTGCTGAAAGACACGACTTCAAGTGGCTTTTGATTCAGAAAAACCGCCGGCGTAAAATTCTCCGAGAGATGAAGATTGTCTCCGTCGATACTGATCACTTTTTCTCCCATCGACAGGGAAAGCGCAGCCTTACCTACGGAGGGAGGATTTTTAGCTCTTTTGGCCTTTTCAATTTTTCCGGCCAGGTCAGAGAAATTTACTTTGTTTTTCACCACAGGTTTAAGGTTAATGTTTTGGTTTTCGATGCGCTGGATGTCTTTCACCGAGTCGATGCCAATCTTCTTCAGATCTTTTTTTACTTCGTCGTCAAGTTCCAGGCTTTCGATCGGTACATCTTCTTCATCCAATGGCGGTTTAGAGGTTTCGCGGATCTGACGGTCGGTAATGGATCCAAGCTGGAAAGCAATTTTCGAGGACCCGTCTTGTCCTGCCCTGGCGGTGGTGAATTTTATTTCGTCGCCGTCATAATCGGGAAATACCTGCAATTCAACACTAAGATCCTTCACCGCATAAGTTAACGGATGGTTCACACCCTTGAACGATAGTGTTTGCCGGGCCTTATCGAGTTCGAAGACCAATGTGTCGACGAACGATTGAAGCGTCCATTGTTTGTTCTCAGCCATGTTCTTCGGCGTTTAGAATTTTTATTCCCAGTTTCACTTTATGAAAGACCGGCATGTACGAGGTTTCAATGGTTTGTGTGGGCGGTGCGCTGCCCAGCACAAGATTGCCTAGATCGTCGGTCATAATGTCGAACTCCATCGGCATTTCGATCTCGATTTCTTCAATTGACATTTTTAAACCCCAGCCCTCATCCTCCACCGCGCCTTCGAGCTCGCTTAGTGATGTGATCATCTCTGCGATAGGAACCAACTTGGGGTCGATCAATGAATAATCAAGATTTTTTTCTTGTTGTTGACTTTGTTCCATTCCTGGGTTCTTTCTTTTCAACTTCTACCGGGACCAATCCGGTCTTTTTATCGAAGATCACCTTCATGCCATCCAACAATACCGGATCGGCTTCAAGTGCTGCCGACATCTCGCTTTCATAGTAAGGGAATATTGTTTTTCTCATAAAGTTTCTTTTTTATTGATTTCCCGATTTAGCGCCAATAAAATGCACCGACGATGGTACCGGGAAGAACACCGCTTTGTCTACCAGTCCTGTCACCGCGCCATTCGGGTTTATGCTGACCGGAGTCTTGAGAATGAACTTGTGCATTTTCACCTCGGGGTAGACCCATAGCACAGCATTCTCTTTATCATATCCGTTGAAATCCAAACCCATTCTCGCTACGGCATGGAACCGTTGTGTAAATTCGTCTGAATCGAGTGCGGCAAGCTCTTCCTCCGTTAGAGGCTGGTACTGTGAAATTTTTGGCAATAACATATTCAACGCTTTTACATTAAGGATGCTTCCGCTCTTCATTTTCATGTGAACAGGGAAGGAGTCGTCTTCTTCTTTTGTCAGCGTTTCCATTCGGCCAATATTGCTGCGATCTTTTTCCAGGATGTAGTAGTATTTACAGTCGATCTTATAACGTTTTTTCTCCGGTTTGAAAGATACGGCCCATACCTTGTGCCAAAACTCTCTGAACTTGTCTACGTCGTTGAGCGGTATAGGCTCGCCGGAGCTGTCGGTACCAGCATAGATATAATTTTCCATGAGGTACACCAGTTGACTCATCACGGTGCCGACGGTTTCATTCTTTTTATTGGTCCACGTAAGCTGTGCGGTAACCATGTATTCCTCGTTGGGTTTGAGTTTATTCTTAACGGTCTCCAGCGATACTGTGGGCTTTTGTTTTAGCGCACCATTCTCAACGCGCTTGATCTTGTATGTTTTGAGGTAAACCGTCTTTGAGTCTGTGGGCCGCTTGATGGCAAGTTGCAACTTCACATTGGTTACTGCTCCCGGACTTTCAAATATCAGCGGAAAGGATAACGCCTGATTTGCAGAGTACACCACCCGTTGTCGTCCTTCAATGGCCAAGGGTGTTACGTCTGCAAACTTGAGGTGTACCGAATCAAGACGGCGAAATTTATCGAGTTTCTCCTGCGCTGAAAGCGAGAGACTCAAGGTGGCGAGCAACGCATCTACCGGTGGACCGGTTACGCTGTGCAGCTCCCTCAAATGTCGCAGATCTTGCTCGTGCGATTCAATGCCCACTCTGCCGAGATTAACAAGACTATCTGTAACCGCTCCAACCATGCGTTGAGGTGCATCAAGCACGCGGCCTATCGTTTCTGGCGTGAGCACCTGTTGTAGCAGGGGCATGAGGGCAGGCATAGCTGCCAGCAGTGCCGGTGCAATCTTCGCTTCACTGTAGCGCCCAAAAGACTCGACCAAGGCTTGCTGGCGTGCCGCGGCGGCTACCGGTGCTGTATTGGTCCCTTGGAGAGTTTGGGTCAGGAGCTGCTGGAGAATACGAGTCACCTCCGGACTATTCAGTAACGCCGTGAGCTGCGCAGGAATGCCACCGCCTCCACCGCCTGTAAGACCGGATAAAATATTTCCGAGTCCGGGCAGGGCACCGCCCACCATGCGCATGATACTATCCAGGAACATGGCATTGCTCATTTTCCTTTCCCGGTAGGAAAAGGGAACATTCTCGGCATAGGCGTAAGATGAATATTGATAGTTCATAGGTTGATTTAAGCTGTATGAGAAACTGATGTCAGGTAAAACCAGATCCTCATCTCTGAGCGAATGTGGTTTTACTTTCTTTATGTCTGATACGGCGAGCGCTTTCTGATCTTTTGTCCGATAGCTGTACAATTGAATCAGTGACGCTTCCTTCGAAAATCGGTCGAGCGGCACGTGAATAACGTCTCTTCCAAAAGCTGTTGGACTCAGCGGACCGATGAGCGGAGATACGAAAGTTTTTTCGCTGATCTCCTTCAGTCCACTGGGGTGTTTACTTTCTTCGGTGCCGATCACGTAACGATAATAACGGTTCTTCCCGATGTCAATCGGAAAGCTCCATCCTTGGTCAGTCAGTTCGCCGTTCTTCAGAATAGACAGTGCCACGTTGAGATCATTTTTTTTGTTTATCTCAAGGGTGCTGCGGGAACTGCTGCTGCTGGCGGTGGTGCCGCTGCCGGTCTTGGCGCGCCTGCCGGTTGTTGCGAACTCGGCGATTCTGCCTGTATCTGACCATACATCGAAGCAAAGTTGTCGAGCTTGAAGTAGTCAGATTTAAAGACCAATTTCACCGAACCGGTAACCTTGGCCTGAAGTTGTGTATCTCCCGTAGACTTGGCCGAAGAAATGCTGATGGTGGAATGTTGTTGTGAGTTTGTCACGCCACCTTCGGGTCCGCCGAAGATCTTTCCGATGAAACCACCGCCGGCAGTGAACGATGAAGTTGTGGAGGATGCGTCTTTCTTAGCGGCTTTATCCTGTTTTTCCACGCGCTCATTGGCTTTGATATCGAACAGCACCGAAGCGTTGATCTCACCACGTTCAACGACGAGACGGGTAACACCCATCAGAATAGTTTCGCGTAGCAAAGCACGTTGCTCTTGCGCCATCTTTATTTTGGCGTCCATGATCTTTGCTTTTATTTCATTGTCGCCGAGATCGAGCTTGTTACCTTCTTTGTCGGTGAGTGTTTGTTGTTTGGTTTCGTCGTCAAACCCAAGGCTGAAGCTGTCGCTTTCATTTTCCGCCAAGTGCCCGAATGCGGAGG
>JBMOKS010000461.1:0-7895 GCA_049324355.1 Bacteroidota bacterium
TGAAATCTTTGAACTGCCAGAAGCCTACGGCTTTTGACACGGAAACGGCATCAGCGATGAGGGCACTTTCCTGCAGCACCAGAAACTTAAAATCGTCAGGCACCTGCTCTTCCTGGAATATCTTTTGAATGATCGGAAAGTACGTTTTGGCTCGCTCGGCTTTGATATTAAAATGTTTCGGCGACTGCGTCAGGGCGTTGACATCTTTCTGGATCTCGCGCTGCGCATCGTCACGGATGATTAATGTCATGCCCGCAAATTCTAGCTTATGCGGAACCTCGGTTGTTTGCGCTGCCGCCGGAATGATAGCAACAAAAAATAGCGCTGCGAAAAACTTCATACTTAAAAATTAATATTCTATAGTCAGTGGTCAATGGTCATTTGTCAAGGTCAATAATGTTGGTAGTGTTTCCATTGACTATTGGCTAATGACTGATTTTTCTCATTACCATGATACCATCGCGAATGGGCAGCAGAACATTTTCTACACGGTTGTCGCGTTGTACCTTTTCATTAAATTCAATAATAGCACGCGTGTCTTTATCGGGGCTCGACTCAAGCACTTTTCCACTCCACAACACATTATCGGCCAAGATATACCCATTCAAATTTACCTGATCTATTACTAAATCGAAGTATCGGCTGTAATTTTCTTTATCTGCATCGATGAAGACCAGGTCGAAACGACTGTTGAGCTGTGGTATGATCTCCAAGGCATTACCGATTCGATAGTCGATCTTGTCGTCAAGATCGGCTTGTCTGAAATATTGGCGAACACTGGTCTCTAATTCTTCATTGATGTCAACGGTGATGAGTTTTCCGCCGGGTTGAAGCCCTTCAGCGAGGCACAGGGCCGAATAGCCTGTGTAGGTGCCGATCTCTAATATGGTATCGGGCTTTATCATATGACTGAACATCGACAACACCCTGCCCTGCAAGTGCCCCGACAGCATGCGGGGCATCAGTACTTTGGCGTGAGTCTCGCGATTGATGTTGCGAAGAATGCTATTTTCGGGTGTGGTATGCTGTTCGGCGTAGTGTTGAATTTCTTCTGTAGTAATGGTCATAACTGCAGTGAGGTATTATTTTGTTTGTTTATCAGGCTGCATAATCAAAAAACTCAATTGTCTTTCATCGAAAATTTCCTGGGCAATATTCCTCAGCTTTAACGCATTGGTATCATCGATCTTATTGAAGATCTCCTCAATGGTTGGCACCCTGCCGAGATCTAAAACGCTTCGTCCCATCATCAGCATCAGGCTTAGGTTATTCTCTTCGGCCATGGCTAGTTGCCCTTTGATCTGCTCCTTCGCCGAAGAAAGCTGCCGTCGGGTGAGCGGCTTGTCGCAAAACCTGTTGAGTTCTTTCTTCACCAGGTTGATACATCTATTGAGCTGCTTGGGTTCAGTCCCAAAAAACACAGCAAACATTCCTGTATCGGAATAGGGTATATAGTGGGCGTCGATCGAGTATACAAAACCATATTTTTCGCGGAGGGCTAAATTCAAACGTGAATTCATTCCTGGTCCACCCAGCATATTGACCAGCACATACAATGGGATGCGGTCTTCGTGCTTTATCGGGTAGGCGTCGCGGCCAATAGCGCACTTTGCCTGCTTCACATTTCTTTTCAGAATATTTTCTTGCGCTTTGTACTTGTGAAACTTTTTTCGTTTGGCCGACGACCTCCGGTCTTTGATCTTTTCGAGAAAAACTCTCGCAATCCTCTCAACTTCAGTCAGCGTAATATTACCGACGCACGAAAAAACAATCTTATTTGTGTCGAGATGTTCGCGAAAAAAAGAAACAAAATCGCGGTTATTGAATTTACGGACGGTTTCGGGTCGACCAAGGATATTCATTCCCATCGGGTGATCCTTGAATACCACGGCTTCGAACTCATCCTGCAACGAATCATCGGGACTGTCGAAGTACATAGCCATCTCTTCGAGTATAACACCACGTTCTTTTTCAATCTGATTCTCGGGGAACACGGAGTTAAAGGTGATATCCGTGAGAATATCGACAGCACGCTCGAAATACTGATCGCGAACTGAGGCATAAAATACCACACGCTCTTTGTCGGTGTAGGCGTTCAACTCGCCACCGACCGAGTCAAGGCTGTTGATGATGTGAAATGATTTACGTCTTTTGGTTCCTTTGAAAGCCATATGTTCCCAAAAGTGTGCGATACCTTGGTTTGCGGTATTTTCATCGCGGCTCCCAATGTCGAGTACGATGGCGCAGTGAACAATTTTTGTGGTTCGTATCTGCTGATGCACCACCCGGATGCCATTGGAGAGTTTGAAAATTTTGGGTTCCCTCATGTGCTTTGTAAGTTACCAATATATGTTTCAAGTGCGAACACTTTTGCCCGCCATCGGGCAAGTCATTGGCCCAGGCTTTCTTTTTTCATTATAATTAATGACAAAAGCCGAGTGGCATAACTATTGTAAATTTCACAAAGATTATTCCCATTTCATGGGATTGGATTTATTATAGTTATAACGTTCGGAACCAATGACGGGCTTTAAATCCGGCTTTGGTGAGAAAAATTAACCGTTCGCTATGGAAACAACTGCTACCAAAAAAGTTAAGACCTGTTTCACCATCACTTTTACGGATGAACAGTACAATCGGGCCAAAACCTACGTGGATGACATGAGAAAACACCCCGATCGCGTTTATTGGAGGGGAAAAGAGGGCAAAACGGACCAGGAACTCGTCATTGAACAGATCGCACACCGCATTTTATCGGGATTCTACAATGACGACCCGTTTACTGCCGGTCAGCACATAATCCGCATGGACAGCGCCGTAAATGGCGGCGGCAACTCTTAAAAGGTTTTTTAAGGCCCCTTATATCCTTTCAAGGACCTTCTTAATGAGGGAATCGACAACCTTATTGGGGTCCTTGGAAAACTTGTTTTTGATACGGTTTGCAATGATCGCATTAACGCTGATGGCTTCGTGCCCTAATAGTCGGGCCATTGCATAGTATCCTGCGGTCTCCATTTCGAAGTTTGTGAGCCAGAAATCGCTGCTTTTATTATGGTAATAATTCAGGTCCTCCAGTAGCCTCGGATACCTGATGGGCACCCTCAGTTCACGTCCTTGGGGTGCGTAAAAACCGGGGGTAGTTACCGTATTACCCGAAATCATATCATCGCCAATCTGTTTTTTTAGTGCCTCCGATCCTTTCACCACATAGGGCCTGAAGGGGACGCCAGTCTGTTGCTGAATGTCTTCTGAAATGCCGCGTTCAAAATCATCCATACGCAGGTCGTAGAAGTTCATCAGGCTATCAAAGCCCACGGCATAGTCGGTGATGAGGTGGGCCCCCAAAGGAATATCTTCCTGCAGGGCGCCCGACGTACCGATTCTGATAACTTTTATTTTTTTTCTTCTGCTTTTCGGTTCACGGGTCTTCAGGTCGATATTGACCAGGGCATCAAGTTCTGTGAAAAAGATCTCGATGTTGTCCGTACCCATGCCGGTACTGGTGACTACCACTTTTTTGCCCTTGTACTTGCCCACATGGGTGATGAACTCGCGCTTGTTCATTTCAAATTCTACGTCGTCGAAATATTGACTTACGCGATAAACGCGACTAGGATCGCCTACCGTGATGATCGTATCTGAAACATGCTTCGGCAAAAGATTGAGATGGTAGACGCTGCCGTCTTCGTTGAGGATAAGATCAGTTTCAGAAATTTTAGCCATGGTCTGAATTCAGGTACTAACTTTTTGCGCTGGGTTTCCAAACACCGTTTCGCCGGCTTTTACCGGAGCCACCACAACGGATCCCGCGCCAATGCGGGCGCCTTTGCCGATAGAGATCCCGGAAATAATGATTACACCCGAGCCGATAAATACCTCGTCTGCAACCTCTGCACCAGAATTGATAATAGCACCCGCGCCAACCTGAACGTAGTCTCCCACTTTTGCACCTGCACTCACCACCGCATTAGGATGAAGAAGGCAATGATTTCCTATTTCAGAACCGGCTCCTATGGCTGCACCCATATCGATGAAATTTCCGTGACCAATGCTCGCGCTGCTGGCAAGCCGCGCTGACTGGTGAATGGCATTCACAGGTTGAACGTGACGAACGTCCTGCAACATTTTAACCAAGTTCTTTTTAATCTTGTTGTCATCAACGGCTACAAAGGCATCGCACTTCTTTCCAATCAGCTTCAAAAAACCATCATCATCCGTGCTGCCCATCACCGTGACATTGTCGATCAGCGAGGAATGAAGATTTTTGTTATCGTCCAGAAAACAATACACAACATTGTTGTTGCCTTCGAATATCTCTTTGGCTGCCCGGCCAATAAAACCGGCACCAAAAATCATTACAGGATTATCCATAGTTGGTGATAGGGAACAGGGAACGACAAAGGTACTCTTCGCCGGACTACGGAACAAGGCGCTTCAATGATCTTTGCAGAAAGTTCCGAGCGTGTTCGACCAAAGGATTTTTGCCGCAAATGAGAAGTACAAAGAAAGGCAAGTACCCGGTGCGATATCTGCACAACGTGCCAAAGTTGGGCGTTGAAAGGGTAATAAAAATGCAAAGTAAGACAACATATACCGCTGTGGCGATGGTGAGCAATCGATTGGGTGATGCCAGCGCTGAGCCCATGTGCCGCATCGCAAACAGAGATAGGATCAGCAGTATAAAATTCTCAATCGCAACAATCCACTGAAACAATCCTTCAGCTTCACCTAACCAGGGACGGAACAATCCCGATATCAGTGCCAGCGGCGAATTCCGGAGCACACTTCCCGCACTTGGCTCCAGGTCACTAAAATGAATAACATCTTCGGCGGCGGAAACCTGATGAAAAACATCATGGTTAGACACCATCACCTCCAATATATTCTCCGGATAAAAATTGGGATGCAGAAAACTCACCACGAACAAGGGCACCATAAACACGATCAGCCACAGGGTGATCTCGTACCATGCTCCTTTAGACTTGATCATCGGCATAAAAACGTATTTGACCACCAGGGTTGTGAACGCCACCGGAATGAATATGGCGGCGTAATAGTACTTAAGCTTCCAGAGGCACCATACCGACACTAGGGCCACCATTGCTTCGGACATGCCTATCTTCTTTTCAAACCAGATCTTCAGGAAAACCGTGGTCAGAAAAAGCAAAGAAGCGATCGCCACGCTTTCTTTAATGAGGCCAGCACTCCAGAATACAACGGTGGGAAAAAACAAAAAAGCGAAGGCAGCAGCGGTGGTAGCATGCGGGTAGAAGCGTGTCAATGCCTTTACAAGCAGCCAAGCACTAAAAAATGAAAGGCTGGAAAAATACAGTGAGATGATCCAATAGTTATTAAAAGTTGCCAGGTTAAAAAGGCTGGTGATCTTCGTTAAGAACAGCGCCCGGGGATCGCCCAGTTTAAGCTGTTCCCAGAAAGACTGCGGGCCAACATCCAACCAAAGAAATTTGAAGTAAGCCGCTGCATCGGTCTGGGCCAGCTGCGCCAGCAATTTCCCGTCGTCGAAATAATTAAAAGTGTCACCAACGGTGTAATAATAACTATAAACGAATCCCAGCGCCAACCCCGCCAGCAACTTGACAAGATACGCCGGCCAGAAAATAGTCTTCAACGTGGTTTCTTTTCTCCATACTGCGAAGGCGATAAAAAAGAGTATGACGAGGTGTATGGCAGCGATCGCGATCTTCATGTGAACGAAGGTCTTAGAAGAGAAGAGCCTATGGTGCAATCTAGGCATCTCCGTTTCATACAAAATCCGTTATATAATTCAGTGAGCGCCTGCGAATCAAAAGCTGATTCGTTTTTCAAACCCAGTTCCAGCCAAATGCGGGTAATGGAATTTCTTTCGCCGGATGCCTCCTGTAGAAAAGATACAGCTTTATCCATAAAAACCTGTTCATCCCTTGCCCTGGCAACAGCGGCCATTAAGGGAATGGCCGTATTGATGATCACGTTCTCAATACTTATATCACCCAACCCGGCCACGTCTTCTTTCGACTTTTTAGAGAATTGATAATGCTTTCGCCAATACTCAGATTGCGAAACGACAAAGACCTTTTTCAAAGTGGCGTAGGTTTCTGCCATAATGATATTTGAAAATAGATTTTTTCTTTCCGCCATCAAAGCCGCAAGTTGCGCAAGCCGGATGGTGGGGAAATTGGCCGGTCGCAATCTTAAAAATTTCCATTGAGCTGTCGACAATCGTTTATCCAGAATTCCATACTTCCTGGCCAATAATTGATGCTCACGTCGAATAAGCTGGTAATAGTCGTCGCCCTTTTCAGGCTCCAGGAACCCGGCTTGTCCGAATAGCAAGGCCTCGATCTGGAATGGTCTGTTGGCGTGCTTCATCAGCACTTTGTAGGGAAGAGACTGTGTTAATTGTTGAAACGGTTCGGCGTTCACTTTAAAGCCAAAGTTTCTACCCAACATTTGATAACAGGTCTCTTCCCAATCGTTACGATTGCGATCAAGCAAGGCTTCTACTTTTTTTGCCTTGCCCTGCAACCGGATAAGCGCAGCCTTGTCTAGCATAGAAAGTCTGACCAAGTAGGGAACTTTGTGAATTGATTTCGAGCAGGGAATTTTCTCGGGGTTGTTGACAAGTCTTTTATACCGGAACACCAGATCCGGCTCAAGTCTGCCGGTCAACTCAACGGTGGGCAACATCGACCGGTCGCTGCGATGAATGTCTTTATCTCTTTTCCAAACAACGTGGAGAATGACGTTCTCATAGGCCGGATCTGAATCATGACAATGATCCAGCCATTCGGAGGCACGAACATGGATCTCGACGTTTCCGATCCACTCTAATTCGCCAACCCTGACACGAGCGTTGAAAAAATCCGGACCTGCATGATCGTTTCGGCAGCCTGGATTAAACACCATAACTTCTTCACCTGTGGTGGTGCGCAGATCGGTTTTATTAAAATATTGAAACTGCCAGACGTAGTGAAGAAAAGACTCCTGCATTGCCGGATGTTTAGGATTGACTTTGGTCTAGTTACCATTTT
Source organism: Bacteroidota bacterium (assembly GCA_049324355.1). Taxonomy (GTDB): domain Bacteria; phylum Bacteroidota; class Bacteroidia; order Cytophagales; family Cyclobacteriaceae; genus Chryseosolibacter. Next base: position 7,032 of record JBMOKS010000461.1, read on the forward strand.
TCATCCCTAAAATCAATTAGATGCAATTTCACTTCATATGATTTTCAAGATATTTTTTCATCTCCTGCTGAACACCCTGCGCTTCCTTGGCAGCAGCATTCGCAAAATCCTTATCTGATGACGCGTAGATGATAGCTCGCGCGGAGTTGACCAGCAGACCGCACTTTTTGTTCATGCCAAATTTTGAAACCATTTCAAGATCGCCACCCTGTGCTCCGACGCCCGGCACAAGAAAAAAATGATCAGGTACAAGGGCCCGTATGCTTTGCATCTTTTCCGATTGCGTTGCGCCAACCACGTACATGAGTTGATCAACGGTGCCCCACTGCTGTGATTTGATCAACACTTCTTCATATAATTTATGCCCTGTAACTTTTGACTCGATCAGCTGAAAATCGCTGCTGCCGGGATTTGATGTGTGTGCCAGTAAGATCACCCACTTGTCTTTGAATTGCAGAAACGGCTTCACCGAGTCTTCTCCCATGTAGGGGGCTACCGTGATCGAATCAAAATCCATTTGTTTGAAAAACGCGCGCGCGTACAAGGCCGAAGTGTTCCCGATGTCGCCGCGTTTGGCATCGGCAATGGTAAACATTTCGTTGGGAATATAGTCTAATGTTTTTTGTAAGCTCTCCCACCCTTGAGGACCGAGCGCCTCATAGAACGCTATGTTTGGTTTGTACGCTACAGCGTAATTGCACGTAGCATCGATTATTTGTTTGTTGAATTCAAAAACAGGATCAGGCTCAGAAAGCAGGTGTTGCGGAATTTTTTCAAGGTCTGTATCCAGGCCAACACAGAGATAAGAATTCTTCTTCCTGATGTTCTCAAAGAGCTGCTCGGCAGTCATGGCGTAAAAATAAC
>JBMOKS010000461.1:7905-10735 GCA_049324355.1 Bacteroidota bacterium
GTCGTTAAAATCTTTTTGACGTGCTTATCGGAGGTCTATTATTTCCACGCCGGGGTATTTTTTAGGGTCGAAGGTGAAGAAGCTGTCCGAAATGCTAGTGTTGGGTGTGAACTTGGTGATGGTATACTTATACTTATTTCCACCTTTGTCGAACATTGTGAAGCTCTGAACACTTTTATCCTTCTTAGAAACATTCATCCGCACCTTAAAATACTGGGCGTCTTTCTTCTCCGGCACAAGGTCTACCACCTCACACAATACGCCGCCTTCGGTCTTATCTTCGAGGTAGAGGTACTTGTATCCTTTTTTATAGATGTCATAAAACTTCGAAATATTCAGATCGTCAGAGTTCGGATCGTAATTATCGATATTTACCTCCTTCGCTTCCGGCAGGTAGGTCCAGGTCGTTGTGCCGTTGTTGATCACTTCTTGTTCCGGCAGCACCAGTCTGTACTTATCACCTTTTACAGTGATCTTGCCTTTGAACTCTTCATTTATTTTTTCAACGTCATTCGTTAAGGTATAAGCGATATTGGCTTCAAAAGCAGGTATACTCTTATACTTTTTGCTCATGGCATCGAGGATCTCCAGAGCTTTGGGGTCGTACTGAGCGAATGTAAATTGGGCCCAAACCAATAGAATAACGGCTAGAATCGACTTTTTCATTCTTCAAACTTAAATTATGGTGCAATATAGGTTATGATTGACTGTGTTTTTCGCGCAAGGAGTTCAATAATTGTTCCAAACTCATCTCGTCTTTGATCAACACTTCCCGCGCCTTACTGCCCTCAAAAGGGCCTACAATTCCAGCTGCTTCCAACTGATCGATAAGCCGGCCGGCGCGGTTATAGCCCAACTTGAGTTTGCGCTGGATCAGGGAAGTGCTTCCTTGCTGATGCATCACAATAAGTTTAGCTGCGTCTTCAAACAAGGCATCACGATCAGAAAGATCAACATCGGCGGCACCACCCTCATCGTCGCCTTCGTACTCAGGCAGGAGATAAGCAGAATCATAACCTCGTTGTGAACCGATAAAGTCACAAACTTTTTCTATTTCCGGAGTGTCGACAAACGGACATTGTAAGCGAATGATGTCTGACCCAGAAGACAACAGCATGTCGCCCTGCCCCACCAATTGGTCTGCGCCGCCGGTATCGAGGATTGTGCGCGAATCCACCTTCGAGGTTACGCGGAAAGACAAACGAGCCGGGAAGTTAGCTTTGATCACGCCCGTAATAACGTTTACCGAGGGCCGTTGCGTCGCCACCACCAGGTGGATACCAATAGCGCGGGCCAACTGCGCCAGTCGTGCGATGGGCGTTTCTACTTCTTTGCCGGCCGTCATCATAAGGTCGGCCAATTCGTCGATCACCAGTACAATATAGGGCAGGAACCGATGGCCTTCTTTAGGATTCAGTTTGCGTGCTACGAACTTCGCATTATATTCTTTTAGGTTACGCGCCCCGGCATCTTTCAGGATCTCATAACGGTTCTCCATCTCTATGCAGAGCGAGTTGAGTGTATGAACCACTTTGCGCGTATCGGTAATTATCGCCTCTTCACTGTTAGGAAGCTTGGCCAGATAATGACGCTCAATCTTACTGTACAAAGACATCTCCACTTTCTTCGGATCGACCAGCACGAACTTCAATTGTGAAGGGTGACGCTTATATAATAAAGAGGTAAGAATAACATTCAAGCCCACCGACTTACCCTGGCCCGTGGCACCGGCTACCAGCAAGTGAGGCATTTTGGCGAGATCGATCACCATCACTTCGTTGGAGATCGTTTTTCCCAATGCAATCGGAAGTTCCTTGTCGGTTTTGGCAAACGCTACGTTGGCAAACATGGAGCGGATACCCACCATTTCCCGGTTCTTATTGGGCACCTCTATACCAATGGTTCCTTTGCCGGGAATTGGCGCAATGATACGAATGCCCAACGCCGACAAACTCAGTGCAATATCATCTTCAAGATTTTTGATCCGCGATATCTTGATACCTGCATCGGGAACAATTTCATATAACGTTACGGTAGGCCCAATCGTAGCTTTAATGCTTTGAATACCGATCTTGAAGTTGACCAGTGTGGCCACAATCCGGTCTTTGTTCTGATTCAATTCCTCTTGCGACACTCCGGCCTTACCGGTATCAAATTCATTTAACAATTCAAGTGGCGGAAATTTGTAGCTGCTGAGGTCTAATGTCGGATCGTAGACGCCTTGTTGTTCCACGAGTTCTTCAGCAAGTTTATCGGTATCGGTTGGCTCTTCAATGATAAAGGCAGGTTCTGCTTTGATCTCTTTTTTAGGCTCGGGTTTCTGGATCTCGAGTTGTACTTCCTGCATGGGTTTTACCGGCTCTGTCACAGGTGGCTTTACCACCAGCACGGGTTCAGGAATAACTTCGTTCTTCTGATCGGGCCAGTTGTCCTGATCGTCATTATAAGTAGAGAACAACGGCTCGTCTTCTTTCTCTATGACGATCGCATCGGTTCCTTTTGGTTTCGGGTCCTTGATCATAAACGCCGGGATCGACGTAACATTGAAATAGAAAATGATAAAAATGAACAGCGACAAGATCAATATTAAAAAGGTACCCCAGCCGAACATGCCATTACAAACTTCTGCGAGATAGTAGCCCAAGCCTCCGCCCAAAAAGCTCCATTCGGTGTTGGCATCGTTGACCAGGATCATATAGCCCAGCAACAGGCAGAGCCACAATCCTGAAAAGAGGGAAAAAAGTGTGAAGGAAAATATGCGGAAGAGTTCGCGGTTAAAAACGATCTTAAACCCAATAACAAATAGCAGCGGCGGAATAAAGAAGGCCGA
>JBMOKS010000462.1:0-10731 GCA_049324355.1 Bacteroidota bacterium
ACTTCCGGAATATTTCCCGGAGTTGAAGTCTCAGTTTTGTAGTAACGAGGCATAGCAATCGGTAAAAGGTGGAAAATGAGTGAACCATTTCCAGCGAGGTTTATGATTGTAAAATTGAGGAGTTAACATATATGATACCTAGCTGTAATCGTCGAACTGCATTTTTTGCATGTGAGTTATTTTCTGTGCCAAAGAAAAACCCGGACGTCTTCCGGGTTTTGTCTACAACGTAATTTACTGTATATAATAACCATTTACGGTTTTGAGACGTTCTCATGTATCCTCTTGATCTTCCTTAAGAGGGGGTTCTCAAACAACGATGTAAAAGGAACAACACAATCTATCTGACTTACCTTGAGAACATTCTCCTTCAACATGGCGCCGGCGAAATCGTAGCCCTTCAGCACCACGGAAATTTCACCGCCCCCTGATATCGAAATGTCTGAAATACCCGTGAGGGTTGTGCCACTCCCTAGTACTGCCGAATTTATTCCAATAACGGTTCCCTTGATCTTACTGTCGAGTAAACATTTAAGAATTTTGTAAGGATCTGTAACAACATCCAGCGAAAGAATTTTCATAAGCAGTCAATTTGTGGAAAAAAATACACCATTATTAATACCAATAAATGCTAACTCATCCAACCCGGTGTTTATATCAATTGTGTTGAAGGGATAAATACCTCCTATTTCATGGATCGTCATCTTAGTTTTCTGAAGCGGTTGCTCTGTTGCGTCGCAGGGCTTGAACACCGCAGTCTCCCCGTTATCATTGAAGTAAATATGATCGACCACGGTTAGACACATTCCTTCACCCAAAGTTTTGACGCAGGCACCTACAGTTTTGTTGAATATCCTTGAATGGTAAAGCGCTTTCAGAATTGTTTTTGGGGATCTCTGAACCTTAAATTCCCTCCCTTTTAAGGAAATAGTTCCGGATTGCAGTAGCGCAACAGATTTATTTTTTTCTACAAAATTGTTTACAGGCACAGGATAATAAGCTCTTGGTACATGTTCACCCTTAAAAAACTATGCCAATGGGCCAAATTCAGGGTAACTTGTTAATCCTCTATTCAAAAATCAACCCATAACTAATTTCGCATGGGGCGATGCGTATGCTCCGGAATGCTGAATGACCAAAAGACTATTGACTCGCTACGCCCACGAAAAGGGGTTATTTGAGGGAACGTGTGTTACCGGTATCCCGCTTACTTTGGGCTGCAACCACTGAGCCAGCCACAACATTCCCGGTTCTTCACTCACTGCATGACCCAGCACAATTAGCGATCGCTCAACACCCATGGCCATGGCATCACGAATGTATTCACTAGTTTCCCATTCGGCCAGTTCGCCGCAGATCAGTACATCGGGTTTTTCGCTCATGAGGGTTTGTATCTGCGCCTTTCCACCGGCGGCACCGGGGATCAACGCCACCAGCTTGCACGCTTGCGACGGATTGCCCATAAACCTGATCGTCGGTATTCCTAATTTCGACTTCACATGATCAATGATCTCACCCAGCAGCGTCGGTTTCATCGCGATCATAAACGGAGCTTCGGGTCTCGAAAACTTTTCCCACCCAAGCTGTTCCAACACACCTTGCATTATTCCATCCGGGCGATGCGAATGCCAGTAATCGTGAAAGCGCCATACTACCATATTATTTTTCAACAGAAGTTCGCGCTTGTATTGATAAATCGGATCGTTCCCGAGCCAGGCGGTTTCGTCCAAATGATTGTAGAAAGTGGGCTCGTGCGCAATAATAAAATTCGCCTTGATCTCAATGGCTTTCCGGATCACGTCTACCGTTGCGAACATCGTTGTAACAATTCCTGTCACAGGCACGTCGGGATTTCCGATCTTCACCGTATCGACTGTTTTATCAAACGGCGCACCGGGAATTTCTTTCAATATCAATTGAATGATCTGTTGGATAGTCAACTTGCCAGTAGCACCTGCTTCCGGTCGCGTAAAACCCATGATCAATGAAGAAGCGCCGATGGTAGCCATTGACGTGTGCACGAATTCACGGCGGGTAAAGTGTTTGGAGGTCTTCATAAATTAAATATACACCCCAAAAGCCCCCGGAAAAATTCCGGAGGCGCATTACCAACTTCTCATTAACCAAAAGTGCCGATCAAAGTCCAGTGCCGTCCTGGTCGCCAGAAGTCTTTTCGCGCGAGGGCTCGGATGCAGTTTCACCCTTTGTTGCTCCTTTGACCGATCTGAGCTTGCCCGCAGCGTCGTAACTGATCACAACTTTCTGCGACGACTTCTTATTGTTGTAACTGTACCACAACGGTTTGGCGACTGTTCGTCCATTTTCGGTTGTGGTGTTAAAGTGCACGGTCCAGAAGCCGCCCTCGGACACAGAAGCAAAATTATTCTTGAGCGATTGTCTGATGGCTACAGGCACCTGGTCTTCGCTTAACCGGCTTGTTTTGGTAACCGGAATATTCTGGGCCAGGGTTAATCCTGCGCACAGCAAAAAAAATAAAATTAAGATGTTAACCGTTTTCATAGCATTTGTTTTTTCCGGTGGTGGAAGAAAAAATTTTACATCCACTACCACATCGAATTTAACGCCTCAGAAGGTTGAAGGTTGATCGTATTTCATCCCACAGAAAACCGTATTTTTTTTTCGTACCGATCACGATGCCAAATACCGAACGGTGCCCACATCAACTGTTGACTTATCATCACTGAAATTGTCCATTGCTCCTAAGCGGTCTGGAATAGATTGGGTTGGGTGTAATATTTTAAGTTGAATTTATGCCAAAGAAATTAAAGCTGCCTTTTGTCATCGTTGTGTTTCTTGCAGCACACGCTCACGGACAAACGCCCAACGCCTGGATCAGGATCAACCTCGCAGGCTACAAACCACACGGAATCAAAGTGGCCGTATGGTGTAGCCGTGAGAATAGTGTGCTGGACAAATTTCAACTGGTGGAGAGTCAAAGTAAAAAAATCGCCTTCGAACATTCAGCGGGAAAAGCTCATGGCGCCTATGGTCCCTTCAAACAAACTTACCGGCTAGATTTCACGGCCTTCAACAAACCCGGCAGTTATTTTCTAAGGTGCGGTGAGATAACATCTCCCGTATTTAATATCGGCAGCCACGTTTACGCCGGTGCCGCCGACTTTAGCATGAAGTATATGCGGCAGCAGCGAAGCGGATACAATCCTTACCTGAAGGACTCTTGTCACACACACGATGGTTACACGATGAACGGTCCGATGCCCGATAGCACTCACATCGATGTGAGCGGCGGCTGGCACGATGCGACCGACTATCTCCAGTATTCGATGACCACGGCAAACGCCACCTATCATTTGCTTGCGGCTTATCGCGATTTCCCCAACGTTTTCGGAGACACCCATCAGGCAAGTGGACTACCAGGCGCAAATAATACACCCGATGTGCTTGACGAAGCAAAATGGGGATTAGACTGGCTCATCAAGATGCATCCCCGCCCCGACTGGCTCTTCAATCAACTGGCAGACGACCGCGATCATGCCGGTTTTCGCCTGCCTACGCACGACAAAGTGGATTATGGAAAAGATAAGGAACGTCCTGTGTACTTCGTGACGGGTGAACCCCAGGGACTGGGGCGATTCAAAAATCGAACAACCGGCACGGCATCCACAGCAGGCAAGTTTTCCAGCGCATTTGCTCTCGGGTACCAGCTATTGAAAAGTAAAAATATTTCTTATGCAGAGACATTAAAGCAAAAAGCCCGCTCTTCTTATCAATTCGCATTAAAGAAGCCCGGCCATACACAAACTGCTTGTTATCGCGAACCTTATTTCTACGAGGAAGAAAACTGGGTGGACGATATGGAACTTGCGGCAGCAGAACTTTACCGCATTACCTCCGACGAGAAATTTATTGATTCTTCGTTTAATTATGCGAAGCAGGAAAAGCAAACACCCTGGCTGGGCCAAGACACAGCGAACCACTATCAATGGTATCCGTTCATTAATGTGGGACATTATGAGCTCGCCAAAGCTGCGAACGGCGACATTCGTAACCAAGTTATTGCTTTTTACCGAGAAGGAATCGAAGCTGTAGCTAAAAGAGCTTCCAACGCTTTTCTCCGCGGCGTTCCTTTTATCTGGTGCAGCAATAATTTGCAAACTTCTTTTGCTATCCAATGTTATTGGTATAGAACGTTGACCGGCGACAATACCTTTGCCCCTCTCGAACAAGCGGCGTTTGACTGGCTTTTGGGTTGCAACCCGTGGGGCACAAGCATGATCGTAGGCTATCCTGCAAACACCGACTTCCCCGATGACCCCCACTCGTCACTAAACTTCCTGCATGGCTACCAAACACTCGGCGGATTGGTTGATGGGCCTGTGAATGGCAACATCTATAGAAAACAACTCGGTGTTAAAATTATGCGCGGCGACGAATATGAAGCTTTTCAAAGTAACATCGCCGTATATCACGACGACTACGGCGATTATGCTACGAACGAGCCCACAATGGATGGCACCGCTTCACTGATCTACTTGCTAGCTGCTAAAGAAAATGAGAAGTCGGCTGCATTCACTTATCGTTATGGCGGCATTATCCGTGGCAGCACAGAAGAAAAAAATGTCGCTCTGGTGTTTACTGGCGATCAGTTTGCCGATGGTGGCCAAACGATCATCAAAACGCTGAAAGACCAGAAGATCAAGGCGTCGTTTTTCCTGACCGGTAATTTTTATCGAAACCCATCGTTCGGTTCCCTTGTGAGAGAATTGAAAAAGGAAGGGCATTACCTCAGCGCTCATAGCGATAAGCATTTGTTATACTGCGACTGGAATAATCGCGACAGTCTGCTCATAACCCGGCAGCAATTTAAAAACGATCTGTTGGCCAATTACAAAGTTATGGCAGAGTTTGGAATCGAGAAGCGCAATGCGCCTTTTTGGCTTCCCCCTTTTGAGTGGTACAATGATTCTATTTCGGTTTGGGCAAATGAGGTGGGTGTTCAATTGATCAACTATTCACCGGGCACGATCAGCCATGCTGACTATACCACGCCCGATATGAAAAATTACCGGAGCAGCGACGAGATCATAAGATCCATCCTTCAATACGAAACGGTAGACCGGTATGGCCTGAATGGATTTATCTTGCTGATGCACATGGGCACCGATCGAAAGCGTACGGATAAACTGTATGATAGATTGAATGAAATTATCGGCGAGCTTAAAAAGCGAGGTTACAAATTCAGTCGGGTGAATGAATTGCTGATGGAAAGATAATGACTACTGCGCCGGCTCCAACCGGTAGATCTTACCATCAAATCCGCAGATATAAAGTTCATTATTCTGATCGACGCCGAAAGACGCAATATTGAAATCGGCTTGTAGCAGTTCGGTATTCGAGGGATTACTGAGATCGGAGTGTTCCAGCGCCCAGATGCGACGGCTTCCGTAATCGGCGTAGATATACCGCCCGACGAGCTCGGGCAATGAAGGACCACGATAAACAAATCCACCGGTGATCGATATACCTTCGCTTCTTCCGTACTCGTGTATCGGTAGTATCAGTCCTTCGGTATCGCATCCGGAAGATGGCAAAAAGCAGTGTTTACCTTCCATGACATTCCATCCGTAGTTGCCTCCGTTTTCTATGATATCAATTTCTTCGTAGGCATTTTGGCCTACGTCTGCGGCCCATAGTCGTCCATTGTCGGCATCAAAGCTGAAGCGCCACGGGTTTCGGAGACCATAAGCATAGATCTCTTCCTTGTATCCATTGATATTATTGGCAAACGGGTTGTCGTCGGGAATGCCATATGGATTGCCACCTTCGGGATCATTAACATCAATTCGCAGAATGGATCCGAGAAGTGTTGTGCGGTTTTGCCCGTGACCGTGGGGATCTCCGCCCGAGCCTCCGTCGCCCACGGCAATGTAGAGATATCCATCCGGACCGAATGATACCTGGCCTCCATTATGATTGCTATGGGGCTGATCAAAGGTAAGTATCACTACTTCGCTTGAAGCGTCGGCCTGGTTTGCATTTTGAGACGACACATTGAAACGAGACACCACCGTTCGATCGGGCGCTGTGGCGGTATAGTTCACGTAAAAGTATCCATTGCTTTCGAACTCAGGATGAAAGGCAAGGCCGAGTAATCCTTCTTCATTTCCGTTATCATCAACTTTACTACGAATGTCGAGAAAGGTTGTTTTGGTTGACGTTGCCATATCGTTTTGAAAGACAGAGATTATACCTGATTGCTCTACGACAAATAATCTCTTGCTATTATCGCCGGCATGCTGAAGGTCTACCGGGCGGTTAAAAGACAACTGCGGGAATGCCACCGTAGCCTGATAGGTGCCTTTAATCTGTGATCCGTTATTGGATGAATCTGAACAACAGGCGACTGCCATGGCTGTTGGAAGCATGGAGATCCAAAGCATCGTTCTTGAACGCCTGAGTGACTTCATAAGACTATGTGAATATAAGAACATCGAATTCATTTGCGCGAATCCGCATGATCAGCGGGTGTAAATGCAGGTGTCCCGCGGATGGAGCAGTTTAACGCAGATGAATGCAGGTTTCATCGCTGAATTTTGAATGCCTGAAGTTCAGGGATTTGAATTGGTTAGCGGAAATGAAGTGGCTGATGGAATAGAAAAGTAAAAAGTTGCCCCATCTCCTACTTTCGACTCGGCCCAGACCCTGCCGTTGTGCCGGGTGATGATCCGGTTGACGATGGCCAGGCCAATGCCGGTACCCTCAAATTCGGTGTCATGATGCAACCGTTGAAAAGCCCCGAATAACTTGTTGGCATAATTCATATCGAAGCCAGCGCCATTGTCTCTGATGAAATACGTGACGTCTTCTTTTTTTATATCAGCCCCGATCTCTATTCTCGGACAATCTTTTTTACTGGAGTATTTTATCGCGTTCGAGATCAGGTTGAACCACACCTGGGAGATGAGCGACCGATCGGCCAATGCCGGCGGCAGCGCTGTGACCGAAATATCGGCATGATGAGGAACAACATCACTGATTTCGGCAATGGATTTCCTCACAATATCCTCCATATTGGTTTCAGACCTCAGGATCTCATGTTTGTTGATCCTGGAGAAACTTAAGAGATCGTCAATAAGCATACCCATGCGCTGGGCATTATTCTGTATTTTGATCAGGCTGGCCCTTATTGCTTCATCCATTTCGGGCATGTCTTCCTCAATAATTTTTGCATTGCCGTGTATCGCTCGGAGCGGTGCGCGCAGATCGTGAGATACAGAATATGAAAATGATTCCAGCTCTTTGTTAGTGGCCTCGAGTTGCTCTATATTGTGCTGAAGCTCGGAATTGAGCTGGGCGATTTTCTTATCGGCAATCTTCTGCGTGGTGATGTCGCGCTCTGTGATGGCAATGGACTTGTGTTTGTCGCTGGAATCGAGCAAAACCGACGCCGAAAATAAAACATCAATAATCTTTCCACGCTTGGTGATACGTTTCGTTTCCTGTGAATTGATCTTTTCGCCTTGCACGATCTGGTCTACGGTCTGCTGTGTTTGTTTCAATATGAATTCCGGTATGATGTTCCAAATCTTCATATTCAATGCTTCACTTTCAGTGTACCCGTATATTAATTCCGCACCCTCGTTCCAAGAAATGATCCTGCCTTCCTGATCATGAATGTAAACAGCTTCGCTGGATTGTTTCACAATGGCCGCCACGTAATTCTTGATCTTTTCGCCTTCCTTCAATTCGGTAATGTCGCGCGCGTTGATAAACCACTTGTCGTGGCGTATCACCACATGCCAGTGAAGCCATTTAATGGTTCTGTCTCTGCAGTAGACTCTGGTTTCGAATGATATTTTCCCTTCCTTGGTTCCGACCATTTTCTGGAACAAGGGGCGATCTTCGGCGTGCAGAAAAAATGAGAGCGAAGTCCCCTTGGCTTCTTCCGTTGGGTATCCCAGAATATTTTCGAACGCCTGATTAACTTCCTCGAACTTGAGGGTAGCGGGATCGATAATGCCGATAATGTCGGCAGAGTTATTGATCAGCAGTGCGGATTTCTCGAGAGAGATATTTTTTTCCAGCAGCTCTTTTTTCTGAAGCTGGATCTTGAGCAGCACCGACACTTTGGCCCGCGTAAGTTCGGGATCCAGGGGTTTGAACAAGTAGTCGATCGCGCCTTCGTCGTAGCCTTTCATCATCGACGCATGCTCTTTCTTTTCGGCCGAGGCGAAAATGATTGGAATATCGCGGGTTCTTTTGTTGGACTTCAGGATCTGGGCTACTTCAAATCCATCCATATCGGGCATCTGAACGTCGAGTATGATCAGATCTACTTCCCTGCTGTGTGCCAGTTTTAATGCTTCGGTGCCATTCGTTGCACGCAGCAAGATCCGGTCTTTTTTCTCCAGCAGTTTCTCCAAAGAAAAAATATTTGCCGGTTTATCGTCAACGATCAGGATGGTCACTGATTTTTTTTCACCTACCTTTATCATAATTACGCCAGTTCAAGTAAAAACTTCCTTATTTCTTTGAGTGTCCAGATATGCTTTACACCACCGCTTTCAATTGCCGCCCGGGGCATGTAAGGGAATTGAGCCTCTTCGGGGTGCTGCGCAATGGTCAACCCTCCCTTCTCGTATATCGCCTTTATGCCGTTGGTGCCATCGCGATTGGCGCCTGTGAGTATCAGGCCAACGATCTTTTCTTTAAACACTTCTGCCGCTGTCTCAAACAACACATCGATGGATGGCTTGCTGAAAAATACCGGCTCATCTGAAGAAAGTGAAAACGTGTTATCTCTTTCCACCAGCAGGTGATACCCGGGAGGCGCCACGTAAATGACCCCTGTTTTTATCGGCTCCTTCTCATCGGCTTGTTTGATCCTTATTTTACACTTGTATCGTAAGACTTCCTCCAGCAGGCCGTTCTGATCGGAAGAACGATGCTGTATAACGATCATGGGAATGGGATAATTTGCCGGTAGCTGCTCGAACAAAAACGTGAGCGCACTCAAACCGCCGGCAGAAACGCCTATCACTATCGCTAAGTATGACCTATTCATGAGATGGCGCTACGATTTTCATGTATATTTTCTCCTTCCTTACAATTTCCTCAAAGTATCGACGCCTGTCGGTAAACAGCAGCGACTCCTTGCTTCCCAATCCTAAAAAACCAAATGGACACAAGCTTTCGTAAAAGAGGTTGATCACCTTATTTTGGAGGTGCTGGTTAAAATAGATGAGTACATTACGGCAGATGACCAACTGAAACTCGTTGAACGATCCGTCTGCGGTAAGATTGTGCGGCGAAAACACGATATTTTGCCGGAGCGTTTTATCAAACATGGCGGCCTCATATTTCGCAGTGTAGTATTCGGAAAAAGCAGTGGTTCCTCCCGCTTTAACGTAGTTCTCGGTGTATAACTTCATATTGGCCAACGGATAAATTCCCTCTTTGGCTACCTCCAATGACTTTTGATTGATGTCTGTGGCGTAAATAAGAGACCGGTTCAGCAGACCCTCCTCTCTTAACAAAATGGCGAATGAATAAACCTCTTCCCCCGTAGCACACCCGGCAATCCAGATCCTGATAAGCGGATATGTGGCAAGTCTCTTCATAACCTTTTCTCTTACACTTTTGTAAAACGTCGGATCGCGAAACATTTCGGTAACGGTCACCGAAACCTTTTGAATAAATTCCTCAAAAACGCCTTCATTCATCAACAGGGTTTCCTGCAGCTGCGACAGGGTGGTGATACCGTGTTCTCTTGTGAAGTGAGATATCCTTCTTTTTACCGACGCCTCTGAATAATCTGTAAAATCATATCCATAGGTCGTGCGGATGGACTCCAGCAATAGCTTGAATTCTGTTGGATCAAACTCTGTCATACTACTGATATAACCAGACGCGCATCAGGGAAAGAAGCTGATCGATATTCACGGGTTTGGACACATAATCAGACATCCCGGCTGCCAGGCATTTCTCCCGATCGCCTTTCATGGCCTTGGCCGTCAACGCGATGACCGGAACCTTGCCGAACTTCGTCGATTTCCGGATCTCCCTGGTGGCTTCATAGCCGTCCATTTCCGGCATCATCACATCCATGAGCACAATATCCACCTGGGAATTTTCCTCCAACACTTTAAGCGCTATTTTCCCATTTTCGGCAACCAGGCAGTTCATGCCTTCTTCTTCGAGCGCATTGGTCAGCGAGTAGATGTTCCGTATGTCGTCGTCTACGATCAGTACATATTTTTGCTTGAGCACTTCGTCTGTGCGGTGAAGTTTTCGAATGATGTTTTGTTTTTCCTTCGGCAGCCGCGACTCCACACGATGGAGGAACAAGGTTGTCTCGTCGAGCAGCCTTTCTTGCGAATCAGCTGTTTTTAACACTACCGTGCTTGCCAATTTGTTGAGCCTGCTGCTCTCTTCTTTCGATAGATCTTTGCCGGTATAAACAATGATGGGCATTTTGTTCAATTTGTCGTCGCCCTTGATCTTCTCCAGCAAATCAAATCCCGACATGTCGGGCAGCCCAAGATCTACGATGGTACAGTCAAAATTTTCTTTCTTCAACGTTTCGTATGCCTCCTGGCCGGAGTACGACGAAAAACATTTCACGTCGCCGTTACCGATCAGTTCTCGGATGGCGTTGTTTTGAAGTTCGTTGTCTTCCACGATCAACAATTTCTTGAGCTTGCGGCTAACGAAGTCTTCGAGCTTATCGAATGCGCGTTGAAAATCTTC
>JBMOKS010000463.1:0-3446 GCA_049324355.1 Bacteroidota bacterium
CCGCTGCCCCATAGGTGACTCCGAGGTTGGAATTTCCCAAATAAAATCCGATTAAAAATTTTCCCACGAGAAAAAACACAGCCGTGAATGACGCGCCCTTAATGGCATCAGTCCACTGCATCGACGCGTCAGGCAGCACTTTAAAGATGATCGCAAACAGTGCGATGATAATGACAAACAACAGGATGTAGTTCAACATCTGGAATAGATATACAGCAGTGTCTTCAAAGTACAACATCAGTCTGTCTTGCAGCAAGTCGATGAAGGCGTGAACAGCAAGTGAAACCATGAGTATAAATCCAAAGCTGATGATCATTGAGAATGAAATAACACGATTCAGCAGTATCTTGACCAGGCCTCTTTTTGGTTTTGCTTTGATGGACCAAATGTAGTTGATGGAGTCTTGTATCTCTGCAAATACGCCAGTAGCCCCGACAATGAGAACGATAACTCCAAGCACAACACCTGATGCATCGAATTGAGACTTCTCGATATTTTGAATGATTTCCTGGATCTGCAGGGCAGCCTCATTTCCAACCAGGCTATTGATTTGCCCGTAAATTTTTCCCTGTACGGCTTCCCTTCCGAAAAAGAGTCCGGCCAAGGAAATAAGAATGAGCAGCACCGGTCCAAGGGAAAAAATAGTATAATAAGAAAGTGAAGCGCTAAGCTTCATTCCATTGTCGTCGATAAAGGCTACCGTCGCTTGCTTTAAAACTTTCCAAAACTTAAGCATTAGATTTAGACGATGCCGTCTTCTCTATCTCGTTCACTGCCACAATAAACTTCTCAACGTCGGGATTAGAATAGGCGCCATAGGCATCTACCAAAGTACCTTTCACGGCATCGTCAGTTTCAATCGCGTAAAGAATGGAATTATCGCCAGGATCTGAAGCACCCTCGAAACGATAAAAGTTTACGATCTTTACTTGCTCAGGTTTATAAGCTTTCGACTCATTGTTAAAAGTATGCACCTTACCATTCGACACCTGAAAATCCTCCTTAAACCCTTGTTTGCGCAAATGATTCACACACGATGCAAGGCTTTTCATCCAGGGTGAATCTTGAACTTTGTCTTTAATTTCCGGCTTCATAATTCTCTTTACATTATAGAAGTCGGCCGGCGATTGATCTCCGGCCAACCTCGCGATTGTTTCTTTAAACTTGCTAGTGGCTAACCGCCTGATGCTCATCCCTGTATTTCTTGATGAGGTCGTGTGAAGTCTGCAGCGCAGCTCTTTGACTGGTAATGATCTGGCGAATGTTCTCCGTCATGGGCACATCAGCGGAAAGGGCTTCCTTGTAAGCTTTCAAGGCAGCGTCTTCTCCAAACTCACACATTGACAAAATGGATTTTCTGTCGCGTGCACTGAGCGTAGATCGGATCTCCATCCATACGCGGTATACCTTTCCGGGCATTGTGCTATCATCTTGCGGCTTACCACCAAGCCTGATAACTTCGGCAGAAAGTTCGCTCGCACTTTTTACACTTGAATTGGCCATGTCGGTGAAAATAGCTTTCAAATCTACTTCAGCAGGTTTCAATTCATCTGTGGCGCGCCGATAACCCTCTGTACGGTCGTGATTGATCTTGATCAAATCATTTAACATCTCAATTAACTTTTCGTTTGTATCCATAATTTCTGTTTTGGTTTGTACGTGATAAAAAATTTAAAAACTGATGCCAGTTCCCTGGTCAAGTGTGTATCTGGAAAAATCCTCGTTCCTCAACAAAGCCGCATTGCATTCGCTCCTCGCTTTCGTTTGCCCTGCCATTCTTTCCTCGTTGCTTGGTGAACAGCTGTTACGGTCTTCGAAAAGCACCCGTAAACAAGGAGATCACAAACAGAGCCAAGAACAGGAAGAAAATAAATTTGGCGATAGAAGCCGCACCGGCGGCAATTCCGCCAAAACCGAAGATCGCTGCGATCAACGCAATAATTAAGAAAATAACAGTCCAGCGTAACATCATTTTCAGACTTGGTTCAGCTTGTTGGCTAGTGCAGAAAACTTAGTGCCCAAGTTCTTCGACTGCCGCTACACACAACAATCCGCAAAATAACAATGCTTATTACTGCTCGTGCTGGCAGGGATAACGCTAAAGTTTGTGAACGATACCCCATTGATTGGCACGCTATCTCTCGACCCCCTCATCTCACCCTGTGGAGCTAAGCCCACAGTGGGGCCAATGCATATTCAGTTTTACAGCGGCTACGGCTGATTTGAATCGGCAGTAGGTCGGCAACCCTGGCATAAATTTTTATTCGGAACCAAAGTATTTCAAACACCGGGTTATGAAAACAATGTTACGTATACTCGCTATGGTGGGACTCACCTACCTTATGTTGTCGCTGACGGAATGTTCAAATCCAAATCGCGATAACGACGAAGTCAAGAATCGGGAGCAGACTGACAGCGACCTGGAGCGTGAACGAGAAGAAATACGCAATGACCTCGAAGAACTTCGGAAAGATATTGACCGTGAACTTGAAAAGCTGGAAATCAAAAGCCAAAAAGCTTCCGAAAAAACCAGGCAGCAGCTGGAGGAAGCGCAGCGGCAATTGAAAGATGAACGAGAAAGAGTGAACAAAACCCTGGATGAAGTAGAAAACGCCACCAGAGAAACGTACCAGGATGTAAAGACATCTTCCCGCGAAACAGTCAAGGAGGTGAGAGAAGGATTAAGAAAAATTGGAGAAAGTATTGAAAGGTATTTTGCAAGCGATGAGAAAACAAAATAATTGCCCTGTCATGAAAATTATTGTTCTATAGCAGGTTTTAGCTAGTGGGGTTTAAGTCGTTACCATTTTTTGGTAGCGACTTTTTATTTGTATTCGCCCCTCGTCTGACAGCATCACCTCTCCGGATCTTAGACTTGTGTGCCTGTTCCGCCTCATCTATCGAATGAGAACTAAAAATGTCTTTTTCTCTATCGGCAAGCTTAGACAGTCTAATGTAAAATCGTTTAAGTATCTCCAATTCTTCCTCGGTTAGATCTTCGATATCAATTAAACGATTGCTGGCTTTTTCATGACAGGCAATCAGTTCATTGAGTTTTAATTGTATGGCCATGGTATCTTTATTCTGCGATTGTTGAATAATGAAGACCATCAAAAAAGTAATGACGGTAGTAGTGGTATTGATTACCAATTGCCAGGTGTCGGAGTAGTTGAATAACGGACCGGTTATTGCCCAGGTCACTACCAACAAGAACGCAACGATGGAGGTCACCGGACGTCCGGTGGCTTTTGTGACCTTAGCTGAAATCCGGTTAAAAGTCCGGGATATTCCTTCGATCCTTGTCTTGTATTTTATTTTCATGTTGATTGCCGCTGATCGTGATTGGAAATTTACTGGCGGGCACAAATGCGGAAGTCAGGCAATGAGAACCTGACTTCCGGCAATGAGCTAAGCTAGATTGACTTACCTTTCGCTGCCCTCCAGTT
>JBMOKS010000463.1:3456-7411 GCA_049324355.1 Bacteroidota bacterium
TCAGACTCGGCCGATTCGTTAATATTGGATTCTGCCAGGTTCGTGAGCAGCTCATCGGCCTCTTTCTCTTCTTCCAGGATCTCGCCTAAAATATTGGCTATGTCGTTTTTCCCCAACGTCTTGGCCAGTTGGGCAAGGCCGCCATAGGTAGCGATCTCATAGTGTTCTACTTTTTGAGCTGCAATAATTAGCGCCGCGTCGCGCGTGGAAGTTCCGTCTTCGGTGTCACTGATGATAGATTCCCCTTCTTTTACCAATCCTTCCATGCCTTCGCATTTTTTGCCGCGTGCTTTTTCACCCATCATCTCGAAGACTTGTTCCAATTTACTTACCTGTTCGTGGGTCACGGCGAGGTGGTCAGAAAAAGCTGTAGCCAGTTCTTGTGATGTAGCGGCTTTCTCAAGTTTAGGCAATGCCTTGATAAGATGTTTCTCCGCCCAATAAATATCCCTCAATTCATTGACGAAATATTCTTCGAGCAGCGACTGGTTTTCTTCCCTGCTTAGAGAAGATGCTTTTTTGTTTCTTGTGTTTTTTTCCATAACCATGTTAATTTTTTGGGTTGAGTAATTCTTAAAGACCGGCGTATAGAGAAATGATGAGTTAAAAATTGAAAACAGTAATTCCAATTTTACCTTGCTCCGGTTTAAGAAAAGAAAAAACCATGTGCCAAAATTCGTCGAATGGAACGGGCTGCTTTAGTGTATTATGGTGCACAAACCTGTACTGAAAATTCCTCAACAGTTGTCTACCGGCCTCTTCGACCTGAACGCCTGCGATGGCATGGATTTTATACTTACTGCAATGCGTTTATTCACTAATACGGGAATGGTCCTAATCGTACGTAAAAAATACACTAGAACCGCACCCAATATTCAATACACGAAGCAATTTGTGGTTGAAATAGAGAATACTACGCAGGGGGCTCTGATTTGTCAGGGCCCTTCTTTTTTATGGCGCTTGAGTTTATTGCAGCTTGAGTTGCTTTTTTAATTTTTCCGTGAGCTTGTCTCTGATCAATTCATAAGATTGCCGTATGTAGTACTCCCACTCTTTCTTCTTGAATACGGCCGCGTTCTCCACCCGTATCCATTTTGCGCGGGCCAGATAGGGCGCCGGAACGATACCCTCCCTGGATAATAATTCTTCGAATTCGTCGTCCGGTACTTTAAGCGTCACGCCGAACGGCCCGTCCAATCCTGCTACACAATACATTTTTCCGCCTACTAGAAAGCAAAGATCTTTCACCCACTTGATATCTTCCGTTGTGGCGGGCAGCGATTTACAGAATGTACGAAGTGTTTCAATATCCATACGTGTCCTATATGTATACTGCTAATGTACAGTGGTAACGCCTAAAATCCGTAATCCGCGAATAATCAGAATTTTAAATCAACTGTGGGATATTTCTAAAAATGATCCAGTGCGTAAACCATTTGAGTATGTCCCGGAAATCCAGATTACCCATTAGATATTAGGTCAAGGTCAGCATTCATTTTTTTCCGTTACCTTTGGCTACAGAGGACCCGGCTAGGCCTGGCAGTTCCCTCCGACCTCGAAAATTTTAACGAAAACTCATTTTTATGCAAATCACAAAAAACAAAGTTGCCGCGATCCATTATACATTGAGAGATAATGAAGGTACGATCATCGACACCAGCGACGGCCGCGAGCCTCTTCATTATTTACACGGCGCAGGCAACCTCATTATCGGTATGGAAGAAGGTCTGGAAGGAAAATCTAAAGGAGACAAATTTGATCTGAAAATATCACCGGAAAAAGGGTATGGAAAAAAAGACGAGACCCTGGTGCAAAAAGTGCCACGCTCGGCTTTTGGCGGGCAGGACGTGAAAACCGGTATGCGTTTCTCCACTAATCAAGGCGGTGTTGTTACTGTGACAAATGTGGGACTGGATTCTGTAACTGTGGACGGAAACCATCCCCTGGCTGGAGTGGAACTAAACTTTGCCGTAGAAGTAATGGATGTTCGAAATGCTACACCCGAAGAACTTTCCCACGGGCACGTTCATGGTCCGGGTGGCCATCAACATTGATAGATTTAAAAATCGAAGACCGGCATTTTCCGGTCTTTTTTTTATAATGTTCTCAAAACTTATCGCACAATGGCAACCCTTCCTGTTTTCTCCGCCAAGCCAGAACCCGTTTCGACGAGAATACGGAAAAAGTAAATACCATTAGCCAGCGGATTTCCATCCTCATCACGCGCATCCCAATGAAATTCGTTTGTACCGACATGCAAGACCGGCAATTCGTCAGCTGAAAACTCAGCAACCTGCTGACCGCTGGTATTGACCATGGAGATCGAAAATTTTTCTGGCGCCTGACTGCCCTCCACAATAAAAGAGAATGTCGTGCTGTACTGTAACGGATTGGGAAACGGATCCAAAATCGCAATCCCTTTATTATAGCTTACTTGAAACGTGATCTCGTAGGGCGTGCCGCCACTTTTATTACCGACAGCATCGCGGGCTTCTACCAATAATTTGTAACGGCCTTCTGCAAGATCTTGTGGATTAAAGGTGATCACAAAATCAGTGGTATCAGTTGCCTGCACCCAACTCACATCGGTGCGCTTAAAATTGATGCGCTGCAACGAACAACTTTCGTCTTGGCAAGGATAGGCCAGATAAAAATCCACCCGCGAAGTGTCCTGAATCAATAGGAACGGGTTTTCGTCCCAAACCCGAATGCGGATCACCGGATCGGCCGAGACAAAATCATCTTTCGTTACATAACGTCCGTCGATCGTGACATCCAGTACAGGATTAAATTCTTCACGGCTCACCAGCAAATGGTCGTTCAAAGCAACCACATTGTTATCGTAATACTGCTCCGCCACGATCCTGGGATTAACAAATACGTGGACGTCGTTCAATCCCAGCAACGATTGTGTGTTTATGGCCAGACTAAACTTCGTAGTGTCCGCAGGAACCGGAGCCTTGATCTTGAACTTTTTATTTAAAGAATTGATGCTCGTCTTATTGAAGATGTCGTAACTCACGGTCAGCGAATCTGGAAATGTTTTGTCACTGATATTAACAAACCGGTAGTCTCCATTCCACGTCTCGCCTTCAAAGAGTGCTTGCTGCGTGAGCGGTCCCTTGTATAATAACAATCCATCCGCAACAGGCTCATACAGTACCATCCATTGATTCAATTGCACAGGCGTGAGGTTCACATCGTCGGCTGTTTTATAGATCAATTTCAGGTAAGGATATTCGCTGGCGCTGATATCCGAAAGGTCTTGACCGTTTGCCAGGTTTGATTTCAACAATGTTTCTTGTCCCGACAGCGTAACGCCAAAGACGTCGGACTGATAAGTGTCTACGGCTTCGGTCTCGTCGTAGTCGACTACGAAATTTTTCCACTGTTGCGCAGGGCCGATCAATCCCGATTTCATTGTACCTGAATTGTAGCGGCCGGTGATGGTTTCGTTCACCACCAGTTTTTGTTGACTAGCAGGGCTGAAAGTTGTTCTAAAAATTTTTGCCGATCCGGGCGCCAGTCCCTTTCGGGCAAAGATCACCACAGGCTCGCCCGGAAGCAGTGCGTCAATTTGCGCGACAGAAATACCTAGCTCGCCCAATTTGGCCTTGGCGCTCGCCGGCCAGCTGGCGTATCCGGCATCGTTGATATTAAACAGAACAACCGAGTCACCGGCTGGTATGTTGTTCACATATTGAATGATGTCGTCGTTGTTACCGGTGACCAGTTCGGTGGGTGTAAAACTATTGATAACCCAGGGTTCACGTCCACACGAGCGGCCCGCGCGATTGAACCATTGGAAGGGGACTCCAATGTAGGGCACAGTAGAATTCCTATCGAACGCAATGAGGTTGATGGTATTGGGTCTGCAGATAAATCCCTGACGGGTAAGATTATACTCTGCTCCCTGGATCTTTACGCTAACAGAATCGTAAGGCTTACCGGCTGC
>JBMOKS010000463.1:7421-10723 GCA_049324355.1 Bacteroidota bacterium
GTAACGGTTTCTTCAAATTTCAATCGGCGTATTTCCGGATCCTTCACAAGTCCAATGGACGCATTTTTCAGATACTGCGGAAAATGCATTTGTGCCCATCCCTCCTGCCCGTTGTCGATGTAGGTGAAAGAGGTCGTGGTCCACTCTTTACTTTCGTTTTCGGTGGGTTGCGCCAATTTAGTTCGCCAGTAATAGGTCAACGAATCCTGCGTCGGCAGCGACAACGATTGACTGGCCAACACCGTACCCTTAACAGTGAACGACTTTTTAAAGGCACTGCTAAAAGTGTCTACCGTATCGACTTCCAACAAAAAATCCCGCTCGACAGACAGTGCATCGGTGTTCTGAAAAGATAGATTGACCTGGCTTGTTGTCAGGATGGCAAAATCTCTCGGAAAAAGGTTTTTTGTTCCGTTCAGCGGAATAAAATATTCTATTGAGGCTGTGTTGTTATTTTCGTTCAACTCGGCAATGATGCCATCTGCATCGATGTCGACGGTGAAAGTATTATTGCCAAATTGATCGTTTTTCGATTTGCGGATCACCATCATCAGCGTATCACTGTATAATACCGGAGCAAAGAGAGAATCGTAGGTGATGGTGGAGTTGTCATTGAATTTGCGCGTCACCTCAATTCTGAAGGTATCTTCCTTGGCCTGTCCGAAATTTCGTACGATAAACTTGATTGCAAATGAATCTGAACGTGCCGTTACGGGTTCACCGTCAAACGACTCAATGAACACATTGTTGTCAATCACTTCGTAATCGACCTTACGGGCACCGAATAGTGCTGCCGCGGGGTCGGCGAGCAGAACCATCTGCTGCACCTGCGTATGAAACACCGGCGAAGTTGGCACTCGCTCCAACAAACGTTTTCCCGTTTCTTTCTGAATGTCGCCAATGCCTTTGTAAATGAAAGTCGAATCGCCATAACCCACTTCGTAAAAAATGTCAGTGTATTTTTTCAACGCGCCCACCAATCCAAACGAACTGTGGGCAATAAATCCGATCGCGCCCTTGTCAGGGGTATTGATCCAATTTTCACCAAACAATGAAGTATTCAGAAAAAATGCACCGGCATCGCAACCGTTCATCAACAGCATCGGATACTTGCCTTTGTTGTTGTACCCCAACACCGGATCTGTCACATAGCCGATATCGAAATCGAGTGTGGTGGGCGACGAGTGCCCGAAAAATGTAACCAGGTTCAATCCTTTATTTACTTCATCGGAGATGTTGATCAACTGTATGTCGGTAGATTGTTTGGCTATCGCTCTTACCTGACCACCCAAATGAAAATCAACAGCCACTTGCTCGAAGTCTTTCATATAGGTGCGGAACTCCTGCGGTTCTCCGGGAAATATGCCACCGCTGAGATGCAATACATTCTTTCGTCTCAGATCATCAAAGGCGCGTGCTTCCGTTTCTTTAATCTTGTTAAGATAGGCCGCCACGTCTTCGGGTTTTATGGCGGGAATCCTTCCTGTTGGAACAGCGGGTTCATACGTCGTGCCGTTCAGGCCTGCCGTATAAGCCATGTCTGATCCGGGCCATCCGGCCGGCGGCACAAAATCCTTGTAAGTTGTAAAAGGTGTAGGATTCCGGTAATATCGATAATAGATGTCAAGGCCTTTTCCGATCAAAAACAGATATCGCGGCGAACCACCGGCAACGGAGTATTTCATAAAATGATAAATCGCCAGCGACGACGATTCACCATAGTTAAATTGATCGAAAAGCTGCTGCGTATTCATCACGATCGTGTCATAGCCGCCCCCCGCTGCCGAGGCCCGGTATTCTGCATAGGCTTTTACCGGATCACTGTAGCCC
Organism: Bacteroidota bacterium; assembly: GCA_049324355.1. Lineage (GTDB taxonomy): Bacteria > Bacteroidota > Bacteroidia > Cytophagales > Cyclobacteriaceae > Chryseosolibacter. The sequence continues at coordinate 9,252 of JBMOKS010000463.1, forward strand.
GCCACAGGTTTTCTCAACAACGGATTACTAATGATAATATAATTGTAATCCGACGCCTGGATATCACGGAATACAACACGTTTTAGCTTGGGGGTAGTGGTAACGTTCGTAGCAAATATTTTCCTGACGTTGCTCGTGGAAGGTACAGTGGCATTTAGCGTTCCTGCCGACGTGGCAATGATCTTCTTCACAGCCGAAGGGTCGGTGATATCAAACAATCTGGTGCCTGCCGCTGGATTTTGAATTTCGATATACGATTTGTCACCAGCATTAGGCGCAAGTATGAAAATCTTTTCGGCCGCATTGGCCGCATTCATCTCCTGCGGATAAGTTAACTTAAGATATGAAGCACTAAGTCTGTCGGGCAGACCGCCAATGCCGACCACTTTGATCCTCACGGTCAGCTTGCCGTCCGCGGCAATGTCTGGCCATTCTAATGGAATGGTCTGCTGATAGGTGTTGAACCCTGAAAAATTAATGTTTGCGGCTAACCGCAGACCGGTTCCAACATAAACCTCAGCTGCGTGTTCCATCTGTCCGCGACCCACCAGCATGAGTTCCAGAGACGGAAGCCCGGCCGTGGTTACACCCAGCAATATGTTGTCGAGTACGTAATCTACTGATTGAGTTTGAACCACCTGCGCGCCTGTCCAACCCTCACCCAGATCAAAATAGGTATTTTGAACGTCGCCATAATTGATGCCTCCCGCATATTGATCTTTAAGCACCATGAGTTTTTCGTCGACATGATGAGTTTCAGCCGGCAGACCGGTATTGTCCTCTTGAAAAGACACCATGCGTTTTCCAGGCGAAGAAGCAATCGTTAAAAAGTAGGCGGTTGTGTCACTGTATAAATTGTAATAAGTATGCGGGTGAGCTGTTGTGGGTTGGTACAATTCCTTATCTAAGGTGCCATCATTCTTACGGCCATAGAATTCGATAAAATCCGAAGCATCAAACTGAGCATCGCTTTCGCCTTCAACGTAGATAGCTTGTTCAACGCCACGATGAAAGAGTTGAAAGCGCGTGGGATCTGCTGCACCAACCGGAAAGCCTGCAGCCTGAAGATCGGCGTACGTAACTTTATACAGACCATCTTTGGCAACCGGGATCTTAAAATAAGCTTGCGAAGGAATGATCCATTCATTGCCAACCTGGGCTGTAACCTGAATGGAGACCAGTAATAAAACACCTAAAACAGCTGCTGTTCTCTTCATTTAAACCTTAAAAATAATCAACCGGCGTTTGTAAATCAAAGTTGATACGGGCAGTGTCAATAAGGTAAATTCATTGATAAAAAAAACCGCTGGGAAACGGGCTTCTGAAAGGATTAATTTTTTACAAGCCTGTGCCGCGTGACCGTGTTGCCCCGAATGACTTTTAATATGTAAAGGCCACGCTGAAGGTCGGCACCCATTGAAAGTGAAGTGTTGCCATGCGCTGTGGCTTCTTTCAATACCTTCCCATTCATA